>QBMS01000148.1 GCA_003249095.1 Snowella sp.
TTTTAGCTTGCTTTTCATGATAAGTTTTGATTATCACTTTTTATTCAGGAGAGCCGTTTATAATTTTATGTTAATTATCACCGATTTATCTAAATCCTACGGCGATCGCCTTATTTTAGACCACTTAAATTTAACGATTAATGCGGGTGAAGTCTATGGATTGTTAGGCCCCAATGGTGCAGGAAAAACGACTGTTATTAATCTGATTTGTGATTTACTCAAGCCCGATTCTGGAATAATTAAAATTAATCAAAAATCGCTTTCTCAAACAACAAAATCCTGGTTAGGAGTTTCTCCTCAAGAAAATTTATTATATAGAACACTAACCTGTCAGGAAAATCTTGATTTTTACGGGAAAATTTATGGATTGAAAAGCTCAGAACGCAAATCCAGAATTGAATTATGTTTACAAGCGGTTAATTTATTAGACCGTGCCAAAAGTCCTGTCGAAACTCTCAGTGGCGGAATGCAACGTCGCTTAAATATTGCAGTTGCCATGATTCATCAACCTAAATTATTAATCTTAGACGAACCGACAACGGGCTTAGATATTGAAGCGAGATATGATATTTGGCAATTAATTCAAAATTTACAACAACAGAGAATAACGATTTTATTAACGACTCATTTACTAGATGAAGCTCAACGGCTCTGTCAAAAAATAGGGATTTTAAAAAGTGGAAAGTTATTGGCTGAAGGCAGTTTAGATGAGTTACAACAATTAATTCCTGCTAAGGAAGTTTTAACAATAAAAACGCCTGAAGAAAATCAAATTTTAGAACGGGCAAAAAATCTCGGTTTGATCCATCGTCGTTATGGTGGGGATTTATGTTTTTGGTTACCTGAACCGTTGGAATTACGGGAAGTTTTGGATCTTTTTGAGGGAATTATGATTGATTCTATTGCAAGACAACCTGTGCAATTGGAACATATTTATTTAGAAGTGACTCAAGAAAAATTTATGGGAAGATTCATCGAGTTGTAGCTGTTCGGTATCTACTAGCAAGCAACCTTCAACTGCTTCATATAAATTTTGTAAGAGTTCTTCAAAGGTATCGCCTTGGGTTGCACAGCCAGGGATAGCAGGTACTTCTGCCCAATAACCTGTTTTTTCTTTGTGAACAATGACTTTGATTTTCATTGATTAAGGTATTTAAAAACTATTTTATTTATTATACAGATATAAACTGCTCTCTTCCTGCAAGATCAGCGATCTCACTTTCAATTTATGATTGGATTATGAAGATTCCACATTTTTTTGAGTGGGACGAGGACAAATGCCAGGCTAATATAGATAAACATGGGATAGATTTTGCTAACATTCAGGCAGTGTTTACCAATTCCATCGTTGAGCGTGTAGATGACCGTCGAGATTATGGTGAAATGAGAATTATTTTACTCGGAATCATTGATCATCGGGTTCTCTGCATTGTTTGTACCTTGTGCGGTTCTGTCTGTCGTATCATTAGTGCTAGGAAGGCGAATCAACGTGAACAAAAAACTTATAACCAGAGTATCTCTAGAAGAATGGGCAAAAATGAAGGGTCAAACTGACTGGGCAAAGATTGATGCGATGACTGAGGAAGAAATCGAACAAAATGCTCTGAGTGATTCTGATAATCAACCTTTGCCTGATGAGTTTTGGAATGAGGCTGAGGTTATTTTCTCTGAAGTAAATATTATTTTAAGGGATGAAAGTTCAAAGTTTAAAAATCACATTATCGCTGTTCTATCAGAGGTGGATTGTTTTCTTTAAATCCAAACCCTGAATCCCTTGATGAGTAAGCGATCACTAACCCCTTTTCTGATAAAAACTCAGAATTTGAGTTTCTGTTAGTTACTAGCCACTTGAATACTTACTCTGAAAGAAATCTAGCGTTTAAACAAGGTAACGGTTTTCCATAATTGATAGAACAGCGGTAAGCAGACAGAGTACTTAAAAGATCAAGGTAGTCAGTAATACTATAGGTAACTTCATGGTTTACATTTTCGTAAACTAATTGATGAAAATATCCCGATGCCAAAATATCTTTACTAAATTTTTCAAAAATTTCTTGATGCTCTTCCGCAGATTGATAGCTTGCGTAAAGTGGAATATCAGGCGCAATACTTTGATAAATATCTTTTAAAATCAGATAAATTTCATAACTTGGTTGAGGGAGCGTATTCCAGAGTAAAATAAGGGAACCATTATTTTTCATTGCTTCATAAGCTTTAGGATAGGCGGTTTCAGGAGAAAGCCAGTGCCAGGAAGTCGCCGCTAAAACTGCGTCAAATTTTACATCTGGAACTTCCCATTCTTCAAAAGTTAGATTCTTGATTTCCACATTAGCAAATTCAACACAATTCTGTTTCGCTAAGTGATAAGCGGCTTCACTTGGTTCAAGACTAACTAGAAAAAATCCTAGTTTGGCAAACGGTAATGTTGCTATTGCTGGCCCACAACCCAACTCAAGAATTTTAGCTTTTTGGGGTAATTGAGCGACTTCAATGACACGAATAATCATTTCTTGGGAATAGCGGGGTCTAACTCGATTGTAACGGTCAGCAACGGGACTATACCAGGATTTTTTAGTTTCTAAATCTTTGTCGCCATAGTCTCTTAAAAGGTCTTTCCAATGATTGTTTTGCATTTTAGATAAATTGAGAAAATTAAGAATTTTTTGGAAATAATGGGAAGGTGTAGGTTAAAGCTAGTAAATTTTTCATGATTCAGTCGATTGGTTGACTGGATATTTCTGAAAAGCGATGGAATTCATGAACCATCTCTTTTTCTATCGTTATAACTTATTTTTAGATCCAACTGGGTAATAACATTCTCAGATAAAACGCTTGGGGCAACAGGGGAAGTCCTAAAAAGATGGGTAGCCAATAAATAAAACCGAGCAAAATTAAACCCATCACTCCCATCCCTAACCAACGTTCAATTTTTTTCGGACGACTTAATAAATTATCGAGAATAAACGCCAGAGCAAACCAACTAAATAGATAGGCGGGCATATAATGATAAAAAAACGTACATCGACTAATTTTTAACCAGGGTAAAAGATTTGCAAAATAATTTAATCCGATGTAAAGAATAATGATATTAGAAGAAGTTTCTGCTGATAATTCTGGAACTTTAAATCGCTCGAATTTAGGGAAAAAAGACAAAAATTTTCCACCGATTAAAATCAGCATTGAAAAAGAAGAAAACCATAGCAAAATCGGATTAGCCATGCTATGGACATCATAAACAATGCCATTGACTCCCCGTGTTTCATAGTAATAGGCCACAGGTCGCCAGAGAATTAGCCAGCTATACCAGGGAGAACAATAGGGATGAACATCGGGACTATTACCAATTTTTTCGTGGTAATGTAAAATTTCTTTTTGAATTCCCCAAAATCCATATTCAGGATTGATCATAAAATGGGGAATCCACAACACGCTATAGGTAATGAGAGGAACTAAAACGAGATTGGCAATTAGGCTTAAAAAGGGAATAGAGGCGATCGCAGATTTAAAAGGGTTTGGTTCAGAGGTTTTATTAAAAAAGTGTTCATAAAATTTTTGTCCCCAAATAACTAATACCCATAAATAAATGCCTAATAAAAACGCAAAGCCATTCCATTTAACTGTTCCCGCACAACCGAGAAAAACCCCTGCTAGGGTCAAATACCAACCTTTTTGGCGATTCAGAAAATAAAAAAAATAGAGATGCCCCAATAACCCAAAAAATATCAAATAAATATTATTTAAGGCATAACGAGATTCCACTAAAAATAAGCCATCCAGGGCGGCTAAAGCCATGATAATCAGGGTAAATCGACGGCGGCTCGTCAATTCGTAGGCGATCGCCCCCACCAAAAGTGGCACAAAGGAACCCGTCAAGGCATTTAGCCAGCGATAACTCCAGGTTGAATGCAAAGAACCCGTTAAATCATTGACCGTATCAGGAGACGCGGGAAACAGCGAACCGATGCCAATGGCGATCGCAATCAAATAATGGCCCAAGGGCGGGTGGGAACCAAAAAAAGGTTTACCCAGCCAATAATAGTTGGCAAACTTGGCGTAATAGACCTCATCAAAAACCAGCACATTAAATTGGCTCAAGTGCCAAAAACGCAAAATCAAAGAGGCAAGAAAGATGCCTACAACGGCGGCTTTAAACCGAGAAAAAGGCAATAGAATCCATTGAGAGCAATCAACCGTCATTAACTACCTGCGCTGAATGACTAAATACTCTAACGATTCTACAAGCTTTAAAAGCTCTATTAACTTAACGGGTCTGACGGGGCTCGAACCCGCAACTTCCGCCGTGACAGGGCGGTGCTCTAACCAATTGAACTACAGACCCAAATTTTTCAGACTTTTATTAATATAGCTAAGATGGCTTCGTTTGTCAAACTAATTACCAAATTTTTTTTGGGGATAAATTTTCTAGAGGCGCGATCGCGTTTTTCTCAAGGGGGAGAGGCGATCGCCCGCCCCTCTTTTTACTGCCCAGTGTCTTTTTTGTCTTCACAATCTCGACATTTAGGAGATCTGACGTAGGAAGATTATGTTCGTTTTGAGAATTCTGATTGACTTTTTCGCTAATTTTTTCGTTTGTTTACTGCAATTCTTTGAGATATTTTTTTAGTTGCTCTATCTCCCCAACTAATTTCAATACCAGATTTCTGACGCTGACTGGGGTTTGCACCCAATTATTTTCGTCAATTTCTAGTATGTCTAGTAGAGTAATTTAATCTATTTTCCATTCAATATGTCCGTTAATATCATACTTATCAAAAGTTTCTAAAATCTCTCGACAAAAATTAATTGTTTTTTCATCATTTTCCAGTTTGGCAACTTCATACAAACGAATAAACATTTTCTTCCCAGTTTCAGTTTGTTTATAATTTTTCTTTTTAAAATTATGTTCAGCACAAAGAGTCTGCCCATTCGTAATCTCGGCTTTTCCACCAAAATCCTTTGCTTTTATATGATCTGCATGAAGTTCAATACCTTCAGCTTTACCACGACCACAAATAACGCATCTATATCCATCTCTTTTAAAAATCTCTTTTTTTTGCTGATCAGTAAAGTCTTCTAAAACTCTTGTAACTACATATTCTGGATCATATTTATATACTCCTTTTCGTACTTTAATTAAAAATCCCGATTGAAAAAGCTTACGAATTGCTCTATCAGGATCTCTGAATTTTTCACCTGTTCTCTCTTCATATTCTTTAGTTAACCAATCGACAGATTCTTGGTGAGGGATTGCACGATTCGGGTTATTGGAATAGAATTCTTTAACAAGCTCTTCTTGGGTGATTTTACTCATAATTTATTTGGGGATAATTTCACTCATTTTTTTTCACAAAATCTATAGTACCAATTTCTTGAAGAATTCGATTACGCGCTAACTCGCAATATTTAGCATCAATTTCTACCCCCACGACTCTTCTAGAGTTTTTAAAGGCTTGAATAAGAGTTGTTCCACTACCACAAAAAGGATCAAATACTAAATCATTAATATAGCTAAATAGCTTAATAGAACGGTATGGTAATTCTTGGGGAAATGGAGCAGGGTGTCCTATTCTCTTCTTACTTTCCCCATTAAAAGTCCATAACCCGTTTGTCCACTGCATAAATTCATCTCGTGTAACATCAGATTTTTTTGTCCCATTCGTTTTCTTCCATTGATCTTTATACAGAACGACGATTAGTTCCACCGGTGCAATTACAAAAGGTGCTGAAGCGGATAACCATGATCCCCAGGCGGTTCTCCTAGAAATATTACCCTCATTCCATACAATTGTTGAATGATATTTCCAACCAACTTCTTGAGCAATAATGGTAATATCAGCCCCGACACTTTTATTGCCTCCCTTATTTTTATCTAACGGAATATTAAGCAGCAATCTTGCTTGGGTGTTACTCCATTGATAACAATTTTTCAGCCATTTTCTTGAAAAATCTAAATAATTTTGATAAGATAATTCATCATTATTTGAATTGTATTCTATTCCTACATTGTAAGGTGGAGAAGTTACGATTAAATCGATAAATTCTCGATCAAAAAGATTTTCATTAAGACAATCTCCCTGATAAAGCCTTAACCCAATTCTCTTAAGGTACTCTATGCGAGAGGGAATAGCTGATTCGTAGATGGTTGGGACTTCACTAACTAACATTAAACTTTAAAATAGGTTATCCTAAATACTAACACTTATTGCTATCAAGTTGTTATTGTATATTCAATAAAAAATCAGCCTTTGTGAGCGACATTTCCTAATGGCAAGAAAATCGTTAATACTTCCTCCTGTTGCGATCGCTGACGGACAGTTAGCTTGCCACCGAGGGCTTGAAAAAGACTTTTTGTCACATCTAAATTGAGACTGAGACAACCTGTTTCTGGCTGAAACATCAAGAGATCACCCAAGGCTTTGAGAGGATTAATTTGACAGATAGATTGGGTATGAAATTGCACTTTTAATTGATGGCCCGCCGTGCTAACTTTGAGCCGAATTGCGCTACCACTGGCTAAACTACGGACAAATTTTTCAATCAAACCCGTTAAAACCTGATCCAACATGGCAGGATTACTGACGACCTGGGGAAGTTTTTTCGGTAACTCGACGGCCAATTCCACTTCATGACGTTGGGCCTGATGTTGCCAGCGAGGAATACTATTTTCAAAAACCTGATCGAGGGAAATCGGGACTAATTGCAAAGTTTTTTCCGCTACAGGAGTCGTTTCCAGTTCCGTTGCTCGGAAAATTAATTCCATGCGATTGATTTGTTCCGTACATTCTTGATCGATCGCCTTGAGTCGTTGGATTACCTCTGGGGCAAGTTCCTTACGACGCAATAATAATCGAGTCATTGTCCGAATACTAGTCAAGGGAGTGCGAATTTCGTGGGTAAGAGCCTGTAATAATTCAATATCAACAGAATGCTGACTTAAACTCGGTTCTTCCTGATTTTTCTCAGAATGAGTTGAGGGGAAAATGGAACGGGGTTTGGTGTTGGGGATGGGCAATCCAGGCAATTGTTTTAATAATTGACGACTAAACTCCATCACTAGGCGATAATCAGGCGTAGGAGGCGTAAATTCCCGTACTAAACGGTCTAATTCAGATAATTGCGGTACGTGGGTCAGAGCTAAACGCGATCGCAACGTCAACCAACCTGCGGTGACCACATCGGGATCAAAGGAAAACTGAAAACTGGCTAAACCCTGTTCATCTTCACCGATTAACATCAATAAACCAAAGTCTTTCGTTAACAGCAGACAAAATTGTTCTTGGGTGAGGGGATCTTGGGGAAAAAGCGGCAATTCAATGGTTTTACAGTCAATATTATTTAATTCTTGCGTCCCATTTCCCAATAATTGAAACGGTAGGGGAATAAAATGTTTCCAAGCTTTGGGCGTTAAAATACCGCTATACAAACCCGATAACAGGTCAGGATGGCTTAAAATCGGCATTGGCCCTGCGAGTAATAAACCCTGGGGATTTGAGTTTTCTGCTGTGTATCCTTGGGTAAGGGGTAATAATAATAGTTCCAACGCCGCGATCGCCCCAAACCAGTCCCGTTGAGCTTTTAATTGGGCGAGTTCTATGACGGTATCTAAATCTTGATCAAAGGAGCAAACAATAGAAGGTGAAGGCGTGGAAAAGTTACTTTCACTCCCATTGAATAGGTCACTCAGCTTTAAATTTGCTCCATTTAACACAACCATAGATTTAAAACCGCCAATAAAATCCTCTGTCCTATGATAATAGACCCAATCCCTCAAAATTTCCTAGCCGTAGAACCGAACTAAGGGAGTCGCAATTTCCCTTTGTTGATTGTCCTTTGGCGATCGGTGATAATAGGAAAAGAAATCGGTGAATCGATAAATCCTTCCCTAGCTTTCATTTTTATTATTCAATGTCATTAACTTCTAACTCTCTGCCCGCCAATCTTGCCAAAATTGTGGAACGCTTTCAACGCCACACCGATCCTAAAAAACGCTACGAACAATTGTTGTGGTATGCCAAAAAATTAGATGCCATGCCAGAGGAGGGCAAAATTCCTGAAAATAAGGTTCATGGCTGTACTTCCCAGGTCTATATTACGGCGGATCTAAGGGAGGGAAAAATTTGGTATCAGGGCGATTCGGATGCTCAATTAGTAAAGGGTTTAGTGGCTCTCTTGATTCAGGGTTTAAATGGCCTATCTCCCGCAGAAATTTTAGCCCTTACGCCAGATTTTATTGAAGCAACAGGATTACAGGTGAGTCTAACGCCTTCTCGCGCTAATGGTTTCTATAATATTTTTAATTTGATGAAGAAGAAAGCTTTGGAGTTTCAGTTAAATGAAGGTGTTTTGTCTTAAGGCTTATTTCGCGATCGCTTGCATTCAATACAATAGTGAATAGGGAAACATTAGGGAGATAAATTTTATGGCAACTACATCAGAAGACGTGTGGCAACTATTAGCAGAATTAGCGACTGCTCAAAAGGAAACTGAGCGACGACAGCAAGAAACTGATCGACAACTTCGGGAAACTGACCGACAGCTTAAAGAAACTAGCCAACAAATTAAGGCAACTGACCAAGAGCTTAAGGAGAGTACTCAACAAATCAATCGTCAACTCAAAGAATTAGGTAAACAAATTGGAGGGCTTGGTGCAAAGTTTGGTAGCGTTACTGAAGGATTAGCTCTTCCCTCTATGGAAACAATTTTAAGACAACGTTTTGGGATGGAAATTATTAGTCCTAGTGTACGGGCTACTAAAGAAGGTCAACATCTGGAAATTGATGTTCTGGCCTATGCCAATGGTTCGATTAATACTGCCTATATTGTCGAAGTTAAAAGTCATCCTAGAGAAGACTCGATTACCCAACTTAAAAATATCCTGAAACGGTTTCGACTCTTTTTTCCTGAACACAAAGATAAGGCACTGGTTCAGTCTAATTATTAGAATGAAATCCTTACAAGACAAGGACTTAAC
>QBMS01000149.1 GCA_003249095.1 Snowella sp.
GTTAAGTCCTTGTCTTGTAAGGATTTCATTCTAATAATTAGACTGAACCAGTGCCCTGCTAAGTAGGTAGGCGAAATTAGTTTTCTAGAAAATTGAGTCACAGTAATGTTTTCAAGGATATCCATCTTACTTATATTTAAATCTACCCACCTACTTAAATGTCGGATTAAATTCTATTCACAACTCTTCTATCTCTCATGAAGGTTCTGAATAAAGTTAAGGCGTGTCTATTCTGAACTATTCCCCAATAAAGAACTATCATCCGTTCCCACTCAACTTACATGGATATTAACCTCGCTCTCGGAATTATCGGTACAGTTGTTTCCGTTGTTAGTTTTTTCTATGCAATATATGTCACCAAGCAGAGTAAAAAAGAGAAGGAATTGATCTTTGAGATTATAGATCCTATTCCTCTGGTTGATACGATTCCTAAAGATAATAGACACTCTATTCAAATTATTTACGAAAGACCAAATCAACTGCCTGAAAAAGTTGACAGTATATTTTTGCAGTTTTTACGATTCACTAATTTTGGACGTATTCCAATTAGGAAAGAAGATTCCGCATCATATGACCCGTTAAGAGTAGAGGTAAAGGGTGGAAGAGTTCTCGATCTTACATTGGTTAGTGTCACTAGAGAAGTAAGTCAAATAACCCTGAATGAGATTACACAAGTTGAAGATAAAATAATTGCAGTCATTGATTTCGACTTCCTAGACTACATGGATGGCGGTTTAGTCCAAGTCGTGTCAGATAGCATTGATGCTGAAGTTACCTTGAAGGGGACTATCGTTGGGATGCCAACAGGAGTCATGAAGGGAGATCCAGAAAGAAATTCAATTTCTTTCCCTGAACTGGGCTGTGTAATTCCTTTGATAATTCAAGTTGGGGTACTTGTTGCTGTACCCTTTACATATCGTTACATCATAGGAAGTTGGAAAAATGTTTGGCTGTTACTTCTGCCAATACTTGCACTAATACTGCCAATCACTTTGACTCTGCCTCTGATTTTAGCTCTTCTAAATAGAAAAAGAATAAAATTTCCAAAACCCTTAAGCCTACCTTCTTGGTACTATAGAAAGCGTGATTTTTATGAACGTTCTCCTCGCAAACGTATTAAGTGAAATCAATACTGTCTTCTTTATTGTCGCTAGTTAACACTTCACGGCAGTGTAATTGCCTGACCTAATAGTGCGATCGCTGTCTTGCTTGTTTTTAAAAATGCGATCGCTTTCCTGTGATTTATGATTGAGTGTGATCGCTGTCTTATCGTTTTTGAAAAGGCGATCGCTTTCCTGTGATTTATGATTGAGTGCGATCGCTGTCTTGCTGTTTTTGAAAAGTGCGATTAGGTTAAACAAATAGCAAAACTCTATTCTAAAATCTAGCGTGCTACCAAGGATTTATCAGGTACATTAGGGATTTCAGTCATCCGAGACGGTTTTATGTCTGCTTCTCCCGTAATGAGTCGCGCTCCCCGTCCCCTCGTAAAATAATTCCAGCCCCATTGCAACATGACAATCAATTTATTGTCGAATTCAATCAGGTAGTAAACGTGGGCCCAGACCCAAATCATCCAAGCCAGTAAGCCCGTAAATTTAGCAAATCCCAAGTCAACAACGGCTTTATTTTGACCAATGACCGCCAGGCTGCCATAATCCACATACTCAAAAGGACGAACGGTTTGTCCCGCCAAACGAGCAGGAATTAATTTGGCCAAATAGGTCGCTTCTTGCATCGCCACAGGGGCAACCCCAGGCAGAGGCTTATCTCCTTGATGGGAATAATTGGCTAAATCCCCTAACACAAAAATATTGGAATAATTCGGCAGACTTAAATCGGGTTCCACCATCACTCGACCTACTCGATCCAGGCTCGCTCCCGTGCGTTCTGCCAGAATTTCTCCCATGCCCGACGCTTTTACCCCCGCGGCCCACAATACCGTATGGGAGGCAATTTGTTTAATTTCTTCTCCTTGACGAACGGTAACGCAATCTTCGGTGATATTGGTAACAATACTTTTCGTTTGCACCGTTACACCCAGTTTAACGAGGTCTTTCTCCGCTTTAGCCGACAAATCGGGGGTATAGGGGGGTAAAACTCGGTCTAATCCTTCGATCAATAAAATTTTGGCTTCTGTCGTGTCAATATTCCGAAAATTCCCCTTGAGCGAACTATGGGCGATTTCCGCGATCGCCCCTGCCAGTTCTACCCCTGTTGGCCCACCGCCGACAATGACAAAGGTTAACCAGGCTTGACGTTGGACGGGATCGGTTTCCTTTTCTGCGGCTTCAAAGGCGAGGAAAATTCGACGACGCATTTCGATCGCATCCTCAATGGTTTTCAGACCAGGAGCCACTGTCCGCCATTGGTCATTGCCAAAATAGTGATGACTCACCCCTGTTGCCACAATCAACATATCGTAGGGAATCGGTTCATGATCTTTGAGGATCACCTGTTGGCGATCGGGGTCAATATCCACTGCTTCGTCTAATAAAACCTGAGCATTGTGATGATCTCGCAGAACCACCCGCAGAGGGGAAGAAATATCAGCAGGGGAAAGGCTACCAGTGGCGACTTGGTATAATAGGGGCTGAAACAGATGGAAATTGCGTTTATCAATCAATTTAACGTCAACAGGACTATTTTTTAATCCCTGGGCGGTATAGAGTCCCCCAAATCCCCCGCCAATGATGACCACCTGGGGCTTTGTTGTTAAATTCTGATTCCTATTCATAAAAGTGTTCCTCTGGCAAGGGGATAATCCTAACGATTTGTTACAAGCAACTATCCTACCAAGATTAGGATTCCAGGAGGTAACAATGACTACGAGTAGAGACGCGATCGCTGATAATCATCAAAAGTTCTCAAAAAATTCAGCTTTTATAGCATAGGTTCAGGCGGAAAATTATCCTCAAAAGGATTTCTTGGAGACGTATTTACAGGTAAAGTAGGAGAAGGCGTAGAAATTGGCACGGAATTGGGAGCAGTCACGGGAGGAATGAATTTTTGAGCTAAACTGCGGGGTGCTGGAACATCAAAAATTCCTCGAAAATCAGCTTTTCGTTGAGCAGTCGATTCAGGTGCAATATCCCAGAGCGTTTTGTAATAAAAAAACGACACCCCCAGCCCACTAGCCTCTGCCGCCCGTACCTTAGATTGGATCAAGTTCATGGGAATCGGTTTGGTTTTCAATCCCGTGAGAATGCCAACAGCCGTGTTAACTTTGGTTCTTGCTTCTTGAAATTCAGGACGGCTGAGGGGTTCTAAAAAACTCGATAAATCAGAACGATAGACTTGCACGATAAGTTCATCCACAATGCCCTTGCGCACCCAATCGAGCCAATCTTGTAGATAGGTATATAACGCCAGCTTATAGGTTGCAGGGGAAACGGAAAAAAGAATATTAGGCTTGGCTTCCTTGATTTTTTTATTCAACTCCGTCATAAAAGCCGTAATTTTATTGGCCCGCCAGCGTAGCCAGGCTCCGTCATTCGGATCGCTGGGGGGATCTTTTTTGGTTTCTTGTTTATAAAGGGAAATAGTATACGGATCATAGCCAAATTCTTTGGGCAGACTCATGTGATCGTCAAACTGCACCCCATCAAGGTCGTATTGGTTAACGAGTTCCATGATTAGCTCGGTAATAAATTCTTGGACTTGGGGATGAAAGGGATTGAGCCAAACCACTTCTCCGACTCCGCCCACCCAGGTTTGACTTCCATCCTGGCGTTGAGTAACCCATTTGGGATGGCGTGTCACCAGTTCCGAGAAGGAAGGAGCCATGAAGCCAAATTCAAACCAGGGAATCACCAGTAAGCCCCGACGATGAGATTGGTTAATCAGATCTGCTAACACATCCTGACCCTGTAACCCCTTGGTGCTAAAGGGTTGAATGCCTTCTCGTTTAGCGACTTCACTTTCGTAGAGGACATAACCCGAATTCCACACAACGGGATAAAGGGTGTTTAAGTTAAATTGAGCTAATAGATCGACAGATTCCTCTAGTTTGCGATGATCCATGAAGCGGGTGGTGTCGTTATTGGTGATCCAAACGCCGCGAATTTCTGGATTGGTTGGCTGGGATTGGACGGAGGGAGTCTGATTCATTAAGAAAATGAGGATTAATGACAGACAAAATAGATGGATGGGAAATTTCTGGAGTAATGTCTTCATTAAAGTTTTTGATTCCGCTCAACTTAACGATCCCTAACTTATCGCATTGATGGGTAAACGTCAAAAGAGGGCTAGTCGTCCAATGAAAGGCGATCGCCCATTAGCTCTAAGAATCAATCCCGAAAAACTCGAATCAGGAAAAATCTTTTCAGGTTTAACGGGGTTAAAATTCAGTAAAGATTGTTGTTGAGGTTATCATCATGATCCGAGCCTATGCCGCCACAGAAAAAAGCGGCAAACTAGAACCCTTTGAATACGATCCAGGCCTCCTGGGAGAAGAAGAAGTCGAAATCCAAGTGGAATACTGCGGCATTTGTCATAGTGATCTGCATATGCTAGACAACGACTGGGGAATGACCCAATATCCCTTTGTCCCTGGCCATGAAGTGGTGGGAACGGTTTCTGCGTTGGGAAGTCGGGTAACAACCTTGAAAGTCGGACAACGGGTGGGTGCAGGTTGGTTTTCCCACTCCTGCATGACCTGTGAATGGTGTATGTCGGGCAATCAAAATCTGTGTCCCAAGGCAGAGGGAATTATCGTTGGTCGTCACGGCGGCTTTGCTGACAAGGTACGTGTTAATTATGAATGGGCGATCGCCATCCCAGATGACATGAATCCTGTTTCGGCTGGCCCCCTATTCTGTGGTGGTATTACGGTTTTTAATCCCATTCTGGTCTGTGGAGTTAAACCAACGGAAAAAGTCGGGGTCATTGGCATCGGTGGGCTAGGACACATGGCTATTCGTTTTCTGAAAGCTTGGGGCTGTGAAGTAACCGCATTTTCCCATAGTCCCGAAAAAGAAGCCGAGGCAAAAGCGATGGGAGCCACTCACTTTGTCAATTCCGTTGACCCTGAAGCCCTAGCATCAGTCGCCAATTCTTTGGATTTTATTCTCTCAACGGTGACGGCGGATTTAAATTGGGATGCCTATATCAATGCCCTCCGTCCTAAAGGTCGTTTGCACGTTGTGGGTGTTGCGCCCAATCCTTTGTCTGCGAGTCTTTTTCCCTTGCTTTTAGGACAAAAATCGATTTCAGCCAGTCCCCTCGGTAGCCCAGTCACCACTAGCGATATGTTGAATTTCTCAGTGCGACATGGGTTGGAGCCAATCATTGAGGTTTATCCCCTAGAGCAGGTGAATGAGGCTTTCGAGAAATTACGCAATGGCAAGCCCCGATATCGTTTAGTCCTTAAGGTTTAGCTCTTCCAAGGCCATCAACCCCGTCCCCCAAATTTCTTTCCCGTTGCTCGGTTTCCATTGCTTCAAATAAAGCTAAAAAATTGCCTTCTCCAAATCCCTCGGCATTATCTCGACGTTGGATAAATTCAAAAAAGAAGGTTGGTTTTTCAAAAATAGGTTGACTAAAAATTTGCATTAATAACGATTGGGGACTTTTAGCAGGAAAATCTAATAAAATTTTTTCTTTTTTAAATTGTTCCCAATATTCATTTCCGAGAAATGCTTGAATTTTTATGCCATATTTTTGATCTAATTTTTGATAATAACTTGGTGGAATCTCTAAAAAAGTTAATCCCAGATTTCTCATTTGTCGAACAGTTTGCAAAATATCAGTTGTCTTTAGGGCAATATGTTGAATCCCTGAGCCAACATTGAGATCTAAGAATTCTTGAATTTGGGAATTATCGGAAGTGGGTTCGTTGATATTAAATTGAATTTGATGACTCGGATCAATGAGGGCTTCACTATACAAGCCAGAATGGGGGGTTTTAATGGTAAATAATTGCTGGACTTGAAAATCAAAAATTCGTTGATACCAAGCGACTGCTGATTTTAATTGCGATCGCTGGACATTGAGAACAACATGATCGATGCCTGTAACATGAGAGTTTACATCAGAGAGATTATTGGATGATAAGGAAGTTATATTTTGAAAGCAAGATCCTAGTTGATTCTCACTGTTGTCTTGCGCTTCAATGAGGGTGTGTTCTAGATTTCCCCAGCCTTTAATTTTGATCATCCTCGAATTTTTGAGCGAGATGAGATCATTTTCTAGAATATCAACTTCTAGATCGACTAATTTTTGAGTAAACGCATCAAAATCTTGAATGTGGAAAGCAATATCAGCAACCCCTGGGGGATGTTTTTTAAGATAGAAAGCGACGGGACTGGTTTCTTTGAGAGGGGCAGAAAGTAGCAATAAAATACTATTCATTCCGATTATTTCCGTTATCGTGTGGGCATTAATACTTTTTCCCACCAACGAAAATCCCATTGTGTCGATAAACCAATCTCGCGATCGCCGAACATCGGGAACATAAAAGTGAATATAAGCAATTTCCATAACCTCAGATTTAGCCTATATTAGATTTTGTAGCAGTTAAAATACCAAATTTGACCAATCCACGAGCATAACCCCTGCTCATTAAACTAAGAGATAAAGCCGCTTCAATGGTTCGCCAACCCGATTGCAATAATCCCCAAATGGCTTCTGGTTTAATGGCTGAATCAATCACCACATCCCAAAACGGTGCAACCGAATTTGACCAGTCATCCGCCCGCAAATCCTTGAAACCGCACTTAACCGCGATCGCCTCATAATCGGGAAGAGAAATCACATGGGGCAGACAATAAACCCGATAAATTTCTGCTAGATGGCGTTTTTCATCCTTCGTTAACGCACCTGCTAGGGAATGGGTCGAACGGTGACACCAGGTTGCCAAAATTAATTTACCGCCTGGCCGCAAAACTCGGTAACATTCCGCCAAAAATTGGGTTTTATCGGGCATATGTTCCCCACTTTCCAATGACCAAACCAGATCAAATTGATTATCAGGAAAGGGCATCTCAAGAGCGTTTGCTACCTGAAACTGGACTTGTTCTTGGAATCCTGCGTTTTTAACTCTTTCGGTTGCTCGGTTCGCCTGGACGGGAGAAAGGGTGATTCCTGTCACGTTGGCATTAAATTTTTGGGCTAAATAGAGACTACTGCCCCCAATGCCACAGCCGACATCAATAATGGTTTTGGGGTTAGTCGATGAATCGCTCTCGGTGTAACCCGCCCAGGCCAATAATTCTTCAATCAGATCAATTTGGGCCTGACGACGATTAACCTTATTATTTCCCGATCGCCCGTAGTATCCGTGATGCATATGTTCACCCCAGATCTGTTCCCACAAGCCGCTAGAGGCATCATAAAATTGCTGGATGTCTTGATACAAGTCATTGCTCATTGGGGTTTGAACCGTTTTCCGTCTTTAGTTAACTAATTCCCACATTGTAACTAATTGTAAAGAATTAGCGAGAAGTTGATATACCCCTAATAGAAGAAATGGAAAATTTCTATTCTGTCTAAACCCCTAATTTTTGGCGCAATTCTGATTCTTTGGCACGAAATCCCACTAAAACGGCGGTTCCCTCTTTGACAAATAAGGGTCGCTTGAGGAGCATGGCATCCTTGGCAAAAGCATCAATCCATTGGGGGTCTGACCATTCTTGTTTTTGGTCTCCCAGGGCGCGATAGGATTGCCCAGAGGTATTTCGCATGGCTTTAGTGGTTAGTAATTTTGCCCAGGCTTCGATTAATTCTCGACTGGGAGGATTTTCTTTGGTATTGATAAATTGGTAATCAATTCCATGACTTTCTAGCCATTGCAAGGCTTTTTTGCAGGTTCCACAATTGGGGATGCCATAAATTTCAATTGTCATAATTTCTCGTTTGTTAATATTGACCGTTTTCAAGATAGCGCAAAGGGTTAGCCAAAGCGAGATAAGGATTTTTTCGCCTATGAATCCCAATAATATTGAAAATCAATCCCTGATTACCAATAAAGATTGTTGTTTCAATAGGTTGTTTCAATAGAACGTTAAAATAGATATGATGTCTTGCAGAAGAGTGCGGCATGAATGATAAATATAAAATTTTATTAGTGGACGATTCCGACAGCGATCGCGGCATTTATCGTCGTTATCTTTTGGCCAATAAGGATTATGACTATCAAATTCTAGAAGCAGAGACCCTGGAAGAGGGATTGGAACTGTGGCGATCGCAGTCTCCTGATTTAGCCTTAGTTGATCTTAATCTACCCGATGGTAGCGGTTTGGAACTGTTGGAAGCGATCCAGAAAACACAGTCAAGAAAAAAGATTCCCGTGATCATGATGACTGGGCAGGGACATGAACGGATCGCAGTACAGGCGATGAAACTAGGGGCCAGGGACTATTTGCTTAAGGACGATATTACCGCCTCTACCCTTTGTCACTACGTTAGAAGCGCGATCGCTGAAGGGAATCTTGCTGAAAAATTAACCCAATTAGAGGAACAATTAAAACAGACGGTTCCCCAAATAACGGCAATGGTTCAGCCTGATTAAAGGCAGAAAGGATTACTGGGCAAAGGATTAGAGAAACAAAGAAGCAAATATAAGCTTGGAAGTAATGGTTATAACTTTACAGGGGTGTTAAGGGTAATAATACTATAAATAAATCGGTAAAAAAAGGAGAGAGAGTATGTCAATCCAAAAGATAAAGCCAATCCAAGAGTTTAATGATTCTATATTTTGCAATGGGAAAGAAAAAGAATTATTTAAACGAGACTGTCCTCATTGTCACAGCGAGGAAGTGAAAATTCATTCTCATTACAAAACGAAAAATAATGGAGAGAGAAAAATATTTATCTGTCAAAAATGTGAGTCACTATATTCAGAAACGTATAATAC
>QBMS01000014.1 GCA_003249095.1 Snowella sp.
GTTGAACCTCTTGTATTGCAAACTTTCTAGCCTCCAATTAGACGATACCAGTGCCGAAACTTTAGCTACAATAGAAAAATAGATTCTTCAGCTAAATATGACAACTCCTACCATCATCGAAACCGATTTACGAGAAGTTTTAGCCCAAATAAACCAAAAACTTGACGGAATTAACGACATCAGGGTAGAACTCGCTGAGATTAGGGGAGACATTAAATCCCTAAATGAAAAAGTTTCTAGTTTAGATAAGCGATTAGAGAGGGTTGAAGGAAGTCAAAACAAGCAAATTTGGGCATTGATCGGTATTCTCTTTACCGCAGTTGTTGCTACAGCGATCCGTTTTGTTTTTGTTTCATTACCTAATTTTCAATAACGAAAAACTAGCATTAATCAAACCAACCAATCACTTCGTCCGATAAAGTTACAGGGGGTTGGGCGGGAGCAACATAACGACCAATACGATAGGTGGGAACGATCGCCGAAGGTACAGATTTAACCGCTAATTGAGCAGATTTTGGAGTTTCAAGAAGTTTTTGTTCGGCTTGTTGTAATTCTTCATAAAGCTTAGTCACTAAGACTTTTTGTTCCCCAAGTTCCTGTTCTAAACCTTTTATTTTATCAGACAGGATTTTAGCATTTTCCTTCTCAGTTTCCAAGCTTTTGTGAATCGTATTCGCTTTTTTTAAATCCGCCGTTAATTTTTTAACTAACTCCTTTTGTTCTTCTAATTGAGAGTGTAATTGATTGGCTTTTTCCAGTTGATTTTGTAAGGTTTTATTTTGCGTTTTTTCAGTGGCCAACTCTGCGGTTAATATCGTGATTTTTTCATTAGCAGAGGCGATCGCCTTTTCTAAATCTATCGAAACATCATTTTTCTCAACAGGCGCAATTTCTACAGAAGAAGGGGTAGATTCTACGGGATCTTGAGTCTGCATTTCTTTGCGTAGGACATCGGATAAACTTTTTTTAACCATATTATTGTTTGAGAGATTTGATGTAAAAACTTATCTATAAATAAAGAATTAACCCAACTTTAACCTAATTCTCGTAACAATTCTTCCGCCACCCGACGATAATCAGACTGGGCTTCTCGCGAATTTTTTCCTTTCCAATCGGTGATTGCAACCCCTTCTAAAACCGATCGCTCATGGGCTTTATAGTTGCGAACAAAGGCATTACAGGCAGGTATTCCCAACTCAAGTAAGGTATTTTGAGCCTCTAGGGTTTCTTTTAAACTCCGAGAATCTACCTTGGTCAGCAATACGCGATGGGCAACTTTTAACGGTCTAACTGCGGTTCTCACAGTTTCAATAAGAGCCGTTAAATCCATTGGGGCAGGCGGAGTGGGCAACACCAAATAATCTGCTAGGTTGATAACCGCTTTCAATGCCTCAGAACGGAGGGCGGGGGGAGTATCCACCACAATGAGGTGATAATTTTCGGTTTGATGAAGATTACTAAGCATGGCTGGATTGCTTTCCGTGCTTAAATCAAAAGCCATTCCCTCTTCGCTGCGTTCTACCCACCAAGTCGCCGAACCTTGGGGATCAGAGTCCACTAATAAAACATCATGATTTTCCGCCAGAATCGCCGCTAAATTGATAGCCGTAGTAGTTTTCCCGACTCCGCCTTTGCCATTGACAACAGCAAGGATTTTCGGGGGCGAGACGGTATTGGTTGCAGTCTGTTTCCCTTTTTTCATGCTCCCTACCATACCATGATTTGCGACTTAATTCACAATTGACTCTCTGCTAATTAGAGCGATCGCGTCTTATTTTTGCAATCAGTACCAGAACAATGTTTCAATTATGTTAGATATTATTTTGGAGAGGTATATCCATGCTAATTTTATCAATCGCCTGGCTAGGATTATTGTGGTTTTCTTTTGGAATTGGTAATGCTATTCTTCATCAACTTCAGGGCAATAGTTTTGAAAGAGTCGGCGATCGCTTTATTATTTCAATATGGTTAGGAATTATTATAATTTCTATTGTGTTATTGACAGTATCTTTATTTTTACCTTTATCTTCTATTTTTAGTCTAGTGACTATTTTATTTATCAGTTTAGTAGCCGTTTTTTATAAAAAATCAATAATCTTAAATGAATTAAAAAATATTCGCTCTAACTCATCTCTTTTTTCGATTCTTATTGTCAGTGGAATCATTTTAAGTATTGGGGCTTTTGTTTCCCGTAGAGTTGTTTGGTACGATACAGGACTTTATCATTTTCAAGCAATTCGCTGGTTATCTCAATTTGGAGTCGTACCTGGATTAGCACTTCTTCATCATCGCTTCGGCTTTACTTCATCTTGGTTTGCTTTAGCTGCCCCATTTAACTTGGGGATTTTTGAATCCCATTTAACAACATTAACAGGTGGATTTATTCTTTTAATTACGACCTTACATTTTTTGATTGGGACAAAGAGAATTTGGCATAATCAGGCTTATTTTGAAGATTGGTTTATAGTGATTGCATTTTTTTTAGGAATTGGTTTCTCCGTTTGGATGGGAATGCCGATTTCCCCTTCTCCCGATTTACCTGTTATGTTGTTGACATTAACTATAGCGTGGCTCTTTATTAAACTTGAAAAATCGCCCACTATCTTCTCTACTTTTTCTATTTCAGATGTCAGATTAATTCCCTTAGTGTTATCAACAGGAGCGGTTACTTTTAAGGTCAGTTCTCTTGCTCTTCTATTATTTTCTTTGATTTTTTATATTGTCAACAAGACTCAGAAAATAAAATACTTTATAGTAGGCTCTTTATTAAGTTTTGTAACTATTTTGCCTTTATTGGCTGTCAATAGTGTGACTTCTGGATGCCCTTTATATCCCTCTTCCTTGGCTTGCTTAGAGTTACCCTGGTCACTTAAATATGAGCAATTAAAACAAATTTCCAGTTCGATTAGCAGTTGGGCTAAATGGACTGGTTCTCCGCCAGAAAATGCGAATTCATGGAATTGGATTTGGACTTGGTTAACCTCGGACAAACTATATTTTCTCAATAGACAAACAGCTTTGCTAATTATCTTATCTGTCATTTTAGTTTTAGTATATCAATTTGTTCCTAAAAAAAGTGATTTAGTTAATCAAAATAAAATGCTTATTTTCTTAGGAGTTGGTGGAACTATTTATTTTATGTCCACCGCTCCCACTCTTCGATTTGGTTTAGGGTATTTATTGATTTTGCCTTCTTTTTTTCTAGGATTAATTTGCTACGATCTTTCATCTAAAACAATCATTATGATAATAGGCATATTTGGTTTATTGATTTCTTTGGAAGGTTCTTATTCCTATTATGATGTTCACTCCTTTGGTCAAAACTTGATGTTGGTTAGTCTATTGTTAACTTTTATTTTATTGATTTTCAGGCTAAATATTCCCTTAAAAATATTAATTATATTACCCATTTTGACTTTAGCATCGTTGTCGGTAGCAACTTATTTAGTGAGTAACCAAAACTATTTGGGTGAACATCAAACTGATATTTTTGGATTTTTACCGCCGCCGTTGATTTCGGATACTTCAATAATCTCAAGAAAAATCAACGACGTTACTTACTTTAACCCTGAAAAAGGTGATCAGTGCTGGGCGTTGGCCTTACCTTGTACACCTGAACAGCCTGCAAATATTCAGCTTCGTCTGCCAAAATTAGGATTCAGCAAGGGTTTTATTCATCAAGCTATTAATTGAAAAATCTACCCTTGAATTGTCTGATTAGTCTATGCCAAAATTTTCGCTCCTTGGGAATCGATTTGTAATGCCGAGATGATCGCGTTGATACCTTCCTTTTGCCAAGCGGTTGCGATCGCGTTTTGTACACTTAAACTTTGCTCAGGATCAGTAATCGCAAGAACCGTAGGGCCAGCACCACTAATCACTAGATTATAGGCTCCTGCGGCGATCGCAGCGACTTTAACCGATTCGTAGCCTTTAATTAGACTCTGACGATAGGGTTGATGAATTTTGTCTTCCATTGCAATGCGTAACCAGTTACCTCGTCCACTTTCAATCGCTTTTACCAACAAGGCAATGTGGGCCACATTAAAAATCGCATCCTGGCGGGAATAATGCTGGGGTAAAACAGAACGAGCCATTTCAGTGGAAAGCTCAAAATCGGGAATGGCTACAACGGGAACTAATTCGGAATGCCAATTTAGGGGAATAATGTGCCAATTTTCCCCATCTTTAACCGAAAGCTGACAATTTCCCAAAAGAGCAGGAGCCACATTATCAGGATGTCCCTCGATCGCGATCGCTAAATCTAAAATTTCCGATAGAGACAAGGGTTTATCCGCCAATAAATTCGCGCCCATTAACCCCCCAACAATAGCCGTTGCCGAACTGCCTAAACCCCGCGCTAGGGGAACCCCTAACTGGATTTCCATTTTTGTTTTCGGCGGTGTTTGTCCCAAATGTTGATAAAACTTGAGAAAAGATTGATACAGTAAATTAGTCTCGTCCCGACTGACGCGATCGGCTTCTGTTCCTGTCACGGTAATTAAAAAATCAGGCTCCGAATCTGGCAAAATGCTAAAAGTGAAGTGGTTATACAGATTCAAAGCCGCCCCCAGGCAGTCAAAACCAGGGCCAAGATTAGCGGTCGTCGCAGGTACAGCAATAGTAAAAGGGGACATAATTTTCGGATAGGAAAAAATGGGTTAGGTCAACCTTTTTTTATTTTCTAATAATCTGTGACGCTAGACAATTAAATTTTATAAAAAGATTGATTTATGTTTAAAATTTGCCTAGATGCCACACCGATTAGAGAGAAACCTAGTGGGGTCGGTGTTTATACTTTTAATTTGATTAAAGCGTTGGATCAATTACAAGCATCGGAAGATTTTAAATTAGATATTTATTTCCAGCCGACTTTTAAAAATTGGTTATCCAGAAATTTCTCTCCGAATGAATTAATTAAATCCTATTCTCCCCATTGTTTACCGATTCCCGTGACGGTAACGAATGCTTTAATCAAGTTTCCCAATCCTTTATTGGCTTATTTTTCGCGATCGCTGGATCGACCTGATGTCGTTCATGGAACGGATCATTTTGTCTATCCTAATCCAACAAGTCGTAATATTATGACGATTCACGATTTAACGTTTGTTAAGTATCCTGAGTATGTCCCAAAAATTGTCAAAACCTATTTAGAACGCATTAAAAATTGTTTAAAATTTACAGATACTATTATTACTTTTTCAGAAAATACCAAACGGGATTTAGTCGAATTATTAAAAATCGATCCTGATAAAATTTATGTGACTTATCAGGCCAGTCGTTATCACGCCCATTATTTAACCGAGCAACAAATAGAAGAGCTTAAAGTTAGTTTTTCCTACGATTTCAATAAACCTTATTTTCTGTTTGTCAGCACCCTAGAACCCCGAAAAAATGTCATTAGTTTAATTCAAGCTTTTAATTATTTAAAACAAAAGTATAAAATTGAACATCAATTAGTTTTGATCGGTCAAACTGGCTGGAAATATCAACCTATTTTAGACATGATTAATCAATCTCCCTATCATACTGAGATTCATCATTTGAATTATCTAAGCGATGATTTAGTTGCACTTTTTTATAGTCAAGCGGAGGCTTTTATTTATCCGTCTTTTTATGAAGGATTTGGGTTGCCTGTTCTGGAAGCGATGACCCTCGGCGCACCTGTGATTACGTCTAATTCTTCTTCTTTACCTGAAATAACAGGTGATTCAGCTTTGTTGATTAATCCTAATCATTTGATGGAATTAGCAGAAGCGATGGTGAGTTTAATAGGCGATCGCGTTTTGAGAGATAATTTAATTTTTAAGGGAAAAGAACAGGCCCGTAAATTTTCTTGGAAAAAAACGGCTCAAGCGACTTTAAATGTCTATCGTTCAATAATATAATCATCATCGACCATTTCTAAAATCTCTAAAAGCGTGATTCGCAGACTTTCAAGCAATTCTTCCCGCGTTGCCTCCTGACAATTCACTCCCTGCACTTCTTCAATCCAGCCGATCCACCAATTTCCCGATTGTTTAATAATTCCTGTGTACATTCTATATGCTCCTGTTGATTAAGATGAACATTTTTATTATGGCTTATTTTCTCAAAGTTAACGCGATCACAAATGTAATCCATGATTGTCAATAAACTCTGCTATAAGAAAGAATGGTAAGTAATTACTTCAAGTCGAGTTAATTTGTGGTGAAATAAGGGGATTAATGCTTTATAGTACTAGAAGTTATCTAATTGACTGTTAATTTGTTTTCTACGAATAGTAACTACTACTTTCTAATTATGAACTCAGAGAATAAAAAGCATGAACTTGGTGAATCTCTAATTGATTCAATTATTGAACCAAATACTGATGTGATAACTGAGATGACTGAATCGCTACTTGATGAGTTATTGGAAGGAACAATAAGCGAAGCTGCTCAAGAAATACCTATTCTTAAAAGTATTGTTGGTATTGCTAAAGCGGGAATAGGAATGAAAGATTATTTTTTTCTGAAAAAATTAATTCTTTTTCTTTCAGGAGTTCATCAAGCCGATGAGGAAATTTCTAAAAAATTATGTGAAGCTTACAAAGATCCCAAAGTTAAACAAGATTTTGGAGAACAAATTTTAATGACGATTGATAGGTTGGAAACATTGAAAAAAATAGATGCCCTTATAAAAATATTTTCAGCTTTTGCAAAAGGAGATATTGATCAGCAAGTTTTTTTTAGATATAGCTATGTTTTAGAAAATATTGATTTTAATAATCTTAATATTTTGGTAAATTATTACATTTCAGAATTTAATTTTATTAAAAATACTCCACCACCACAAGTTCCTCGACAAGATAGATTATATACATATGATCACAACAATATATTTGTATCACTTGAAGATGATGGTGGTCAAAAAGTTAGTTGGAGAAAAGGAAATGAGAGAAAAAATGATTATTTTTTGATCCAAAATTTTATCAATGTAGGATTAATTTCTGTTGATAACTATAGTGTATCTCAGGAAATCAAAAAATTTATAATAGAATCAATTGAGGAAGTAGTTGAAGACATGGTACAAAAAATTAGTCAATCAAGTTCTTCTTCTGGAATTTCATCATTTGGTATAACTTCTAAAATTAGCTCTAGATATTTACCCAATCCTTCCGATGACAAGTTTTTTATGGGGATGGATATTAACGAATTTGGAATTAAATTTTTAGAGATTTTAGAAATTTTTTATAAAGAAGAAACTCTAAAATAGAACCATAGCTATACTTTACTATGCTTTTCAGGATTTTTATTCATCGTCAATTCAATAATATTAAGAAATACATGGCCGATTCTCACCTATTAATTAATCTTTCGTTTTTATTAGCAGAACCAACAGGAATTAGTACCTATGCCGCTAACGTTTTTCCCTACTTAAAAAAATTAGATCCAACGCTTTTAACCGCTCATCATTATCCCGACTTTAATTGTCATTCTATTCCCAATAATCTAACCCCTGCCCAGGGAACAAAAGGTCATTTTAATCGCCTACTCTGGACACAATTTCAATTATCTAAAATTTATAAACAACTCAAAGCTGATTTATTATTCTCCCCCATTCCCGAAGCTCCTTTATACCAAAAAACTCGTAATATCATCATGGTGCATGACCTCATCCCCTTGAGGTTTCCCCGTTGGAATTCGGCCTTAACTCAATATTTTAAATGGTGGTTTCCTGAAGTGCTTGGGCAATCAGAACATATTATTTGTAATTCCCAAGCGACGGCAGATGATTTAATAAAATTTTTCCAAGTTCCTTCCCAGAAAATTACACCAATTTTGTTAGCTTATAATGCTCAACATTTTTGTCGCTTAGAAAATTTATCGCCCCTTAATCCTGACTCAAAACCCTATTTTTTATATTTAGGTCGGCATGATCCCCACAAAAATTTAGCTCGTTTATTAACGGCGTTTAGTAAGCTTCCTAACTACGAAAATTATGAACTCTGGTTAGCAGGGCCAACGGATAAACGTTATACCCCACAATTAGGGTTACAAGCCCAGGAATTAGGCATTCAAAATCAGGTGAAATTTTTAGATTATGTTTCCTATCAACAATTACCGATTATCTTAAATCAAGCTTTTGCGTTAGTTTTTCCGTCGCTATGGGAGGGATTTGGGTTTCCTGTGATTGAGGCTATGGCCTGTGGAACGCCTGTGATTACCTCTAATTTGTCTTCTTTGCCTGAAGTGGCGGGAGATGCGGCAATTTTAGTGAATCCCTATGAGGTTTGGGAATTGACTAATGCGATGCAAAGTTTAATTCAAGATCAAAAACTGCGATCGCAACTGATTGACCGCAGTTTACAACAGGCAAAACAATTTAGTTGGGAAAAAACAGGACTGGAAACTCAAGCTGTTTTAGAACAATTTTTATGAAGTGGACGTTACAGGAAAAACGCCTGGCCAGCGTTTATATTTGAGATAAAATCCTCCCAAACAGAGGGCAATAATAGCAACGGTTCCTAATGCTAAATAACTCGGCACAAAAAATACGGCTTCTAGGGTATTAATTTGACCAGGTTTTAGTTTCCAAACTAACTGCGATCGCCCTGTTCCCGATTCAGGTAATAAAACCCCATCGGTGGTAATACTCTGAGTTAGAAACGGCGTATTGAGGGCAAATTCTAAATCAATCAAAGAGCCAGGACTGACAATAATATTTCCCTGATCAGAAAGCACTCCCAATGCCCGTAAATCTACCGTTAAATTGAGATGATTTCGATCTAAGAAGAGCCAGTTACTCTGGGCGATCGCCATTTCTGCTTTGAGTTGTAATAAATCTAACTGATCAGCCTTGGGTTTAACTGTATTTTTAGGAGGGTTCGGATTAAAAAATAAGTTGAATTTTTCAGCTAATTCTTTTCCATTAGAAAAGGGAATTTTAACAATCATTTCTTGATCAGAAAGACGTTGAGTTTTTCCCTGTAAAGCTTTAGCACGACTTTCAATACTCGCGAGCCATTTATCCGTTTCCGTTTGGCTTAGGGTGGTTAACTGTTGCCCTAGTTGAATATGTTGAACAATTTCTCCGTGATGTTGTTCAGTAAAATTAATGCCAACATCGTAGCGGACACAGCCACCCAAGCAAGTTATCAGTAATAATGCTAGGGGCAATAGGAAAGAAAAGAATCGATTTTTAGATTTCATAGTAAAGTTCAAAAATTCAACAAAAATTAAGTTTTCATCAACGAGATACTGTAAATTGGGTTGTGATCATCGGAATATTTTTGTAGGGACACAATACCATTATGTCCTTACCTGATAAGGAATTTAAGCACAAAGTGCGGTACTTTTATTCCTCATCCCAATCAGTATTTTGAGAAGCAACGCCACTACTAACGGTTATGAGATCAATTTGTTGGCGGTAATAATCGACACTTTTAATCTGAACATCGACCTCATTTCCTAATCGGTAAGCTGTGCGATTTTTGCGTCCGACCAAGCAACTATGGCGAGCGCGATATTCATACCAATCATCTTTTAGGGAACTCACATGAACTAATCCTTCTACTAATAAATCCTCAATTTCTACAAAGAAACCATAGGATTGAACGCCTGTAATTAAACCCCGAAAGATTTGTCCCGTACGTTCTTTCATTTTTTCGGATTTTTTAAGACCCGCCAAGTCTTTTTCGGCATCTTCGGCTAGTTTTGAGCGGTCGTTGAGGGGGGACATCAACAGATGAAAATCTTCAATTAAGGCTTCATGAATCGCAGGCGGTAAGACATTCCAATTAATTTGACCGTGACAATCCAAATTATTGAGATTGACCCCTATTTTATTTTGTTTGGTGCGGCGATCGCGTCCTTCAGAGAGGACTAATTTCAAGACCCGTTGAATGAGTAAATCGGCGTAACGCTGACCTGGGGAGATGAAATGGGCGTAACCGTCACTGTAGGCAAGACCAAAGTGGGGGGCGGGATGGGTACTGTATTTTTCGCCCTTTAACGTGCCTTCGAGTAGGTGATTAAGAATACGGGAAGAGTCGGATTTTGCAAAGGCCTGGGTCAGATTGGCATAATCCTGGGGTTTGAGATCCGCTTCCGTATCCACCGTAACTTCTAACTTGAGATTAGCCGCGAGTTTTAAAAGATCCGTGAGGTCTTCCCCATCAGGGGCGGACTGAGTGCAAAAAATACTGGGGACTTGCAACGCAACCAGATGATCCGCGATCGCCTTACCCATCAAAACAATTAATTCCGTCAACAAAGCCCGAATCGGCAGAGCTTCGGAAACCAACACAACTCCCGAACGCCCCTCATCCAGAAACGGTAATTGGGTATCGGATTGAATATTAAAACTCCCCCGTTGTAAGCGTTGACTCTTGACGAGAGGACTGAAAGTAAAAAAGAGTTGATTCAATTTTTCAACCAAATCTTCTAGCTCATTCGGCACATTTTCGGGTTCTGATAAAAGCGTTTGTACCTGGGCGAAATTTAACTGATGGTCAACTTTAATCAAACTGGAATGGTATTCAAAGCCGACGATTTTAGCATTGACATCTAAGGAAACAAAGAAAGACAGAGCCAGACGGTCTTCTCCTGGAACCAGGGAACAACGCTGAGTAATGGCTTCAGGAAATAAAGGAGATACTTTTTCCCCTAAATAAACCGAAGTTCCTCGTTTTTTCGCGGCTTTTTCTAAAGGGCTATTCGGTAAAACATAATGGGCGACATCGGTGACATGGATTCCGAATTGCCATCTTTTTTCGATTTTTTCAAGGGTAAAAGCCGTTTCAATGAAGGGTAAATTTTCCCTCGGTATATCATCAGTAAAGGTAAACGTCAGGAGTCCGCGCAGGTCTTGACGATTTTTCAGTTCGGATTCATCGAAGGTCGGGGGTAAATTTTCGGCGGCTTGCAGGACTTCTGGTTTCCAACTTTGGGGCAGGTCATGTTTACAGGAGACAATATCCGTATCGGCGGCGGCTTCTGCATCACTGCCAAGGATTTTGGTCACTTCACCGAGGGGCGGATTGGTTCCGATGGGATAGCGGAGGACGGAAACATGAACGAGATGATCGATCGCACTGGCTAAATCCTGATCATTTTCTAAAAGATTTAATTCAAATAAAAGTCGGTCATCCAACGGCACAGCCCGAAATTTGTCATCTTCCAATTTAACTTGCGCCAAGAGAGAGGGATTGGCCCGTTCTAGGATTAATCGTACTGCCCCTTCAGGAGAACGTCGTCGGGTTCCTTCTTTAATCACTTTGACTAAAACGCGATCGCCATTCCAAGCATTGCCTAGCTGGGTTTCTCGGACATAAATATCATCGGCATCTTCCACATCCTGAATCGCAAAACAGAAGCCCTTACTCGAACAACGGAGTTTGGCTTCAACAACATTTTCTTCTACGACTCGTCGATATTTCCCCCGTTCTTTTTCTAAAATACCGACTCGCTCTAGGGCATCTAAGACAATTTGCAGTTTTTCCAGGGATTCTTCATCCTCTTCGCAACCCAGTTTTTTTTCTAAAACTTTTCCTGCGATTAATTTATCATCCGAAAAGTGGGAAAGGAGTGTAGCGATTGAAAATTCCATGAATAGTGATCCTTAAATAATGTGTAGCAGTTAAAAAAAGAGAGGACTGATGAGGGTTTCAGAAAAGCGTTCTTTTCCTCTAAACCCCGTCTAGTTTGAGAACTAACGTTTTTCGCCCCCAGTTCCCCAACTTTGGGGAGAGTTTACAACTTTTCTGAGTTCAAAGTTTCCCAGAATTGGAGGATTTAGGGGGTGATCTTCACAGCTACGGGTTTCAATTTAGACGCGGTTTATCTAGCTTTTCAGACATGAAATTTTAAAGAATTGCCTGATGCAGAAGAAGAAATAACACTAATCTGATAAAGCGGTTATGACCAATGAATTAAACCCGCGAGAATTTCTAGGTTGACGATGAGGGTGTCCCTAGAAAACTAGGCGTAAGCATGAACGAAGGGTTGCAATTAACAAGGTTGGGGAGAAAAAACTCTCTTCATCTCTTCGGACTTTAAGAAAGATTGCAGCTTTCGGTAGCAAGCGACTCTCGGTGAGGTTGACGATTGTTTCTATAGGTAATAAAACCTAAGATGGACAGTCGATTCTAAAGATATTCTTGGGATATTCTTTAGATTTAACTTTATATTGTACCAATCTAATGGCCTTTATCGTGAATGTCGAAGGGACTATTTTTGAGATGAGAGGGATATTTGACAAGCTAAAAGAGATCGCCGAAATGGCAATAACTCTTTAGGAATTTGCCAAAACAGTCCCCAAAAAACTAAACTAAGTGTCGAAAGCAAAGTTTTCTCTGCTAGGATCGAATCACGACTCAATAATAGAAAAAACTCGGTCAGGTCTCTATTTACCGCTATTTATTCCGATTAAATTTAAAATTTTGTTATGTTGAATCAATTTCGTCTCCATTATCCCCAGGGCAGTCTCACCAGTGAATTAGTAATGATTGATCACGGTCTTTATATTGTGCGATCGCGGGTAGAAGTGGGAGAGGTAACCCTGGCAACGGGATTGGCAGCAGCGACAACGGTGGAGAGCGCGGAAGATCAAGCCCGACTCCGAGCCTTAGCCCTGTTGAATTTTGATAGCAAGCCCTCAGCAGAAATTAAGCCCGCCCCCATTGCGCCGACTAAGGATCATAAAACCGCGATCGCGAGTGAACCTGTTGCCGTCAAAGAAAAATTAATCGAAGAAGTCCATCCCGTCCCGATTCCTAAAGTCGTTAAAACAAAAAAAGCCCCTACGCCCCCTTTACCCGTAGAAGTTGAAACCGTTGCCGTAAAAACCGAGCAATCTCCCCCTATCTCCCCGCCCGAAGTTTCCCCCATTCCTGAACCTTCCCCAGTAACCCAAACTCCTATTCCCGAAAATATTCCCGAACAAGTTCCTGAATTAATCCTCTCAGAACCCGTTGAACCAGAAATTGAATATCCTGCCGAAGAGTTTGTTGAAATTCCCCCGATTCCACCCGCATTAACCGAGCAGAATGGAAAAGCTCCCCTGCTGGAGTTGACTGAGACGAATGGCGGTCACGAATCTCCCTTACCCTTGGAAACTCTACCGCTTTTGGATAATGTGATGGTGTCCCAAGCTCCAGAAATAGGAGTTGAGCAACCCGCTCCTACTGCCTTAGATACCAGTGAACCTATTGATTTTTCCGAAGTGATTGCCCGTAGCAATGTGGAACTCAAGCGACTCAACTGGACACAGGAACACGGCAAAAATTATCTGCTCCAAACCTACGGCAAGCGATCGCGTCAACTGCTTTCGGATGAAGAATTAATCGAATTTCTCCAGTATCTAGAAAGTCAACCCACGCCTCCTTCTGCTTAAAGTCACAAACCTTCTACAATAGGGAAAGTTTGAGAAAAAAGCTTAACCAATCACGAAAACTCTATGGATACCAAAGCCTTTAAGCGATCGCTACAACAGTCGGAAAACTATCACCGCAGAAGTTTGGGCCACGCGGCAGAAGTCATGGAAGTGATGGATTCCGAGTATCAAAGCCAACTCATTCAAGAAATTCGCCAAAATAATTACCGACTCCAACGGGGTAATGTGACCATCCGACTCGCTGAAGCCTTTGGTTTTTGTTGGGGCGTAGAACGGGCAGTGGCCATGGCCTATGAAACTCGACAGCATTTTCCCCAGGAACGGATTTGGATTACCAACGAAATTATCCATAATCCCTCCGTTAATCAAAGACTCCGAGAAATGGACGTGAACTTTATTCCCGCGATCGCAGGGGAAAAAGATTTTAGTCAGATTGACACAGGAGATGTGGTCATTCTGCCCGCCTTTGGAGCGAGTGTTTTAGAAATGCAAATACTCGATGAAAAAGGTTGCAAGATTGTTGATACTACCTGTCCTTGGGTTTCTAAGGTTTGGAACTCCGTCGAAAAACATAAAAAACGCCAATATACTTCTATTATTCACGGTAAATATGCCCACGAAGAAACGATCGCCACAAGTTCCTTTGCGGGTATTTATTTAGTTGTCTTAAATCTAGAACAGGCGAATTATGTGAGTCGTTACATCCTGGAAGGGGGTAACAGAACTGAGTTTTTAGAAAAATTCAAAAATGCCCATTCGGTCGGATTTGATCCCGACAAAGATTTAGACTGTATCGGCATTGCGAATCAAACCACCATGCTAAAAAGTGAAACCGAACAAATTGGTAAACTTTTTGAAAAAACTATGTTACAAAAATATGGCCCGACGGCTTTAAATGATCATTTCATGAGCTTTAATACCATCTGTGATGCAACCCAGGAACGTCAAGATGCCATGTTTGATTTAGTCAAAGAAAACCTGTCTTTAATGGTCGTGATTGGTGGGTATAATTCCTCAAACACTACCCATTTGCAAGAAATTTCAGTCGAACACAACATTCCTTCCTATCATATTGATAGTGCCAGCCGCATTGGGCCAGGCAATCGGGTCGAACACAAACCCCTAGACAAAGAGTTAGAAGTCGTTGAAAACTGGTTACCAGAAGGAGAAATCTGTGTAGGAGTGACTTCTGGAGCTTCGACCCCCGATAAAGTGGTAGAAGAAGTGATGGAAAAGATTTTTGCCATTAAAGCGGTTAATTCCCTGGTTAATCATGGCTAGTATCTATAATTCTAGAGAGCGATTTGACCTATGAAAAATTCCCTTGGCTTAACCCTTAAAGTCTTGGGGATTTCCCTAATTCTTTCCTGTATTCTGAAGTATATCGGCCCTGGGTTAGCCTTAGAGCCGACCACTTTAAATGGGTTAATCGGGATTAGTTTAACGCCTATGGCGATCGCGATTTTCTTATTTTACAAATCTCAAGTGGATTAATAAATGTCCCTAGATTAAGGGAAAATAGATTAATTATGAATTTAAGATAATTGGGAGGTCAGGGTTTGAAGTTTTCCCAATGGCTCGGCTTTATTGGTTTTATTTTATGTTTGTTAGTATTATGGCAAATCCGACAATTATTACTCTTATTATTTGCCGCTATTGTTGTTGCCAATGCACTCAATCATCTAGCTAACTGGTTCCAATCCAAACGGATTAAACGGGGATACGCGATCGCCCTTTCGGTGAGTTTATTAATTAGTTCCCTGATAATTTTTGGCTGGTTAATTATTCCCCCTTTTATCCCCCAATTTCAGGAATTATTAACCCTCATGCCTAGGGGAATTGAGCGTTTGATCACTTGGCTAAGAACCAATGCTTCGACCATTGACCCCCAACTGATCCATGCCCTGCCCAATCTTCAGCAACTTACCCAACAATTACAACCTGTGATCAATCAGATTGCGGGCCAAGGTCTGAATATTTTCTACAGCACGCTAGGGCTACCCCTAACGCTGTTATTGCTCTTTGTTTTAAGTTTGATGCTATTAGTCGATCCCCATCCCTATCGCCAGGGTTTTATTCGTCTTTTTCCGTCTTTCTACCGATCGCGAATAGATTATATCCTCGTTCTCTGTGAAGAGTCCTTAGAAAATTGGTTAATTAGCATTTTATTTCGCATGGGGACGATCGCCCTGGGTAGCTTCATTGGACTACTCATTCTAGGTATTCCTGCGGCCCTTGCTCTAGCCTTACTCGCAGGATTATTAGCTTTTATCCCCAACATTGGCCCTCTATTAAGCGTCATTCCCCCAATGGCGATTGCCTTGCTCGACACCCCTTGGAAATCCTTAGCGGTTTTAATCTTATACCTGGTTATACATCAAATTGAAAGTCATATTATTGCCCCCAAAATAATGATTCAACGGTCAAATCTATTGCCAGCAATCACTCTTTTGTCTCAATTATTTTTTGCCACTTTTTTTGGATTTTTAGGATTATTTTTGGCTCTTCCCCTCAGTATTGTGGGCCAAGTTTTATTGAAAGAAATTTTAATTAAAGATGTTTTGGATAAGATTCAATCCCCCACCTGCTCCTCGATCTTAACCAATATTTCAGAAGAAGACAAATTATCCCCTGATACAACCTCATCAGGTTCGCCTTAACCAAACCAGTCGTTTTAGCTCTATAGACCCCTCTTTTTTTCTTTTTAGTAAATGATTTTTCCTGACGGTCTCCTACATTTTTCACTTAAAAAGACCAAAAAACTGATCCAAGCGGGTCGTCAACCAGGGAATCCGAGACAGAAAACTCCGATGAAACTCGGAAAAAAGACTTAAAAACCCACTTTATAGCCGCTCTTTTGCCATTAATCTATCTTTAGATAGAGGCGATAGGGTTTAAAATTCTGAAAACTGTGATAAAAAGGTATAATACTCCAAAAACAAGAGAGTTGAAACTTTTTGGACTTTTAAGCTCTTATCTCTTACGATAAACTTAGGTTCACATTTAGTGCAATCGCTTTTCATACGGTCTGACCGTTTATAATTTATATGGAAATACAATTGATTAACATTGGCTTCGGAAATATCGTTTCAGCGAATCGAGTCGTTGCGATCGTCAGCCCAGAATCTGCCCCTATCAAGCGAATCATTACCGATGCCCGTGAGCGCGGTCAATTGGTTGATGCGACCTATGGTCGTCGTACCAGAGCTGTGATCATTATGGATTCTAGTCACGTTGTCCTATCTGCTATTCAGCCTGAAACTGTCGCGAATCGTTTCGTTGTTAGTAAAGAATCCGTTTAACCCAGGGAAGGTTCATGTCAATCGGTCAATTAATTGTATTGACAGGCCCTAGTGGTGTTGGTAAAGGGACATTGGTGCGGGCATTGTTGGCTCGGCATGGGGAGTTATTTCTCTCTATCTCAGCGACGACCCGCGCTCCCCGTACAGGAGAAACCGATGGCAAAGATTATTTTTTTGTCAGCCAGGATCGTTTCCAATCCATGATCGCCCAGGATGAACTCTTAGAATGGGCGGAATATGCGGGAAATTATTACGGGACTCCTCTTTCTGCGGTGGAATCCCAAATTCAGCAGGGCAAAAAAGTTTTGTTGGAAATTGAGGTATTAGGGGCAAGTCAGGTCAGAAAAACCTATCCCCAGGCATTAAGACTGTTTATTTTGCCGCCTTCGATGGAAGAGTTAGAGGTTCGTCTGAGGGGGCGGGGTTCTGATGCTGATGCCGCGATCGCCAAACGCCTAGCGAGAGCAAAGGAAGAATTGGCAGTAAGTCATGAATTTGACTATCAGATTGTTAACGATGATTTAGAGACCGCTTTGGACAAAATTGAACAGATTTTATTCGGGGCGATCGTATAGCCATTGTTTAATTTCTTCTGTCAGCCAAAGGGCTTCTGACGGCTCTAATTTTTTACCCAGCCAATAGATTTGCTCGTGGGTATTTAAAGTTACTTGGCAATTTTCTGGATTGAGTTGGGGAAAGACACCGATGATATCCTGAAACTTGCCTTGTTTTTTATAGTAGGTGATTCCTAAAAATGTTTTACAGAGTTGATAGCCTTCTGCTTGTAGAGAAAGCTCAGTTTTTTCTAAAGACCAAATAATGAGATCTATCAAATAAATCAAGAGAACGATTGATAAATTTAGCGCGCAAATGAGTTCAACTTCCCAAAACAGCAAAGATTTTTCGGTACTTAGAAAATAAGTTAAAACCATTAAACTAGGGACAATCAGAAAGCTCCAGATCGACAGAGCTAATACCCCCAATCGAGAAAAATTAAAAGTCGAATTTACAGGGATTTTTAATTGAGATAGAAATAAATTTTTCCAGAAAAAAGATTGACCTGATGCAATTTGTAAATCTAAGCTTTCGGATGATTGCAAAAGCTTAATCTGAGTCTGTTTTGGCTTAATAATTTTTTGCGTTTTTTGAATAACCTTTTGTCCTAAGGTTAACGGTGCATCTATTCTGAATAGGGCAGTTAAGGCTTCCCTAGCGGACTGATAGCGTTTTTCGGGTAAGGGATGGGTTAATCGTTCTAACCATTGTTTCAAGACGGGATCAATTCTTTTTTTATGATCTGACTGAATAGGTGATGGTTGAGTCATTAAATCTTCAGGTAGCGTTCCCATCAAAAGATGAATTAATGTCACTCCTAAGCCATAAAGATCGGAAGCAGGAACGGCTTTTCCCCAATATTGTTCTAGGGGAGCATAGCCATTGGTTCCAACAACAGTAAAGGTTACTCCTGTCACATTTTTCTGAGTTTGAACGGCTCCAAAATCAATTAAATAAATATGGCCGTCATTTCCTAAAATTAGGTTACTGGGTTTAATATCTCGATGTAAAATAGGGGGGTCTAGTTCGTGTAAATAAATTAAAATTTCTAAAATTTCTTGAGCAATTTTTTTAATCTCTTTTTGATTAAAGGTTTTATTTTGATTTAATAATTCCGCTAAAGACCAACCTGCTAGGTATTCTTGCGCGATCGCAAACCAGGTAACACCACCAACCTGTTTAGGCGCGATTTCAAAAGACGCATGATAGCGGGGAATCCGTTCATGGTTAAGGGTTTGTAGGACTTCCGCTTCTCGTTCAAAGAGTTTAAATTCCGACCACTGCAATTGGGGACTAAAGGCCAAAAGTTTAATGGTGACATATTGCGGCGATCGCTGAAAAAAGAGTAGTTTTAAAGCATTCAGCCAATCAATATTATTCAGTTTTTCCCAACGCCAAAATAGACCAAATTCATGGGAACCTAAATCGATCGCCAACCAGGTTTGTCGCCCATTTTGGGAAATTCCTAGAGGTTGTTTGAGGAGATAACGCTGATTGAGAATATCACCTATTTTAAACATGATATATCGCCTAAGTAGGTTGGTTTGAACACGGAGTATCACTGCTTGATAAATTTTGCTATAGTTTAAAAATAAATAATGCAATAGCAACCGATGAAAATTGAAATTATTGGTACAGACGCGATTCTAGCGACTGAGGAACTTCTAAGGATTCAAGGCTTAGAAGGCAGTTACGAAACGGTAAACGAAGTAGAACGAGAAGCATTACTGACCACGATCGCCACTATTGTCGGGATTGTGGGCGGTTCAATAACTATAGCCGAGCAGCTTCACAAGTGGAGCCAAAAATATCAGCAATCTTCAGGTGGGGCGAAAATTGAGAAAGTTCTGATTGTCTCGCCTAATGGCAAACGCTTATTGCTGAAGGATGCAACGGTTGCCCAAATTCAAGCAATTTTAGAGGAGAAATAAGCTTAATGAAAATCCTGCACATTGACCTTAAGCCCGTTGGCGAGAGTTATGCTGAATTTCGTTATTTTTGGGATAATTCAAACCAATATCAATCGCGTCAGTTGCCCTTGGCTCAGATCGCTGGTTTGATTGATCGTGCAGAAACCGACTACTACACAAGGCTTCCAGAAGAGTACGCTAAGACGGGGCAGGCTCTTTATAACTGGTTAGATGGGAGCGATCGCTTTTTAGCACGGGAGTTAAATCAACACCGACGAGAGGGAATTGTTTTAGCCATAGCAGCAAGTGAGGGATTAGCTCATTTACCCTGGGAAATCTTGCACGATGGTACAAAGTTTCTAGTTGAGAGAACACCTGCCATTGTTCCGATTCGATGGGTTAATCAGTCTAATTCTCAGCCTTTAATTCAAGAAGATAAACCTGCTAATCGGGCTTTAAATGTTCTTTTTATGGCAACTTCGCCGTTAGGTGTGGAACCTGTATTGGATTATGAAGCGGAAGAAGGACAAATTTTATCAGCGACTCAGCGTACTCCTGTTAATTTACAAGTCGAAGAAAGTGGTTGTTTGAGTGAGTTGGGTTATTTGGTTCGAGAATATGAGAAAAATTATTTTGATATTTTTCATTTAACGGGTCATGCAACTCACAATCAAAAGCCTTATTTTTTGACGGAAGATGAGTATGGTAATCTATTGCATAGCGATACTTCAGCAATTATTAATGCGCTGAAATCTTCTGTCCCACCTTTGATTTTCCTGTCGGGTTGTCGGACAGGTCGTCGTGCATCTGATCCTGTCGTTGCTTCGATGGCAGAGGAATTATTATTAGATTTAGGGGAAACGGCTATTTTGGGTTGGGGAGAAACTGTCCGCGATACGGATGCAACGGCGGCGGCAAGTCGTTTGTATTGGGAGTTATCGCAAGGGGGAACGATATTAGAGGCTCTGGCATCAACTTATCAGGCATTAATTCGGCAACAAGCAAGGGATTGGCATAAATTAAGATTATATGTGGCGAATATTTTACCAGGGGCTTTGGTGACTTCCTTGAGAACAAGGGGGCGGAAGCAATTGCCCAAACCTACGATGTCTTTGGAGTTTAGGGACGATGAGAAGCGATTAAGGGTGATTAGTCGAGAAAATTTTGTCGGCCGTCGTCGTCAGTTACAAAATTGTTTGCGGACTTTGAAAACGGATCAGGAAAAGGTCGGGGTTTTACTTCATGGCATGGGCGGTTTAGGAAAAAGTAGTATTGCTTCTCGTTTGTGGGATCGTTTGCCTGACTATGAAAAGGTTCTTTGGTGGCGACAAATTGATGAACCGAAGCTGATTAAAAAGTTGTCTTCTAAATTAATTAAGCCTGAATTACGAGAAGTTCGTACTGTTTTGGAAGCAATGGATGACGGTTTAGAGGTAAAGCTTGCTTATCTTTTTAGTCAATTAGCAGAATTGGGAGAAAAACCATTTTTATTTATTTTTGATGATTTTGAATGGAATCTAGAACCGCGTGAGGGTCGTTATATTTTAAAGTCTGAAGTTGTCCCAATTTTAGCGGCTTTAATTTCAGCAATTCGAGAAACGGGAACTGGGCATCGGGTGATTATTACTTGTCGTTATCGTTTTGATTCGGAGTTGTTGGATTTTTTCTATCAACAGGGATTAGAATCTTTAAAAAAATCTGAATTGACTAAAAAACTAAGTCGCTTAGAGCATTTTAATTCCCAGAAAACTCCTGAAGATTTACGAGAAAGAGCATTGACTTTAGCCGATGGAAATCCTCGGTTACTAGAATTTCTAAATGATGAAGTTTTAGGCGAACAAGATGCACAAGCTAAACTAACAGAACTAGAACAAAGCCCAGAACTGTGGAAAGATAAAATTATTTGGAAAGAACTTTATCAACTTATTGATGAACCCTTACAACAGATTCTTAGTTATTGTTTAATTTATGAAATTTCTGTCCCAATGGAAGCTTTAGAAGTTGTTTGTGAGTCTCTTCCTGATTGTAAACAACAATTACAACGAGGTTTAGATTTAGGGGTGATTGAAATTAGTTCTGAACAAAAAGAAGAAGAGCAAATTTATTACATCTCTCGACTTTTATCTCATATTATTCCTAACATTAAACGGACTAAAGACGAAACGTTATTATCATTTTTATGTGGTAAAGCTGGTGATAAGTTATATCAATTATGGGGAAATAAAGAAAATAGAAATGGAGAACAATGGTTAGAAATTTTTCGTTTATCTTTATCTGATAAGAAGAATCACCAAAGGTTTAGAGAAGGATTTGCAAAAATGATAAAAAGTAATAACCCAATAGCAAATGTCCCTTTTAAATTAGTATTAAAACAACATCAAAATGATTATAAATCCTCAAGAGAAACTTTATTTTGTCAGCTAGAAGAGTTCCTAAAATATGAAAAATGGAGCGATGCTGATGAAGAAACTGGATGGATATTTTTTCAATTTCTCACTTTTGAAAATTATCCAGATTTTAGACGTTTATACCTTGAGATAGACAAGGATATTTTGGAAAAAATTGATCAATTATGGTTAAAGTATAGTCAAGAAAAATTTGGCTTTACTGTTCAGATAGGTATTTATGATAACCTAGTTTATCATAAACTTCCATTACAGAACTATGTCACCGAATCAATAGAGATAGATGCTAATAAACATATCGCTCAATCAACAAAAAGGGACTATATGTGGAAAGAATTTTATACAAAAGTTGGATGGAGAAAAAAAGAAAATACAACTCATCGCTCTTTAAACTTGGATTTGTCTTTTATTCCTCAAGGTTATTTTCCCTTACTAACTTACATTCGAGGTGATATTCAAGAATATATAATTCCGCGAATGCCAGAAAGATTATTCTTTGAAGGATGGTGTACTAAGTATTCTTTGGGTCATATAGTAGAGGAAGATCCATTTATCTTGTTAAACACCTTGATGTACAGATTCAACAATACGATTCAACAGTTATGGATAATTTAACTTTGTGTAGTCTAATAGTGCGATCGCCGATCTCGTAGGCTGAGTTAATAAGCGCAACCCAACTATGGGAAATGATAACCTGATTGTGGGTTATTGCGATTATTATGCTTCAATGCGATCATAGGAAATAATGTTGTTATATCCCGATGTTTTTGAGCAAAAATTAAAGTTATCATAAAGTTATCAAGCCGAGTTAAATTATTATTTCTGCAACTTTTTTATCAAGTAAAATCAATCAAAATACTACAAGAAGATTAATCAAGATGAGTCTAATTAAATTACATAATATTATCGCTCTTGCAGAAAATATTAAAACCACTCAATTTATGACAGAAAAAGAAATAATTTTACCTAGAGGTCAAATGGGAACAGTGGTAGAAGAATATAATAATGGAGAAGCTTTTGAAGTGGAGTTTTGCGATGATAATGGTCAAACTTATGCGTTAGTTTCTCTAGAATCAGAAAAATTAATATTTCTTTATCCTGATACTTCTAACCTTAGTTTAGTTCATTAAATTATTAGTGAGATCGCCCTTTCCAACTTCATCAAAAAGCGATCGCGGTTTGTGGAACCAATTCTAATTAAAAAATATCCTAAAACATAATTTAGCTACCATCATTTAATCCTCTTAAATAGGAAATCCAAAAAAATGATCCCCAAAATTTGTTTGCTACAGTGATCCTTGGTATTATTGAGAAATCCGCAATCGCTTTGTATAACGACATAGAACAATACGAGGGCAGATACCGCATTGGATCGGGACGAAATCCAACGCATTTAGTAATATCTACACCTCAACTTATTTTCCTTTTTTAGCTTTTTGTTTCGCCTTTTTAGCGGCAGACTTAGCAGCTTGTTCGGCGGCAATGCGCTCTTGTTCTGCTTTTTGTTTTTCTTCCTCAATTTTGTCTAAATAATAATGGTAATCTCCGCGATAAAGAATTAACTCTCCATCCCGAATTTCCACAATTTTATTCGCCGCTTGGGAAATAAAATAACGATCATGGGAAACAATTAATACTGTTCCGTCGTAATTTTGCAGAGCTTCTTCTAGCATCTCTTTAGCAGGAATATCGAGGTGATTAGTCGGCTCATCTAAAATAAGTAAATTAGCAGGTTGGAGTAACATTTTCGCCAGGGCCAATCGAGCTTTTTCTCCTCCACTTAAGGATTCAACTTTTTTGAACACTGTTTCTCCACTAAATAGAAAACGTCCTAAAAGGGTACGAACTTCTTCATTTTTCCACTCAGGGACTTCATCGTGAATAGTATCCAGAACCGTTTTATTTAAGTCCAAGGCTTCGGCTTGATTCTGCTCAAAATAGCCAGGAATCACATTATGTTTCCCAATTTCTGCAATTCCTTCACTAGGAGTTTCCATGCCCATAATTAAGCGTAAAAGCGTCGATTTTCCTGCACCATTGGGGCCTAGAAAAGCAATACGATCGCCACGTTCGACTAATAATTCTGCATCTAAAAAAAGAATTTTATCGTCATAACTATGAACTAAATTTTGGATGGTTACGACTTCCCTGCCACTCCGAGAAGAAGGAGGAAAACGAAAATGGAGAGAACGGACAGAACTTGTAGGGGCTTCGATACGCTCAACTTTATCTAATTGTTTTTCTCGACTTTTCGCCTGAGTACTACGGGTTGCGCTGGCCCGAAAGCGATCGACAAAGACCTGTTGTTTTTCTAATTCTTTTTGTTGCCGTTCGTAGGCACTCAGTTGAGCTTCCTGAAGTTCTTGTTTTTGTTGTAAATAGGTGGAATAATTCCCTAAATAGGTAGTAGAAACTCCACGCTCGGTTTCCACTATTTGGTTACATAAACGGTCTAAAAATTCTCGGTCATGGGAGACAATCACCATTGGCGTGTTGAGTCCTTTGAGATATTTTTCTAACCATTCAATGGTTTCTAAATCTAGATGGTTAGTCGGTTCATCCAATAGTAAGATATCGGGTTTTTGCAATAAAATTTTCCCCAAACTCATCCGCATCTGCCAACCACCACTAAAGGCACTGACCAGGCGATCGCCGTCTTCGAGGTCAAACCCCATTTCAGGCATGATTTTTTCAATGCGAGTATCTAGACCGTAACCATCAAGGGCTTCAAATTTACGCTGTAAATCGTCTAATTCATGGATTAATTTATCTAAGGTCTCAGGATTTGCCGCTTCCATGTCGTGGTGAATTTGATTCAGACGATGATGCACCTGATTGGCTTCTTCAAAAACCATCCAAAATTCTTCCCGTACCGTGCGACTGGGATCTACTTCAAATTCCTGGGTCAGATAACCAATATGTAAACTCGCTGGCCGAATAATTTCTCCAGAGGTCGGCTCGATATCCCCCATGATTATTTTTAACTGAGTGGACTTTCCCGCACCGTTGACCCCAACGAGTCCAATGCGATCGCCCGTTTTGACTTCCCAAGTGACATCCTTCAAGACCTCGCCCGTCGGATAAATTTTGCTAATGTGTTCCAGTCGTAGCATTCTAGTCTCTCTACTTCTATCGAATTTAAAAGGATGGGATTTGAGGGTAGGCGATTTAAGCAAATACTTCATCAACGGCATAGCCCCTTGTTATCATAGCAAAAGCCCCGTTACCTAACGATAACGCTGTGACTCTTATCTCTTACACTAAAGAGAAGAATTTATTGGTTAAGGAGTGACTTAATGTTCATCAATCAATTACGTTTATTTACTCAAAAATACGGAAAAATTAATTTATCAAGCTTATTTCTAGCTATTCTTGTGGCTTCTGCTATTTTTCCCCTTCAAGCTCAATCTCAAGTTAGTCAGGTAGAAATTACTCAGGCTTTGACAGATACCCAGAAACAAGATATTAAAAAACAAGCTGAAGAATTTATTGAATTATTAGGGAAAAATAAGTCCAGTCAAGCCAGAGCGATTTTAGCGAAAAAACTGCAAAAAAATTGGACACCCGAACAAATTCAAGCTCTCTGGGAAGCAGAAGTCATTAGTCAGTTTGGGCCTTTCCAAAAAGTAATCCGTTCCAAGGCGATCGATATTATTAATGCCGATGTAGTAAAAGTGACCACTCAATTTGCTAAAGGATCTGAAAATATTTTGGTTACTTTTAACAAAAACCAAGAAGTGATCGCGGTGAATTGGCCTTCTAATAAAAGTGTTGAGAAAATTGCTGAGGCATTTGTCAATGATATCGTCGCTAAAGATTATGCCCGTGCCAGGGGTTATCTGAGTCCTGCGCTCAAAACAGAATTTTTTGCTGAAAATATTGAAAAAAGCTGGACAAACCTCCTTGAACGGACTGGCCCATTCCAAAAAATTCTAGCGATTCAGCACCAACCAGGCGGCACAATAGCGGCGACAAACGTAGTGATTATGAAGATTCAGTTTGAAAAAGTAACCGACAATTTGTTTATTTTCTTTAATCAAGACAAACAAATTGTCAATGTGGATTTTCCTGAATAGTTTTTTCCCTAAAATTTAGCATGAAGGCGGGTGAAACTGTTAATTATTTAAAACACATACAAGCAAGGGGCTTAGTCCCCTTTTTACAACACTATCAGCAAAATCAGGAGGCAATCTCAATTTGTGACAGCTTAGTTAGTGGGGGATAATTCAGTTTTAATCGCTTTAATGACAACTAATAATTGATCAATTTCTGCATCTGTACCGATAGAAATACGAACATAATTGGTAATACGGGGATGGCTAAAATAACGGACTAAAATTTTACGCGCTTTTAATTGTTGATAGAGTTCCGACGCGCCGATCCATTGGGGAGAAGCCAGCACAAAATTGGAATCGGATTCACATACTTCAAAATCGAGTTTTCGTAATTCTGTGGTTAAGCGATCGCGGGTTTGACGAACCTGTTGCCAAATGGGTTTAAAATCCTCGGTGGCGGTTAGGGCGGCTGTGCCTAAACTTTGCGCCAAACGGTCTAAATTGTAGGAATCCCGCACTTTATCCATTTCTTGAATCAAAGCAGGAGAACTAATGCCAAAACCGACTCGCATTCCCGCTAAACTATAACTTTTAGAAAGCGTCCGAGAAATAATCACATTATCAAATTGGGTCAGAAAATCCCAGTGATCCTCATCAGAAAAGTCAATATAAGCTTCATCAATTAAGACTATTCCCTTAGCTTGGGCGCAGGTTTGGGCAAGAAATTCTCGGTTTAAATGTTTACCGACGGGCGCATTAGGAGAAGCTAGAAAAATCAATTTTGCTTCTGGACAAATCACAGGCCCCGTTAGTTCAAATTTTTCATTTAACGGGATTTTTTTGATAACTACGCCATGCACTGTCGCGATCGTCTCATAGAGGGAATAGGTTAAATCGAGAAATGCAACGACTTCCCCAGGGTTAACAAACGTCCGTAGGGCAATATTGAGAATATCATCAGAACCATTCCCCGCTAGAATCTGATCGACGGAAAGATCCCAAACTTGGGCGGCGGCTTTGCGTAATTGAGTCGCAACGGGATCGGGATAGAGCCGAACTTTGGCTAAATCTTCTGATAAATGTTCAAAAATTTGGGCAGGAGGGGCGTAGGGATTTTCATTGGTGTTGAGTTTGATGAAATCCGTTGTTTGGGGCTGTTCCCCAGGGACGTAACTGGAAGCTTGGCGGACACAATCTCGAATTAGTTCTGGTGAGGGTAGTCGAATCAATGACATGGGTTTTATAAATTTTTAAGCCTTCTTCACTATAGCAATGCTGGGATCTTTCTTTCTCCGATGGTTGACAACCTTGAAATTCCTGAGCTTAACCTTGTCATGTTGTATCAATTTCTACTAAACCCTTGAGAGAAATTCGTTATTGTCAAAAGCTGATGAAATAATGTAATTGGATAAGCAATATCAATGCGGATTGAGCAGTTACAAGCATTTTTGGCGATCGCAGAAAGTGGAAATTTTGGTCAGGCTGCCCGAAAATGTGGCATTACCCAATCAACGGTGAGTCGGCAGATCCAATCGTTGGAAAGTGATTTGGGATTTCCCCTCTTTCATCGCACAGCCCAGGCAAAATTAACCGTTGCTGGTGAAAAACTCTTACCCCGCGCCCGTAAAATTTGTCAGGAATGGGCGATCGCCAGTCAAGAAATTGCCGATTTGCAAGCGGGAAAACAACCCGAACTTTGCATTGCCGCCATTCATTCCGTCTGTTCCCATTATTTACCGCCGATTCTTCAGAAATTTTGTCGAGATTTTCCCGAAATCCAGTTACGAGTCACTGCCCTGGGGAGCGATCGCGCCTTGAAAGTCTTACGAGATGGATTGGTAGATGTTGCCGTTGTGATGAACAATCGCTTTTTGACCTCTAGCCCCGATATGACGGTGGAATTACTCTATGAAGAACAGGTGGAGATTTTAATGGCGGCGGCCCATCCCCTCGCGAAATACGAAAAAGTTCCCTGGTCAGCCCTAGTGGAGTATCCCCAGGTCGTTTTCAAAGACGGTTATGGAATGCAGCGTTTAGTGCAGGAATGGTTTAATTATCAAGATATTTCCCTGAAAATCGTGATGGAATTGAATACCCTCGATGCCTTTCGCGGCGTTGTTCGTCAAGGTGAAATTATTGCCCTTTTACCCCAAACGGCTCTTTTAGAAGCGCGTCAAGATCCCACCTTAGCGGTGCGTTCCCTAGCTGAATTGCCTGAAACCAATGCAAATTCCCAAAAATTTAAACAAGGTTTCACCCGTCAAGTGGTTTTAGTGACCAGCAGCGATCGCCTGAATATTCCCCCGATTGCCCATTTTTGTGATCTAGTGCGCCAATTTACCCAGAAACCTGTTTGAAAAATAATAGATATCTCCAGAAATCAAGAGTGCATCGATTGAAACCCTTGGTAGGGGCAATTCATGAATTGCCCTTACTCAATTCTTGGAAATGTCTAATGAGTCATTGCGATCGGGATAGTGAACGAATAGTCCCCTCAAATTCAGATAGAGCTTAAAGATTCGTTATATTAGAAAAGAACTTTCTTCTCTACTTTGACAAGCTCACTATGGCACTCTTTGGATTTGGCAAAAAAGCCGCGTTACCCAGCCCCAACGAAGCTCTTCCTGGACGGACAACCGAGATGAAAGTCCCTGCTTCCCATTTTGTGAATAAAAATCCCCTCAAACCGCCTTTTCCCGATGGCTACCAAACCGCAATGTTTGGCTTAGGGTGTTTTTGGGGCGCAGAACGAAAATTTTGGCAATTATCAGGGGTTTATACCACCGCAGTCGGTTATGCCGCAGGGTATACCCCCAATCCCACCTATCACGAAGTTTGTTCGGGAATGACGGGACACAATGAAGTAGTGTTTGTGGTTTTTGATCCCCAAGCGATTAGTTATGCTGAATTACTCAAAGTTTTCTGGGAAAGCCATAATCCCACCCAGGGGATGCAACAAGGCAATGACAAGGGAACCCAATATCGTTCGGGGATTTATACCTATTCAGCCGAACAAAAGAAATTAGCCGAAGATTCTCGCGATCTTTACCAAAAAGCCCTGAATAAATCGGGATATTCAACTATTACGACGGAAATTTTAGAGGCTCCCGAATTTTATTATGCTGAAGATTATCACCAACAATATTTAGCCAAAAATCCTAATGGTTATTGTGGCTTGGGCGGAACCAATGTTGCTTGTCCGATCCCCTTGGGCGTTACGATCTAAAGCTAATATTTAGGTATTGCACATCAGAACAGTAGTAGGGACATAATATATTATGTCCTTAATTATGTCTTTAAATAATCATGACAACCGAACGCTGGACAGATGAAATGCTAGACAAACTAGCAGACGAATTAAAAGGCACTCAACATTTAGTCGAACAAAATGCCGAAGCAATCAGAGATTTACGACAAGAAAGTAAAGAGCAGGGGATTCGCTTTTCTGCCTATCAGCAAGCATCCCAATGGGTTGTTAACCTAGCCTTTGGACTGTTGGCTACCGCTAACATTACGACTATTGTTAGCGCAGTCGTCCGTCGTTAATCGTTTCCTTAGAACGGGTTGAAATTCTCCCAAATTGTGTCAAAATGTAGAGCGTGTGGATACCATCATCAACAACGGAAATTTTAAGTCCCAACGCGATCGCCCTCGGCAACTTTGATGGCGTTCATTTGGGCCATGCAAAAGTTTTAAGTCAAATTATTGGGGTTTCTGGGACGAATAAGGAAGAAAATCGGCTATATCCGACAGTGGTTAGCTTTAATCCCCATCCCCGTGAATTTTTCAGTGGTCAAGCTCAATTATTGTTAACAACCCTCGAAGAAAAAGTCGAGCAATTAGAAAAACTAGGGATTCAGCAATTGGTTTTACTACCCTTTGAGCAAGATTTAGCCCAGTTGAGTCCCCAGGCCTTTGTAGACAAAATCTTAGTTCAAGATTTAAACGCTAGGAAAATAACCGTTGGTCAAGACTTTCGCTTTGGTTATCAACGTCAGGGAACTGCTCAGGATTTAGCCGCGATCGCCGCTCAATTTAACGTAGAAGTTGTGATCACTCCCTTAAAAACCGAACAAGAACAGCGCATTAGTAGTTCCCTCATCCGCACAGCCCTAGCAGAAGGCAGGATAAAACAAGCCAATCAGATGTTAGGACGACCCTATAGCTTGAAAGGAATGGTGATTGATGGTCAAAAACTAGGCAGAACCCTGGGCTTCCCTACAGCCAATCTGCAACTCCCCGACTATAAATTACTCCCCCGTCTGGGTGTATATGCGGTGCGAGTTTCGATTCAAAATTCTGCTCACAGCAGTTTAGGCGGAGTGATGAATATCGGCCATCGTCCTACCCTGGGTCAAAATCAGGTGATTGCGGAAGTTAATTTATTCAATTGGTCAGAGGATTTATACCAGCAGACTCTCACCGTTCAACTATGGGACTTTCTCCGTCCCGAACAAAAATTTTCTTCCCTCAATGAGCTTAAATCCCAGATCAGCCAAGATTGTCAACAGGCCCAAGAGATTCTTTCAGAATGAATGTAAATTTCACCTCGAAAATCGGGAAAGATAGCTGTAATACCTGTTAAATTAAACGGGATATTCTCGCCAGAAATTTCAATTTTATTCTTAACGACCATGCGCGATCAAATTACTGTTCTGACCGATAACCTGAGTCGTACCATTGTCGGCAAATCCGAAGCGATCCGTCTGGTACTTGTCGCGCTCCTGAGTGGTGGTCATGCTCTTTTAGAAGATGTCCCTGGGGTCGGAAAAACCTTGTTGGCAAAATCCCTTGCGCGATCGATTAATGGACGGTTTCAACGGGTGCAATGTACCCCTGACCTATTACCCAACGATATTACAGGAACCAATATTTGGAATCCTAGTACCCGCGAATTTGAATTTATGCCTGGCCCCGCCTTTGCGAATGTGCTATTGGCTGATGAAATTAACCGAGCAACCCCTCGAACCCAATCAGCTTTATTGGAAGTGATGGAAGAAAAACAAATTACAGTAGATGGGGAAACGCGCTTTGTCCCCTATCCGTTTTTTGTGATTGCGACCCAAAATCCTGTGGAATATCAAGGGACGTTTCCCTTACCCGAAGCTCAGATGGACCGGTTTGCGGTTTCCTTGAGCTTGGGATACCCGACGGAAGCCGAAGAACTGCAAATGCTCCAACGTCATCAAAAACCGATGGTAATGGATGATCTCAAGCCCTGTATTTCCCTAGAGACGGTGAAAGATCTCCAAAGCCTAGTGAGTCAAGTTAAGATTACTACTGAGTTGCAGCAGTATATTCTTAATCTGGTACGAGCTTCCCGAAATGATGATGAAATTATTCTCGGTGCGAGTCCTAGAGGCGCGGTGGCTTTACAGAAAGCATCCCAGGCTTTAGCCTTTTTAGAGGAGCGGGATTATGTGATTCCTGATGATATTAAGGCTGTGGCTCCCCATGTGTTGGCCCATCGTTTGATTTCAGCTAGTGGGAAGCAAGCTAAAACCATTGTGGAAAGACTGTTGCGGACTGTTCCTATTGAAAATACTGAGCTTTAAACGCTTTAAAAAATTACTGATGTTGAAATTGCAGCAATTGACGCGATCGCTACTGACCCTGACGCTCTTTTCGGTTATTTGTCTTTGGACGATTGGATTAGGGTGGGGAATGGCATCAGCTTTAGAAAATTCTAGTCAATCTGCTTCAACATCACTCATTTCTGCCCAGGCAACGCCACCAAAATCGACGACACCGAAGCCCCAGTCCAAACCGACTCCTAAAAAATCCCCCACCCCCAAACCGAGTCCATCGGGCGCATCCCAAAAGCCTAAGCCCTCTCCCCAACCGTCTGCTAGTCCTTCTCCCAAAACTTCTTCTCAACCTTCTCCCAGTTCTTCTCCTTCTGCCCAATCTTCCCCCTCAGAAACGAAATTTATCTATTCTCCCGCCGCGATCGCGCCTAATCAGCCGATGTCTGTTGATCCCGTCCCGACTCGCTATGAACCTGGGTTTCAAGCCTATCTGGAAACCTGCGCCAGTTGCCACATTGCCATTCCCCCAGAGGCTTTACCGACGGAAAGTTGGCGAGAAATTTTACGCAAACCCGATAACCATTTTGGGGTTGTCATTCCTAATTACAATCGGTTGACTCAATTGTTGATTTGGGACTATATGAGTAATTTTTCCCGTCCTTTGCCGCCCGATTCTCCGCTTCCCCTTTATGTCGAAAAATCTCGTTATTTTAAAGCACTACACCCCAGGGTGACCATGCCCCCCGATATGACCTCAAAATCCTGTGTTACCTGCCATCCTAATGTTGCTAACTTTAATTTTCGGACTCTAACCCCTGAATGGAATGATGCTCCCTAATGTTTTCCCCTAACTTCTATTAGCCGCTTTGGTCGAAAAAAAGCAAAAAAAAAAGGTGGGAAAAGACTCCCCACCCCAACATTAAAGGATTATTTGGAAATTAATTCAGAGTAACTTTAGTTGGTGGTATTTCACCTCCTGATCATAGAATCTAAGAAATCTGTCAGGCAAGATTAACCTTCACCTGCGGCGATCGCCACTTTCACCACTCGGTTTTGTTCTTCTTCCACTTTGGGTAAAGCTAAGGTAAGAATACCGTCTTTATAAGTGGCTTTGACATCGGTGTTGTTAATATGGACGGGCAATGGAATCACTCGATGGAACTCGCCATAGCGAAATTCGGTGCGAGTCATGCCTTTTTCTTCGGTCTTGCTTTCAGATTTACGTTCACCCCGAATGCTGACGGAATCGGCGGTTACTTCAATGTCTATATCTTTGGGGTCGATTCCTGGAACTTCTAATTTAAGGTTAACTGCTTCGGGAGTATCAATCAATTCAGCAGACGGAACAAAGTTCCATACAGCTTTTTCACCATTACCAATGGATTCTTTGGGTATCAAGACATCGAAAAATCGATTCATTTCCCGTTGGAGTTCATCAATTTCTCGAAAAGGTTGCCAGCGTATTAACGACATAGGACTTACCTCCAGAATTAGCATTCACTAGGCACTCCTCACTCTACAAGAGTAAAGCTTCTTTTTGCTTTTCTCCTCTACCTTTAGAGTAGTTCTTACTTGAAAATCGATGGTTCGGTTCCACGATCGCCTGAATGGGTAATCTCCGAACCTCTAGACGCGATCGGCAACGTTCAGGAAAGGAAGAATATTTGATAGAAAAAGGGGGCAAACTCTCTACCCCCTCAGTCAATTTATTTTTTAATTGTCTTGCAAATAACTATGATTCTTCTTCGGCAAGAAAAACTTAGATGATTGATAAAAACCCTTGTTTAATAAACACCAGGATTATAACGGTCATCGCCTTCAGTCAATTCTTGAGAAGTTTCGGTTACGGTGAATTTGTCTAAATTGGCTTGTAATTGTTCTTTTTGTTTGTCAGACAAGCCAGGAATCGTCAAAACATCATCGATTTCATCATAGGGAGCATTTTTAATAATTTTGCCCGCTAAATTGGGGTAAAATCCACGTAAATCACGGAAATCACGAATATCACTATTATTTAAATCGATTTTTTGTCCATACTCGGTGGTGAGTTTAGCATCAACTTGATTGATCAAAGCTTCTGCAACAATGGTCGAAGAAGACGGTAAACCAAGAGCCTGAGCAGGTGACTGTCCTAGAAAACCAAGGCAACCGACGATCAGAGTCAGGACAACCAAAAAACGGGATAGAATTTTCATGAAAGGTTTTTCCTCCTAACGGGATATTTTTATTGAAAATGGCGTGGATGATCAATTCCCTAAGCGTCAGTAACGGACTAGGGTTTAGCAAAGTTACTTAAAATTGTATATTTTTCTGGGACTTGTGACTAGTCTTGTTTTTGATTCAGGGGGATACTTTTACGTCATTGTTTTGGGAAATCTCTCCGTCACCAAGAGAATTTTAAATTTATCTATCATAAACGGCCCATAAACCGCGATCGCCACTCTGAACAATATTGCAATTTTAAGGATAATCAAGATAATTTTTTCGAGACTATTTCCAATACTTTTGACTCATTTTTTTACTCAATAGTATTAATCATGATTCTGTTGTCGGCGATCGCTAACTTGTTTAAGTAACCAATAACTTCCTGATAATCCCACGGTTGCCGCGACCAATGCTGCCAATTGCATCTCACCGTATTTATTAAAATCGAAAATAATAATTTTACGGGCGACAGCAATAATGGAAGTCACAATCACTAATTCAACTTGAATAACATTTTTTTTCAGGTATCCAGTAATATTTTCTAATAACTCCATTGCAATTAGAATATTTAAAAATAGACCAAAAATTTCAATTAGAGTTGTCCCAAAAAAACCAATGGGTTGCTGTCCAAAGAGATCCGTGTATAAGTATTTCATTAAATCAATAAGAGAAACAAAAATAACAATTACTAGACAAGCAGAAAGAATTTTGGCGATGAGTTTCTCACAAAAATGCAATAATGCCAGAAAGCCATCATCTCCCAACAGAGAAGCTAGTTTAATAAGCTGAGTTTTTGATTTTTCCCACATGGTTATGTATCTGTTTAGTCTATAGTTGAAATACGGATATTTCTGAGGGTTAAAATAGGATTAATCGGGTGAGCATTAAAAATTTTGGAATCCGCCCGTCTGACGGAAACCATTTTTATCAAGGGAGGGGGACGATCACAAAATATCCCATTAGTCTAATTCTCATTAGTTATCTAAAGTAAATAACTGATCAATAGGACTAATTTTTTCTATTCTTGTAAACTACGAGGATCAAGGGCGTCCCGCAATCCATCTCCTAATAAATTAAAACATAATACCGTCAAAATAATCAATAAAGCAGGCGGCCAAATTAACCAGGGTTGCAAAACTAAAATTGAGGCATTTGTCCCCAAGGAAAGTAGATTTCCCCAACTGGGATCGGGTTGCTGAATGCCTAGCCCAATTAGGCTTAGAACAGATTCCGAAACAATAAAACCAGGGACAGCTAAGGTGGCAGAAATAATAATATAAGTAGCCGTTTGTGGTAAGATATGCCGAACAATAATACGCCAAGGCGTTGCTCCCATTGCTTGGGCCGCTTGAACGAATTCCTGTTCCTTGATAGATAAAACTTGACCCCGAATGACCCTAGCAAGTCCAGACCAACCGATAAAAGAGGTAATTAAAACAATTAATAAAAAGCGTTGCGCACTCGTTAAGCCAGGGGGTAAGACGGCGGCGAGGGCCACTAGTAAATAAATACCAGGAATGGTCATGAGAACTTCGACAAATCGCATTAAAATAGCATCAATCCAACCCCCAAAATAACCCGATATCCCCCCAACAATCATTCCCAATGGAAAAGAAATAACGATGCCGACTAACCCAATAAATAAACTAATTCTTCCCCCAAATAAAAGGCGACTAAATTGATCTCTTCCCTGTTCATCAGTTCCTAAAAGATTGAGATAGGCCGAGCCATCGGTTCCAAATAAGTGACGATTTAATTCAATTCCTGAAAAAATTTCTTTTTCCTCAAATTTAGGCGGTAAGGGAACCTTTAATTGGAGTAAACGATAGGGGGTTCCTTTGGCAAAGAATTTGATGGGGGATGGTTTACTGAAATCTACATTCAAGTCGCGATCGCCTGTGGTGAGATCGGTCGGACTTTGGGTGGTGGGATAGACATGGGGGCCAATCCATTGACCGTCAGGACTGCGCCAATGAATGGTGGTAGGCGGAAGGAGCGATCCGTCTATTTGAGAAACATAGGGATCGTAGGGAGCGATAAAATCGGCAGCAATGACGCTTAAATAAAAAATTAATAATAAAATTGCACCGAAACGGGCAAGGGAATTTTCTTGAAGTTTTTGCCACCAGTTCATAGTTAATAATTGATAGTTGATAATTGATAGTTACAGAAGATTTTGTAGGGACATAATATATTATGTCCTTAACAGATAGAAACTATTTTAAATTTGGGCAAGATAACGCTCAATCAACAGAATTGCAACAATATCATCAATGGGACGGGGAGGCACTCGCAAACCCTGGGGAATTAAACGGGTTAGTCCCTGGGGAGGATACATTTGCCAGTAGCGATCGCGAGCTTCTACGGAACTATTACGTTCATCGACCATTGTAATGGGAATAGGACGGGGTAAAATCTTTTCTAATTTAATTTTCCATTGTTTGGCCGTCGTTTGATTGCCCATAATTAACTGTTCAATGGGAAATTGTTGACAGAGGGAGGCTAATTTCTCAGTGACATCATCGGATAAAATCACCTCATGATAATGTAGGCAGCGATTATTTTCTACCACTGCCATGCCACATTTATCTCGTCCTGGGTCAAAGCCTAAATAAAACATTTACTGAATCCTCATCTTATGTTTCAAAAATAATTTCTCCGTTTTTAAGTGCAATTAATCGTAATTTTAATGGCCCGACAGTATAGGTGTCCGTTGCTGTTACAACTCGTATTTCATCAGGGCGATTTCCTGTTTTGCTAATATCTTCAATAAATTTAATTAAGGTTTTTACCCGTCCATCTTCTACTTGAATTCCCCCTAAAACACCTTCGCGACGAGCGCGAAACCCCGCAGCCGATAAGATTAAATCCAGTCTTTTTTGGATATCTTCTTCACTAAAACTAGACGCATCCATCGAAATCGTTGCGATTGTTTCATCTGCTAGAAAAATCAATTTATTGGGTGCGACATCGGCAAAGACCCGAATATCATTTTCTCCTTGAACGTAATTACCCGCCGAAATAATCCTTACAACATAATCTTCTCCATTTTTTAATTGCTTACTGAGTTGTTCTACCTGGGCTTTGGTAATTTTCACTAAAGGAGAAGAGGGAATAGGAGTATTAGGCGGCAAAACGGCTTCAACAACTTTTTTATTCGCTTGTCTTAATAATTCATCGATCGCATCAGTAACGGCTTGGGGATTAACTACGCGCAGAGCGGCAAAAGCCAGTACCTGCCCGCGAACTAGGGCAATTTGCCGTTCTCGTAAATCCTGATAATTTTGATAATATTGCTCTAAAACCTGGACTTGTCGATTTAAATAACTCAGTTGACTTTCTAGGTCTTTTAATTTACCTTCTCTGGCTTTGATATTTTCATTTTTTAAGGCGATCGCCTGGTCTAATTCACTAATTCTACTATCTCGTGTATTAATTTCACTTTGGAGTTTTTGGCGTTGGGATTCAAGGGCTTGAAAACGTTTTTCTAACACTTGTAAACGCCCTTGACGTTCGGATAAAATTTTATCTTGGGCCGCAATTCTATCCTGACGTTTATTCAGTTCATTATCCCTTAGTTTAACCTGAGCTTGGAGGGTATTCATTTCCTGGGTTAGGGTTTGTCGTTGTTGGGCCAATTGCTCTCGTTCTTTTAATAAAATCTTGACATCTGATTGTAATTTTGTGGCGGCTAAAGAAGCTTGTTTTAATTTATTTAAAACCCGATTATAATTTTCATTAATTTGTTTACTCCGTTTTTGCACAGATTCCTGTTGAACCTTAGCGGCTTGTTCCTGAATTTTTGCCACTTTAAGTTTTTTTTCAATTTCTACTTTTTCATCAGTCGCTTTTTGCAAATCCGCTTGGGCAACTCTTAATTGTTTGAGAATATCATCTAGTTTAAAAATGCCTTCTCTTAAGGATTTACTAAAGGTAAATAGCACCCCCAAAGTGGTGGCCGCGATCAACGTTCCTGTCATCACAGTTAAAACAACGGCGGTTTGTCGGGGGCGCAGATGAAAAATTCGCAATTTGGCTTTCCCGACCTTACTCCCCAGGCGATCGCCTAAAGCCGCGATTAATCCCCCAAAAATTAATACGACGAGAATGAGGATATAGGCGCTGGTCATAGCTCAGGTTTAGGTAAATTGTTGGCTCAACGCAACAGGATTATGGACGGTGATTTTTTTCTTGTGAATAGAAATTAGTCCTCCCTCTCTCAGATCTCCCAAGAGTCGCGTTACCGTTACTCTAGTCGATCCAATGGCTTCGGCGATCGCCTGATGGGATAATTTTAAGTCCACACGAATGCCCTCTGAAGTAGGAACCCCAAAATCTCGACAGAGAATCAAGAGAAAACTGACTAAGCGCGATCCCATATCCCGATGGGCCAGGGTTTCGATCATCATTTCCGTCTGTAGGATACGAGAAGAGAGACCCTGTAACATTAGCATCGCCAAATCAGGATGTTCCTTGAGAGCTTGTTCCACCTGTTCGATAGGGGCAGAGAGTAACTCCACAGGGGTAAAGGCTACGGCATGGTAGAAGCGATCGGATCGTTGTCCTGTAATGAGCGATAAAACACCGAAAACACTGTTCTCCCGCAATAAGGCTACGGTAATTTCTTCCCCCGCTTCATAAACACGGGAAAGCTTAACAGCCCCTTTGAGTAAAAAATAAACCCTTTCGGCGGGATCACCTGGAAAGAAGATGGTTTTACTACGGTCAAAACTTTCTACAACGGGAGGAAATGAACTATTTCCTAGTCGACGGAATACGGCAGTGAGCGGTTTGTCGTGGGTGAGTGACTGATCCATCAAATTCTTAAATTAAAGACAGGAAAGGAATTTACTATTTCTGTATCATGATTATACACAAAGTCGATTTTTTATCACTTTTTTTCCAATTTCTTTAAGCTTGGCCCCGTAGATCCCCCTAGTCAGACTAGACACTGGGACAATAAGAAGGTCATTATTAAGGCTATATGCCTATTCAGAATCATTTAATTTTTCTTGAACCATGCCAGAGATTGATCTGCTAGAAATCCAAAATCCTTATCCCGAATGGGTTGAACTCGACCTTAAAGGGATTTTTGATCCTTCAGAAAACACTTTTTCCCTTTCCCTCGGTCTCACTTACCAAGAGCAGTGGCGATCGCTTTTAGATGGAAGGGTTAAGTTGGCATTAAAGGCAGGAAAATTCAAACTAAAGCTGAGTGCTGGCGAATTTATGCCTTTTTCTGAGCAAAGAGATGATATTGCCCTATTAGCAAAAGAGAATACCCAGGAATTTGCTTGGCAATTGTTTCCTCCTCGTGGAAAAAGTTTTCTTGATCCAGTTAATCCAGAAATTCCCCTGGGTAAAATTATCCTCAAAGACCAGCCTTGTGATGTGACAGGAACGTGGGAAATTAGTCCTGCTGATCTTTCCATTACCGATGCCGAGAATTTATGGCGGCACGATCTCAGCCCCAATAAGCATGGCATTCTAGAACGGGTTTTAGCTCGATTCTTGGTACAACAAGCCAGTACAGAAAAATTAGGAGAACTGCAAAGGATTATTGATCAAATTTATGAAGCCGATACTCAAAATTTAGTTGAACTCGCTCAAATCGCAGGATTAAACCTGAAAAAAGACCTAGCAGGAGGAAATTTTCTAGGAGCCGTCCTGAGTGGCGTTGAATTGAGTGGTGCCGACCTCTCCCGTCTTAATTTTCGGGGGGCAATTCTCACCGATGCCGATTTAAGTGAAGCCAATCTCAGTCATGCGAATTTTAGTGGGGCAGATCTCAGTGGAGCCTATCTGGAAAGTGCGAATTTGCAATATACGGATTTTCATAAAGCGAGTTTAGCCCTAGTCAATCTCATTGGCACTAATTTAAGTCATGCTAATTTGACTCAGACCAATATCACTAACGCAAATCTGAGCCGCGCGACCCTTACCCAAACCCTTTTTGGTGATAATGCTGGCATGACCGACACCCTTAAAGAAAACCTCCAACAGCGTGGCGCAAAGTTTATCCCCGATCGCGACTAAAAAATGTTATCGTAAGGATCGTTTGTGGACACGTAGCTCAGTGGATAGAGCATCAGGTTCCGGTCCTGAGGGTCGGGGGTTCGAATCCCTCCGTGTTCGTTAGTAAGTTAGGGGTCGTTTGTGGATATTCGCCTATTAGTCCTGGACATTGACGGTACGATCGCGGGGGAGTCCAATAACGTCCGTGAACCGATTAAATCGGCGATCAAAGCAGTTCAGACTCAAGGAATTCAGGTCGCCCTCGCAACGGGAAGAATGTACCATTCCGCCCTGCCTTTTTATCACGATATTGGTTCCCAACTGCCCCTGATTGCCTATAATGGCGCGTTAATAAAAGATCCTCAAACCGACAAAACCTATCAAGAATTGTCCGTCACGCCCGATATTGCCCTTGCCCTTTTAGATCATCTGGAACAGCCGCAGTTTAGATCCCGATTAGATGTGCATTGTTACTATGATGATCAACTGTACGTCAAGGAAATTACCCTAGAAACCGAGCGTTATAAGTTACGTTCTGGAGCAAAACCGGTTGTTGTGCCAGATTTACGTTCCATTGCCGAGCGATCTAGTTTAAAACTCCTGGTGGTGAGTCAGGATGCGACCTTAATCCAAGAATTAATTACCCATTTTAGCGATCGCTTCAACAGGGAAGAACTCCATGTTACCCAATCGACAGAAATTTATCTGGAATTAACCCATCCCCAAGCGAATAAGGGGTTAGCGGTTCGTCATCTTACTGAAGAGATTTTAGGATTAACTTCTGAGCAAGTGATGGCTATTGGGGATAACTTTAATGATCTAGAAATGTTACGGTATGCCGAGATTGGAGTCGCAATGGGCAATGCCCCCCCAGAGGTTCAAGCCATAGCGGATTGGGTGACCATTGATGTAGAAGAAGACGGCGTGGCGATCGCAATTCAAAAATTTTTGTTAGGTAATGAATTTTAGAACAAATCAAAACTGATTCCTATTAAAAGACATTTTTCAACAGGTTCAAGTTGTTTCGGCTAAGATAGTAAAGCTAGTCTTTCCGTGACCCCGAATTATGCCCCTGCCCATTGTTGCTATTGTTGGCCGACCGAATGTCGGCAAATCTACCCTGGTTAACCGTCTTGCTGGAAATCAACAGGCGATCGTTCATGATGAACCTGGAATCACCCGCGATCGCACTTACCAACCTTCCTATTGGCAAGACCGAGAATTTCAAGTCGTAGATACGGGCGGTCTGGTCTTTGATGATGACAGCGAATTTTTACCGATGATCCGTGAACAGGCGATGTTAGCCCTCTCAGAAGCCAGCGCGGCCATTTTTGTGGTAGATGGTCAAGAAGGCCCTACTCCCAGCGATCAGGAAATTGCCCAATGGTTACGCCAACAGAAAGTGCCTGTACTTCTGGCCGTTAATAAATGTGAATCTCCTGAACAGGGCATGATTCAGGCCGCTCAATTTTGGGAATTAGGACTAGGCGAACCCTACGCGATTTCTTCCATTCATGGTAATGGAACAGGGGAATTATTAGACGAATTAATCATTCATTTACCCATCGTTGACCCCGATTCTGAACCCGATGAAATCAAAGTTGCCATTATCGGTCGTCCCAATGTCGGTAAATCTAGTTTACTGAATGCCTTAACGGGAGAACAACGGGCGATCGTCAGCCCCATTGCAGGAACCACCAGGGACACGATTGATATGATCATTGAGCAGGGAGAAACCCGTTATCGCTTAATTGATACCGCAGGAATTCGCCGTAAAAAAAATGTGGAATACGGAGCCGAATTTTTTAGTATTAATCGAGCCTTTAAGGCCATTCGTCGGGCAGATGTTATTCTTTTTGTGCTAGATGTCCTAGACGGCGTAACGGAACAGGATCTCAAACTAGCAGGACGCATCACCGAAGAAGGACGTGCTGTGATTCTCATCATCAATAAATGGGATGCCGTTGAAAAGAACGCTTTTACCATTTATGAATATCAAAAAGACCTCATGTCCCGCCTCTATTTTATGGAATGGGCGGAAATGATGTTTGTCAGTGCCATGACGGGGCAACGGGTACAAAATATCTTAGATGCGGTAGAAAAAGCCCACACAGAATACTCTCGCCGAGTGAGTACCGCCGTGATCAACGAAGTATTAGAAGAAGCCGTTAGCTGGCATTCTCCGCCGACGACTCGTCAGGGCAAACAAGGCAAAATTTATTACGGAACCCAGGTGACAACCCAACCGCCGACGATCGCGTTATTTGTTAATGATCCCAAACGGTTTAACGAAAATTACAAACGCTATATCGAAAGCCAATTTCGCAAACAACTCGGTTTTAAGGGAACTCCCATCCGTTTGGTGTGGCGTGGCAAGAAGGTACGGGAAAATGAGCCAGGCCCCAACCGTGCGGCCAAGGTGTAGAAAAAGTTGCGATCCAAGAATCTTGCCCGTTGTCTGAAGCTAAATTCAACCTGATTTAGATGACGGGAGCAGTGGTCATCATGAACCAAAGTAAGAGCGCGATCGCTAAAACCACGATCTTAACTAACAAATAAGTCCAGGAATAGGGATAGAAAAAGGTGCTAAACATATACCCTCTCAGGAAATCGGCGTATTTTTCGTCTGACTTCCCTATCTCTATTATCGATCCGAATGATAGAAAATTGAAAGTTCCAACTTCAACGAAAAAAGACATTTAGCCCAAAATATGGGGTTTATTTTAGAACAAAGGTATTTTGCAAGCTCTTTTTTGTCAATTCTTGTCGATAATTCCCATTGAATCCCTCATTTTTCTTTAAAAATCAACATTTGGGCTTTTCAATCAGCTTGCCATAATCCCAAAACCCCAAAAATCTGCAATAGACCTAGAGGATATCTGTTTAATTCAATTAGCTTCAATTTCCAAGAATTCATCCGAAAAGTGACAGTTTTTTAACCTACCAAATTATCCCTTGATCTTGAATTGCTTAGGGTTAGAATAAACACCATGAGGAACCTTTTTTAAAAAGATCCGTCTACAGTCTTTGACTAATTCATCTGGGAAAATAAATTTTAAAAAATTTTGTTTGTTGTCTGGGTCAAATGACCTATATCCAACGAGCGGAGTTTCCTTAAGCTAAACTAAAGAGTCTTAAAAATTGAGTTGATTGCGATACACTGTTAATCGCGTTTGCTGTCGTAAACGGTGGGGAGTCTCTCGTTTGTTTTTTTGTTCACAGTACCTAAATTATTTGTCCGAGGTTTTTAAAGCATGAATTCATTTATCCGTTGGGGTCTGGTCGGTGGAGCGGTATTAACGACTTTAGTAGGACAAACTTTAAAGGTGTTGGCTCTGCCGACGGAAGAAGTTGTCAAGCTTTTGCAAGGAATTCCCGTTTTTACCATTGCCGATGCCCAGGGTGCGCCTCTGGTTGCCATTGATAACAATAAAAAGGTGACGGGAATTTTTGTGAGTCAACAGGAAGCACAAAAGTTTTTTCAACAATTAAAGAAAGATAAACCTGATATTGCGAGTAAGGTAACAGTTCAGCCTGTTTCTTTGGGGGAAGTTTACAAGTTGGCGATCGCGAATGCGGGGAAAGCTGATGCCCTCAATTTTGCCTATGTTCCCGTTCCAACGGAAGTGGCGATTGCGACTAAGTTACTCACGGCGGCGGGCCAAAAATATCAGGGGGGCGTTCCCTTGTATGTGGCTCGTGGTGGTAAAGAACAGGGCTATTTGACTATCCAGCAAAATAATGAACAAATTATCCCCTTTTTCTTTGAAGAAAAGCAAATTCAAGAAATGGTGAATCGCTTTAAAAAAGATAAGCCCGAACTCGCTTCTACTATCAAAATTGATGTCATTGCCCTGGAAAATGTGATGAGTACTTTACAAAGCAGTGACGATAAAATGCTCAAGAGTATTCGTTTAGTTCCCACGGAAGAATCCTTAAAATTTATCCAAACCGCGATTAAGGGACAGTCTAACCAAGCTCCTGGGGCGAGTAATGCCAAACCTGCGGCTCCTGCCAATAACCAAAGTCCCAAGAAATAATTAGTAAAACTAATTAGTAAAACGAAAGTGTCCTTTTGGGTTTCTGGTCAACAATTGGCTGTCTGGCGCAAACAAGCAAGACAAGTGGCGATCGCCCAGGAAATCTCCCCTGATGAGGTGGACTGGCTCTTGCAAATTTGGACGGATGTGGATAAACTTTCCCTCCGTCTAGGTTCTTTTGAGTCGCGATCGCAGATTCCTATTCCCCAATCCTGGTCAGTTCTAAACGAGCGATGGCAAACCCGTCTCACAGAAAACTGTCCTATTCAATATCTGGCGGGTCTTTCTCCTTGGCGTGATTTTGTTTTGAAAGTATCCCCTGCTGTTTTGATTCCCCGTCCTGAAACCGAATTAATCATTGATTGGCTCTCTCAGGAAAAAGCGATTAATCCCCAGCTTAGTCAGGGAAATTGGGTGGATTTAGGCACAGGAAGCGGCGCGATCGCCTTGGGATTAGCCCTTTGTTTTCCCGAAGCAAGGATTTTTGCGGTGGATACCAGTTTAGACGCTTTGGCGATCGCCCAGGAAAATGCTCAAAGTTATGGGTTAGGCGATCGCATCGAGTTTTTGCATGGCTCTTGGTGGACACCGTTGGCCCATTGCCAAGGACAAATTCAGGGAATGATTTCTAATCCGCCCTATATCCCCAGTTCAATGATTGCGGGCCTGCAACCCGAAGTCACTCAGCATGAACCCCATTTAGCCCTAGATGGCGGAGAAGATGGTTTAGTCGCCATTCGTCATTTGGTAGAAACCGCTCCTGATTATCTGGTTGCGGGGGGATTGTGGCTAGTGGAAATCATGGCAGGTCAGGCTCCCTGGGTTGCCGAATTATTAGAAAATCAGGGACAATATCAAGGTATTCAACTTTTAAAGGATTTAGCAGGTATCGAACGTTTTGTTGTGGCCTATCGAATTTAAAAGATTTCTCCCATGTCCTTAGTTACTCAAGCTGAATTAATTCAAAAGGCGATCGCGGGCCAAGTGGTGAGCTTCCCGACGGATACGGTGCCTGGTTTGGCCGTTTTACCCCAAAAGGCCGATTTGATTTTTGACCTCAAACAAAGAGCCACCGATAAACCGTTAATTTTAATGGCCGCAACGGTGAATGAAATTTGGGATTATCTTCTGGGGACACAACAGGAAAGATCGATTTGGCAAGCGATCGCCGAACATTATTGGCCAGGTCAATTAACCTTGGTTTTACCTGCTTCTGAGAAAGTTCCTGCTGAGATGAATCCCCTGAATTCTGGAACCATTGGTATTCGTATTCCTGATTCCGCGATCGCCCTGGACATCCTGGCTCAAACTGGCCCCTTAGCGACCACTAGCGCAAATCTATCGGGACAACCTCCCCTAATGCAAATGTCAGCGATCGCCCAGGTTTTTCCTGACGTAGCAACCCTGAATTGTGATAATTTAGAGGACGTTCAGGCGATCGGGAAACCCTCAACAGTCATTCAATGGACGGGTCACGGGTGGAAAACTTTACGTGTCGGTTGCGTTACTTTTCAAGTCAATAATTTAAAAACTTTTCAACAAATTCATGAGTGATATTGAACAACTAACCACAGAATTAGAAAATACCAAAATCGCCTATCAAATGGCCCAGGAAATCAATCAACTTAAAACAGGGTTTTTGGGGAGAGCCGCCCATGAGTTGCGATCGCCCTTGAGTAGCTTAATTAGTTTACATCAACTGATTTTATTTGATTTTTGTGAAAACCCTGAAGAAGAAAAACAATTTTTAGAACACGCCTATCAATCTGCCCAAAAATTATTGGAAATGATTGATGAATTGATCCTAGTTTCCAAACTAGATTACGGGGCAGTCCCATTTAATTTGGAACCTATCGATTTGAATTCAATTTGTTTTGAATTAGAGTCTCTTACAAAGCTACAATCTGCTAATCGTAATTTAAAAGTCGTTATTACTCCCGATTCTGCACCTGTTAACGTTTTAGTCGATCAAGGTCGCCTCTTACAAACCCTCGTCATGTTGATCGATACGGGAATCCGAGAAATGACTAAAGGCTCGATTCAAGTCAGCATTAAAGGCAATAAAATTGAAAATTTAGCTCATATTGATCTAGATATTCCCTGTCCCTTAGAAAGTTGGCAAAAAGATCCCGACTCTCCCCTGGATACCCAAACCAAGAATATAGAACAATGGAAAAAATTTAGTGAAAATCTCCATCATTCTCCTAAAATGAAATTCCTATTAGCCCAGACTCTCTTCCAAAAAATGGGCGGTGAACTGATGCTTTCATCTATCAATAAAGCGAATTCAACGGAAACGATTACACAGATACAGGGTGTGTTGCAATTAGCAACTCCTGCTGGATCAAACCTTGCTGAAGATTAATGACCATTGTGGTGGTCTGATTTTCCTCAAAACCAATGCGGCTATAAAAATTCTGCTCGTTCGTGGTCATTAGGTAAACTTTTTCGACTCGATTGATATGGGGATGGGCTAAAACCGTTTGTACCAGTTTTCGTCCTAACCCTGCTCCTTGGTAGTCGGGATGGATGACCACATCCCAGATTGTCGCTCGATAAATACCGTCAGAGGTAGCCCTCGCAAATCCTATCAGGCAGGAATGATCCCACACACTCACCACAGGCTCACTATGGGCGATCGCGATTTCGAGGGATTGGAGACTTCTATCCTTTGCCCAAAAAGCAGACACATTAAAAAGAGATTGTAGTTGGCCCAGGTCAATTAGGTTTTTATCAACAGAAAACTGAATGTGACGACAATCCATAAAGAAGCTCAAAAAAAGTTTAGTCAAGGAAAAACTTGAGAGATTTACCTCACATTGGTGATTATAATCAATCAATTCAACGAGATTTTGTAACAAAAATAACCGTGAGTATAGGAAATCCATCATTTTTACCACTTGAAGACTGCCACAGGTTTGAGCATATTTTCAGGTAATTTGTCTGAATGATGGTGATGATGAGACCTCTTGCAAAAGTCTTGTAACGGCTAATATGAAAAATAAATTTAATCTAGAAAATTTGCATCGACTGTCAAAAACGGTTTTAAACTTATCGAAAATCAAGCCAAAATAATTCTTGCTGTAAATTTTTCGTTGATTACGTCTCATGCGATCGCGAAAGTCTGATCGTACTGTTTCACCGCATAATCTATCAACGAATTATTTACAGGTAGAAATAAAATAACTTCCAAAAACCTTTAAAATTTCTGTATAATTCCCTAACTCTGTCAACGCATCCTGCAACCTTGGGTCAGTCTGACTACTTTCCAAATCCATAAAGAAAAGATACTCCCCCAACGATCGCTTTGTAGGACGAGATTCAATGCGACTAAGATTAATATTACGTTCTGCCACAACCTGTAACGGTTTCACCAACGCCCCTGGCACATTGGCTGGCACACTAAACGCTAAAGCGGTGTGAGTTCCCTGTAAAGAGGGTTCAGTCCCTAAAACCCAAAATCGAGTACAATTGTCGGGATAATCATTAATATCCGTCGCCAAAGTCGGTAAATCATACAATTGGGCCGCACGGGGAGACGCGATCGCCGCCCCAGTCGGGTCTTGTTGAATAAATTGGATCGCCTCCGTTGTGGCATTCGTGGCAGCCAAACGCGCCTGGGGCAAATGTCGCTCTAACCATTTTTGACATTGACCAAGAGCCTGGGAATGGGAATAAACCGTTTTAATCCCTTCTAGGGCAATTCCCCGCGATAATAGGACGTGGATAATCGGTAAGACCAATTCCTGTTGAATTTGTAGATTTCCCCGCTCCCACAGCGTATCGAGAGTAATCGCAATGCCGCCTTCCGTTGAATTTTCCACAGGCACAATCGCCAAATCCACCGCCCGATCCGCCGCCGCATAGAGAGTTTGGGCAATACTAGGATAGGGAAGCAGTCTGACCGTTTCACCGTGATTTTTTTGCAACCAATCAGCATAGGCGATCGCGGCGGTTTCTGCATTCGTTCCCTTTGGGCCAAGATGGGCAAGGTCAAGCGGCATAATTATTCCGTCATTTTTCAAGCTCTATTAATCCTATTAAACCAAAAGAGGGTTCTCAAAAGTTTCTTTAAGAAAAATTAAGGAATTCTCAGATTTTTGGCGATGATTTCCTAAAATTGGATGGTCAACAACCGTAAAAGGTTATAATTACTACAATAAGTTTTAAGAAATGTAAAGTAATATTAAGAGAATAGTATTTTGGTCTTGACTAATTTATGAATGTATCCTTCACTGCGAACGAATCCTTGGCCATCACGGTTGACGAACCCACCGCCCCGATTCAGCACTATCTACGCCAACCCCAACGTCTCGTCAGCGCGATCGCCGATCCCCAACTGATGGAAGTTTTATCAGAAAACAGATTTCGCCTAAAAATGCGATCGCTGAATTTTTTGGATATTTATCACTTTCAACCCACTGTTGTATTAAAAGTTTGGACAACTTCTACGGGAACCGTTTATTTAGAATCAGAAAGCTGTGAAATTCGGGGTATTGATTACATTAATCATCGTTTTTCTCTCCAACTAAAAGGAAGATTATCGCCCTACGAACAGGACGGAAAAACCTATTTACAAGGCAAAGCAGATTTAAAAGTTAGTGTGGATTTACCCCCCGCATTATTATTAACTCCTGCACACTTTTTAGAAGTAGCAGGAAATAGTATTCTCAAAGGAGTCTTGTCTCGTATTAAGCAACGATTATTGGGACACTTATTACAGGATTATCGTCATTGGGCAACGCAAAATCAACTTGATCAGCTTGATGAAACTCAATCTCAACAACAAGTCAATCCGACTTTTAGTTCTTTAATTTAAATCAATTTTATCTGTGATGACTCCTGATTTTTTCTATCCCTACCCGACCCTTATTTCAGGAATTTTACGAAAACGCTACAAACGTTTTTTTGCAGATATTGAACTAGAATCGGGAGAAATTGTGGTCGCCCATTGTCCGAACACTGGCCCGATGACAGGGGTTTGTCAAATTGGCAATCCTGTGTATCTTTCTCAGAGTAATAATCCCAAGCGAAAATTAGCCTATACCTGGGAAATGATTCAAATTGATAATACTTGGATTGGAGTGAACACCGCCTTACCGAATCAAGTGATTAAGTCGGCTTTAACTCAAAAAATCTTTCCTGAATTAGCCGATTTATATGAAGAAGTTAAATCAGAAGTTCCCTACGGAAAAAATAAAAAAAGTCGCGTTGATTTTCTTTTGACTTCTGCTGAGCATCCGCCGATTTATCTAGAAGTTAAAAATACGACCCTTTCCCAGGGAAATTTAGCCCTATTCCCCGATACGGTAACAACGAGAGGACAAAAGCATTTACAGGAATTAACCGATCTTTTGCCTGATGCTAAATCGGTGATGCTTTATTTCATTAATCGGGGAGATTGTAGTGAATTTAATGCTGGAAATGAATTTGATCCAACCTACGGTCAATTATTAACAGAAGGTGTTAAAAAAGGTTTAATGGTTTTACCCTGTCGTTTTGCAGTCAGTCCTGAAGGAATTCGTTATTTAGGATTAGCAACGTTTGTTCCTTCTTAAAGTTATTGATTTAATTAATCTTTTTCAACTGAAGATGCCGATAAATTTTCAAACTTTTTTGTACCGTCTATGGAAATATAGAGAACTCTATTAATCATATCCCGTCCATCTTTAAGTTCCGCTTCTATCGCTTGAATAGCATTTTTGACAATGGTAATTTGTTCTTGCCTAAGAAGAGAACCATCACGAACCAGAACAATACCAGGGTGAACTTCACAAGATCGTGCTAATTCTTCAAAATCTTGAATATTTGCAGTAACTAATATACGATCTTCTTGAAAAGCATATTCTAGAATTTTTTGATCATTTGAACTCAATAAACCGCGATCGCGGACAGAAATGCTATCAATTAAGCATTTCTCACACAAAAAATGTGCTACACGAGGAGAAAGATCTTCATCAATTAAGAGTTTAATATTTTTAGGATCTGTCAACACGACAATTGTCTTTTACATATAAATGAGCAAACTGAATATCTTCATCGCTTAAATAGGGATAATCTTCCCGAATAATAGCAGGTAATTCTCCCCGTTCTATCATTCCTCCCACATGACGAACAGTTAATCGAGTATTAGGGAAAACAACTTCTCCGCCCATAATCTGAGGATTTGCTATTAAAGAGCTTTTCCAACGATTAAAGCGGGTTTTTAAAGAAAAATCTCTGGTAGAAAAATTAGTATTAGTTAGTAAGGAATTTTCCATATAGTTTACACAAGCATTACTTTTTTTTGGCACACACAAACTATTTGATTTAAATTTTAGCACTTTCAAGATTTTAAGCGATCGCATTGCCTAAACCCAATCAAGTGATTTTCAGAGTATTCGATTAATTCCTAACGATTATTAGCGATGAATGCGATCGCGTTGATAAAGAGCATCTGACTCGGAAAGAATGGGTTTCTCCTCGACTTTTTTTGATCTCAGTTTATCTGGCACTGGTTCAGTCTAATTATTAGAATGAAATCCTTACAAGACAAGGACTTAAC
>QBMS01000150.1 GCA_003249095.1 Snowella sp.
AGTTTATTTGACTCACCAACAGATATTGACAATAGTCTAATCGCGTCACTTGGTTTTTCATCTTTTCAACCTCCCTCTCTTTACCTCCAGCTTATTCAATTTTTTCTGTTTTGCGTAAGTCCTAACAGTAATAATCCCAAATAGCCGTTTATTCATCACTATGTCCTAATTGCTCCCGTTCTTGGATCACATCTGGATCTTCTGCCAAACTCGGATAGGTAACCACTCGGCGTTGCAATCCTAACAGCGATCGCAATTGATCCCAGCCCGTTTCCTTAATCCAACCGACTAAGCCATTGGGGAGAACTGTCACCACAATTAAAAATAAGGCTCCTTGAAAGAATAACCAGACTTCAGGAAATTTCTCACTCAAGGAAGTTTGTCCGAGGCGTACTAATAAAGTCCCGATAATCGCTCCAATTAAGGTTGATCTTCCCCCCACCGCGACCCAAATCACCATTTCAATCGAAAAAGCAACTTCCATTAAACTGGGCGTAATAATTCCCGTTTGTACCGTATATAACGCGCCCGAAATACCTGCGATCGCGCCCGAAATAGCAAATACTAAAACTTTAAAACCAGTGGGATCATAACCCGTAAAACGAACACGAGTTTCATCATCCCGAATTGCCACCAATAATCGTCCAAAACGCCCAGTGGTTAACCAACGACAAAGTAGATAAACCAAAATAAGACCGACAATAGTGGCTTCATAAAAACCCAATTGAACCTGGGGAGAACTAGCCAACATCCCAAAAAAAGTTTGAGTGTCGGTTTTTAAGCCATTGGTTCCATTAATTAATTTTTGTTGACCGTTGAAAAAGTTATAAAAAACGAGTAACGCCGCCTGGGTCAAAATCGAAAAATACACACCCTTAATGCGATTTCTAAAAATGAGATAACCCAAAAAACCAGCGATTAATGCAGGGATAATAATAATTGCTAAAAGCGTAATGGGAAACGAATAAAAAGGTTGCCAAACCCAAGGAAGTTCATTAACTCCATATAAACTAAAAAATTCTGGTAATTGTCCCGCAGGTAACTGTAAATTGAGGTACATGGCCAAGCAATAACCCCCTAACGCAAAGAAGATGCCATGACCTAAGCTTAAAAGTCCCGTATAACCCCAAATTAAATCAATGCCTAAGGCAACAATCGTTAAAGATAGAAAACGACCAAATAAACGAAGTCGAAAAGTGGGTAATACTAGGGGTAAAATCACCGCAAAAATTAAAATGACACCGATAATAATAGCCCCTTCAATCAAAAGCTTCTGTTTTTTTTGTTGCCGTTTGGAAACGCTAATTTCTGGATTGGTAGTCATATTTTTTTGGATATTTTAACGGGTTCAATTGGGGGTAAGCCTTACGTTACGGTGAAAATTATTAAAGTTCAGCAGTACGCCCTTTGGGGGGGAAAATGCCTGCTGGTTTCACCTGTAAGAATAAAATAATCAGGGCAAAAATCATTACCTTTGACATACTGGTTGTGGCAAAAAAAGTAAAGAAATCTACGATTGATTTAAAAATACCATCGGGAGGCAGAATCAAAGCAAACGTACCACTTCCCACTAAATAACTTAAAATACCGATCGCCATAGCCGCAATGATGGTTCCTAATAAGTTACCCACTCCGCCCACGACTACAACCATAAAAGTGTCCACAATATAGTTTTGTCCCGTATTCGGCCCGACTGATCCTAAAAAGCTAATGGCACAGCCCGCAATTCCTGCTAAACCTGACCCGATCGCAAAGGTTAGGGCATCAACTTGAGCGGTGGGAATCCCTAAACAAGCACTCATGGTTCGGTTTTGAGTAACAGAACGGATGCGTAATCCCCAGTTAGAGCGATTAAAAAAGAAATAAACGCCGACAATGCAGAGAATAGTCAGAATAATAATAAAAATTCGGGTATAGGGTAACTGGAAGTCTCCCAAGGGTAATCCGCCGCGTAACCAAGCAGGAGCGGTGACATCCACATTTCTCGCGCTAAACCAAGGACGAATCAGGCTATCTTGTTTAGTTTGATTAATCAGTAATCCCGTCACCGTTGCGATCGCACCCGACAGAAAAATAAATAATAACCTAGCTTTTCCGCGAATTTGTTCCCAATCAGGGCGACGACTTAGAAACCACATTCCTCCGAAATATAATCCACAAAAAACTGCGATCGCAATCACTAATAATCCATTCACACTGCGAACAAACTGCTGCAAAATCAAACTTACGCCCCAGGTCGCCAACAGAGTTTCCAATGGTCGTCCATAGAGATAGCGAATTACACCTTTTTCTAAAATTAGACCCGCTATTCCTGCCACCAGAAAAGCCATCGGTAATGCGGCCAAAATATACAAACTAAAAAAAGGTTCTCCCAAGGGTTTAAACACATTCTGAACAACATAGGTTGTATAGGCTCCTAACATCATTAACTCACCGTGAGCCAGATTAATCACTCCCATTAACCCAAAGACGATCGCAAGTCCCAACGCCGCAATCAGCAAGACTGAGCCAATACTTAAGCCATTGAATAAACCTTCTAATATTGCAGACATATTCCAATTTATTCCTGTAAATCTAATTATTGTTACGTAAAATGAATTCTAAGTAAAGACGAGTTGCGATCGCATTCTAGTTAATTAATTTTATTCATTTAGAAAGTTCAAGTCAGGTTAAAAAAATAGTAAAACCCGTTCTAAGCTTTTATGAAACAAAACAAATAGAACTCTAGGAGAAGCTGTCATGGATTTAGATTGCATAATGTTTTTTTAACAAGGGGCTTAAGCCCCTTGCCTGTATGCGTTTTAGATAATTAACAACTTACCAGTTCTCCTGCTAAGATAAATCCCCATTAGGAATTATTTTTTCATTGCGGCATCCTTAAACTTACCAGGAGTTTCAGGGGGGGTAATATCAGTGCGTGTCCAATCGCAAGAATAACCTTTAGTTTCAGGGACAAACTGGTTCCAAGGAATCGGAACAACGGGGCCTTCAGTTGCCCAAACAATATCAAAAAGGGCATCTTTATTAACTTCACCAATGCGAACAGTTTTAGAAATGTGATGATTGGGATACATCTTGACTGGCCCATTGGGTGCATCTAATTCTTGACCGATCGCCGCTAAACGAACTTTATCCAAATCATCTGCAACGCCCGCTTTCTCCACAGCCTGTTTCCAGAGATAAACGGCAATATAGGCGGCTTCTGCGGGGTCATTAGTCACCCGATTTTCACCATATTTTGCTTTAAAGGCCTTCACAAATTTCTCGTTGGCAGGAGATTTAACAGTTTGAAAATAATTCCAAGCCGCGTATTGACCTAAAAGATATTCAACCCCAATTTGTTGAACTTCTTCCTCAGCAATACTGACAGAAAGAACTGGATATTTATCAGGTTTTAATCCTGCGGCTTGAATTTGTTTAAAGAAAGCAACGTTACTATCCCCATTAAGGGTATTGAAAATAACCCCGCCTTTCGGTAAAGCTTGTTTAATTTTAGTGATAATAGGAGTGACTTCCGTATTTCCGAGGGGTAAATAATCTTCTCCAACCGTTTTACCACCCTTTGCTTTTAATTGCTCTTTGATAATGGTATTTGCTGTACGGGGAAAAACATAGTCTGAGCCGACCAAGAAAAATTCTTTGCCCTTATTTTTGAGCAACCATTCGACCGCAGGTTCAATTTGTTGGTTAGGAGCCGCACCCGTGTAGAAAATATTCTTAGAACATTCTTGACCTTCGTATTGAACGGGATACCACAACATATGGTTTTTCGATTCAAAAACAGGTAAAACCGCTTTACGGCTAGCAGAAGTCCAACAGCCAAACACGGCAACGACCTTATCTTGATCAATTAATTTTGTCGCCTTTTCCGCAAAGGTTGGCCAATCCGATGCACCGTCTTCCTTGATTGGTTCAATCTTTTTGCCTAACACACCACCTGCCGCATTAATTTCTTCGATCGCGAGCATTTCGGCATCAACCACAGTGGTCTCACTGATGGCCATCGTTCCACTGAGTGAATGCAAGATTCCGACCTTGATAGTATCTCCGCCCCCCGTTGCCGCAGGACTAGCGGCTGTTTCGGGAGAAGTGGTAGCAGTAGGAGTTTCCCCGCCTCCACAGGCTTTCAGCAACACACTTGTACCGAGGGTTGCAGAGCCGTAGAGTAAAAATTTTCGTCTTCCTAATCGACTGTTCATGATAATGATTGATTAACCTCTTAAAAATTTGAGTAAAACCGATTGGTGGGGAGAAAGTCTCCGTATCAGAGATTAAGGTGATTTCTCACCACAAATTGTTGTTTGTAATACAAAAAAAAACAAACTGTTATTTGAAAACTTAATTATAGGCGGATTTAGACTAGATGATGCTTAACAAAATCAATTACCCCAGATAGTCCCTGATTTTCCTTTAAATTGGTGAAAATAAAGGGTTTATTGCCCCGCATTTTCTTTGCATCCCGTTCCATGACTCCTAAATCGGCTCCAACGAAAGGAGCAAGGTCAATTTTGTTAATCACTAATAAATCGGATTTAGTAATCCCTGGCCCGCCTTTTCGAGGAATTTTGTCCCCTGCGGCCACATCAATCACATAAAGGGTTAAATCAACCAGTTCAGGGCTAAAGGTCGCGGCTAAATTATCTCCGCCACTTTCCAGAAAGACGAGATCTAAGGGATTAAAACGGATCTCCAGTTGGTCAATAGCCGCTAAATTCATCGACGCATCTTCTCGAATGGCGGTATGGGGACAACCGCCCGTTTCTACTCCTAAAATGCGATCGCGACTGAGAGCTTGGGAACGCACCAAAAATTCGGCATCTTCCTGGGTATAGATATCATTGGTCACAACAGCAATTTGATAACTATCCCGAAGAGCCTTACATAAAGCATCCAAAAGCGCGGTCTTTCCCGATCCCACAGGCCCCGCAATTCCCACTCTTAACGCGGTCATATTCAACAATCCCTTGCAAATTAGCCAATATTTAGTTTAACTCAGACCGTTTGCTCTTTTGGGTAACTCTTCAAAACAGCGTTATCTCCATAGAACTTTTAACGGTGTCTCAAAAGAAAAAAAATTATTTCCCCAATTGTCCTTAATCGCGTTATAGTAGATAAAGACAGCGCGGGATAGAGCAGCCTGGTAGCTCGTCGGGCTCGATCCGCAAGATAAAAGTGAGTACAAAACTCAAGGGAGACATCGCAGAACAAGCAGCTACTCTTCAAGCATTACAGCTTGGGTGGGGCGTTCTAAGACCAATCGGAGACCGTCTAGCTTATGACCTAGTTTTCGATGTTCAAGGAATTCTATTGAAGATACAAGTTAAGAGTTCTTGGTACGATGAAAAATCCGGCAACTACGTTGTCGATAATCGCCGAACAAAAACTAATAGAAGAGAAATTCTGAGAGCCAATTACAGCCTCGAAGATTTCGATTTTGCCCTTGTTTATATTCAGGAATTAAGTTTGTTTTACGTCTTCCCTGTTGATACATTTATTAGTTACGGCAGTGAAATTCACTTAGTCGAGAACGATAAGCGTCAACGCAAACCCAAATCAGCGATTTATCGTGGAGCATGGGACTTGATCTTGCAATGGGCTGCGCGTAGGGAAACTTGCGCGTGACAACTTCTTAAATTCGGGGAAGCCTTTAATCTGGTAATCCCGAGCCAAGCCTAAAAAAGTGTAAAAATCTTGTTTTAGGAAGGTGTAGAGACTTAATAGGAAGCATCCTAACAGACAAAGCTGAGGATGAAGAGAAAGTCCAGACCACAAACTGATAGATTCAGGCAGTGAAAACTGTAGCTGGTAAGCATAACCCGAAGGTCGGTGGTTCAAATCCGCCTCCCGCCATTAGCTAATTATGTATCGAAAAAGCCTAACCGTTAAAAGTTAGGTTTTTTTGATTCTAACCAGAAATTTCCCCAGGACTCTACACTAGAAGACGGAGAGAGTTGGCGAGGGAATTGCGGATTCTTCGGAATTTGAGGAAAGTCCGGGCTTCCGAAAGACCAAACTTGCTGGGTAATGCCCAGTGCGTGCGAACGTGAGGATAGTGCCACAGAAAAATACCGCCTTATGAGTAATATTCAATGGCTTTTGCTGTTAAATAACCGATTAAGGTAAGGGTGCAAAGGTGCGGTAAGAGCGTACCAGCAGTATCGTGAGGTGCTGGCTCGGTAAACCCCGGTTGGAAGCAAGGTCGCAGGGAGAAGGGTTGGTCTTTTTCCCCTCCCGTTGTTGGTGGAACCGCTTGAGGGATTTGGTAACAAATTTCCCAGATAGATAATTCCCCTTTTTTCGTTAAGATAGTTTATCTTTTGATGGGTTAGGCTTGGCGGCAAAAGAACAGAACCCGGCTTATGTCTAACTCTCTCTTTAATTTTTTTGTTAAATTTGTTGTTGGTTTCGCGATCGCTGTGGAGTAGTGAAAACTGTTGGCTATGAATCTTGATCCCCGCCGTCTGAAGCAACTACAAACCCTCGTCCAAAAATTAGGATTATCCAAGGATGCCCCTATCAATTGGCAATTATTGGATTTGGGATTAACCCATCCCAGTGTTTCGGGAAAGGATAATTATCAACAACTGGAATTTGTGGGGGATGCGGTGGTGAGATTGGCGGCGGCAGAAGTTTTATTAGAAAATTATCCCGAAGCCCCCGTTGGAGAATTTGCATCCCTACGTTCTATGATGGTCAGCGATCGCACCCTAGCAGAATGGGCAGATTCCTACGGTTTGGAACGTTATTTGTTGATTAGTGCCAGCGCAATGGGCGATAAAGCAGGTAGAATTTCCCGTCTAGCCGATGCCTTTGAGGGAATTTTAGGAGCGTTATATCTCAGTACCCACAAAATGGATTTGGTGAGACCCTGGCTAGATAGCCATCTCAAACAAAAAGCCGTAGAAATTTGGCAAGATCCCGCCCGACAAAATTATAAAGATGCGCTTCAGGAATGGAGTCAGGGAAAATATAAACGTCTGCCCGAATATCGTGTGCGGGAAAATTTGCCTGTCAATCTTAAGGAAGAGCGATTTATTGCCGAAGTTTGGCTAGACGATCGCTTTTTAGGAAAAGGAACGGGGGCATCCAAAAAAATGGCAGAACAAACGGCGGCCAGACAAGCTTTTTTTGAAATTGTTCATCCCGAAAAGTTTACCTAAATGAAGCGATCGCTACCATGACTTTCGGAAAAGTTCCTTTATAATCATATTTGTTATAAAACTTCATATAGTTTTTTTTAAGGATATTGGCTCATGGCAAGCAACGCAGACCGCAAACGACGAATTTTAGAGCATCTCAACAAAAGTTCTGATACTTTGAAGTTAGTTTCCCCAAAAACGATTATCAAAACCGAAACGGAGGAAATTCTCCCTACTCTCCCCGTTCCTGTTCCCGAACCTGTTCCCCAGGTTTCCGTTACCAAGTCCAAGACGGAAGACCGAAAACGAAAAATTCTCAGCCATGTTAAGCAAAGTAGTGGTGAATTTGGCAGTTTTTCTTTATCCAAAGAAGCAGAAAAAAAACAGATCCAAGAACATTTGCGTAAAAGCCTGAGTTAATCTGAAAACAGGAGCATTAAACACCGCTAACATGAACGACAATTTCCCGTTGATGGCTGTGTTGACGATGCTCCCAAAGATAAATATCCTGCCAGGTTCCTAAGACTAAACGACCGTTGGCAATGGGGATTTGTTCAGAAGTTTTAGTCAGAACCGAACGAATATGGGCGGGCATATCGTCTAGTCCTTCGGTGCTGTGGCGATAACGATTAGCATCTTCGGGAACGAGTTGAGCAAAGAAGCTGGCGAGGTCTTTCAGTACATCGGGATCGGCGTTTTCTTGAATGATTAAAGAGGCGGAAGTGTGGCGGACAAAGAGGGTACAAAGTCCTGTTTTTATGTTGGAGGCTTTAACAATTTCTTTGATGGGATAGGTGATGTTGGTGAAGGATTTGGGGTTTGTGGGAATGGTTAATGTTTTTTGATGTTGATGTAACATATTTTGTTCAAGTTGATTATTCAAGTTGATTATTAATTAATTGGGGATTTGCGATCGCGTTTTTTGTGTTTAGGGTTTGGGGAAGAATTTAAAGTCGTTAATTGAATATCATAAATTGCTGACAATGGGACAGTTAGGGGATTTTGGGGAAGGGTTGTTTTTTCAATGATAGGATTATTTTACAAGCTATACTGCTAAAATAAAACAAAATTGGAGGTTTTAGCGATGTTAGTATCTATAGTCAAAAAATATTGGATTTTGGGTAGTCTAGTTATCGTAATGGTTCCCCATCCTTTTTTGAGTTCGCAAGTTTTAGCTCAAAGCAAAACACTTGTTCAGGCCCAACCGCAGATTCTTCTGTCTCAACTTACTGCAACAGATCGCAATTTGCGCGGAAATGCCAAGCAGAAATCAGAAGATAATCAAGGAGCGATCGCGGACTTTAATCAATGGATCTTGGGTAGTCTAGTTATCGCAACGGTTTCCCTGTTGAGTTTGAAAATTTTAGCTCAAGGCAAAACATTTGTTCAGCCCCAACCGCACACTTTATCTCAAGTTACTGCAATAGATTACTATAATCGTGGACTTGCCAAGTCTGACTCAGGAGATTATCAAGGGGCGATCGCGGACTACAATCAAGCCATTAAACTCAATCCTGACTATGCTCTTGCCTACTGTAATCGCGGAAATTCTAAGGTTAATTTAGGAGATTATCAAGGGGCGATCGCGGACTACAATCAAGCCATTAAACTCAATCCT
>QBMS01000151.1 GCA_003249095.1 Snowella sp.
CTTATTCATTTCTGCTAGAACTTCGCGCAAATCCGTTTCGATGATAGTCGGTGTTGGCATAACTCATTTTGTTAATCAGGCTGACACACTCATTTTAATCTATTTTTTTGCTGAGAGAACGGCCTCCTCTCAAAATATCTAAAAAAATAATGCGATCGCCGTCATCTTGTTGATTAAACTTGAAAACCGCGATCATTTTGGCTTGAAAGTGCGATCGCCGCTTTGTAGATTTACATTAAGTAAAGAAAACTAACAATCTTTGTTATAATATTGTTGTCATAAAAAAAGACCTGTAAAAAATAGAGTTATGCCAGAAATTACTCGATTTTATGGAATTATCATTAAACTCTTTTTTGCCGATCATCCACCTCTCCATTTTCATGCAATTTATGGAGATTATAACGCCCTCATTAATCTGGAAACCTTAGAAATTATTGAAGGAGACTTACCTAACAGAGCCACAAAAATGGTTATAGAATGGGCGAAAATTTATCAATCAGAATTATTGAAAATGTAGAATACTCAAGAATTTAATAAATTACCACCTTTGAAATAAAACAATGCTTTACCCTAAAATAATATCAGCTAAAATTATTGAAAATTACACTTTATTGGTGCAATTTTCTAATCATCAAGCAAGAAAATATGACTGTGAAAAGCTACTGGAAAAAACGATGTTTTCTCCCCTAAAAAACTATGCTTTTTTTTAAAACTTTCAACTAGATCCATCAGGTAGCGGAATCATTTGGAATGATGAAGTTGATATAAGTGAGTATGAAATTTGGATCAATGGGATTGAAATATAATCGCATCTCTTCGTAGTCAGATCGCTGTCATCTTGTTGATTAAACTTTAAGACCGCGATCATTTTAAGAGAGTCAATTTTGCGGGAATAGCGATCGCCGCTTCATTATTAAAATCATTAGTCTTTGAATCAGTGCGTCAACTCAAACACATAGGAGTTCGGATCAGAGCGTCCCATGAGCGTAGTTCAGACCAAAATAGTAAACGATCTTAGCAACATTTGGAATTAGAACCGATTCGTTACTTAACGGGAAAAGTCAGTAGCGTGATTTATCAAAATGTAACCCTGGGGGGGATAATGGCTTAAAGTAGTTCTCATTTATCAGTCTTAACTATGATTGAAGTTGAACATCTCAGCAAAATTTACGGTTCAACAGCAGCGATTCAGGATGTGGATTTTTCGGTTGCAACGGGAGAAATTCTCGGTTTTTTGGGGCCAAATGGGGCGGGAAAAACGACGACGATGCGAATTTTAGCGGGTTATATTCCAGCGACAACGGGAACGGCCCGCATTGCAGGTTTTGATGTCCATGAAAAATCCTTGGAAGTCCGCCAAAATATCGGTTATTTGCCCGAAAATCCGCCCCTTTATCCCGATATGACCGTAGAAAGTTTTTTGACTTTTGTGGCGAGTATTAAAGGGGTTCCCGCAGGTGATCGCTCCTCCAAGGTGAATTCCGCCATCGAACGCTGTCAGCTTACCGAAAAGCGCAAAGTCTTAATCCATAAACTATCCAAGGGTTATAAGCAACGGGTTGGCATTGCCCAGGCGATCGTCCATGATCCCCCTGTGATTATTTTGGATGAGCCGACCGTCGGCCTTGATCCCAAACAAATTATCGAAGTTCGTAATCTGATCAAAAGCTTGGCCAATCAGCACACGATTATTTTATCGACCCATATTTTGCCCGAAGTGAGTATGACCTGCGATCGCGTCACCATTATTAATCGCGGTAAAATCATTGCAACCAATACTCCTGAGAATTTACTATCCGAACTCACAGGTAATACGGGTTATCAATTAGAAATCGAGGGAAATACTGAGAATTTGGAATCATTATTTAAACAAATTAATGGCATTACTCAAGTGATCATTAAACCCTTGGAAATGGAGTCTCGTGCAATCATTGAAATCAAAACTGATTCGAGCGAGGAATTAGGCCGAGAAATTGCCAATTTATTAATTCACAATAATCTAGGTTTGTATGAAATGCGTCGAACCCGCGCCACCCTAGAAGATGTTTTTCTGAATTTAATTACAACCGAAGAAATCATTCCCAATAATGAACAATTGAGCGTTGAGCATACCGTAGAGACTTAATAGATTAAATCCGAAATCTGTGTATTCAATCAAAAAGATATGGCAATTAAAAACAAATGATCAAAAATTTTAAAATCTTTATTTCTAACCTGCTGGCAATTTTTCGTAAAGAACTTCTCGGTTATTTTGCCGCTCCCTTTGCCTACGTCATTTCAGGAGTTTTCTGGTTAATTGCAGGGGTATTTTTTGGCATTATTTTAGATAGTCTTATTCAAAATGCCGCTTTTGTCGATCAAGGTGGTATGGAATCGGCAGGAATGGATGTGGCGAGCCAGTTCTTAAGCTCCTATTTAGGTGTTATTATTTCCCTCATTTTAGTATTATTGCCTGCCCTTTCGATGGGTCTTTATGCCGAAGAACGAAAACGGGGAACTTTAGAATTATTGGCAACTTCTCCCCTGACCAATTGGGTAGTTGCCTTAGGGAAATTATTAGGAGTTCTTACGTTTTTTTCCGTGATGATGCTTCCCCTCTGGATTTATCAAGCGATCGTTTTTAGTGCATCCGATCCTGCCTTACCTGTTAGTATTATTCTTCTCGCCAATCTCGCTGTTATTTTGGTTGCTGCCTCTATTTTATCCCTGGGAATGTTTATTTCTTCCTTAACAGAAAGTTCAATTGTGGCCTATATTTTGAGTTTTATTTTAATTCTAGGTCTGTGGATCGTGGATGTCCTTGCTCAACGAGTCAGTGGATTTATGGGAGATGTTTTATCCTATTTATCTTTGTTTAATCATTTCAATACTTTGACAAGCGGTGTATTAGAAACTAAAAGTATTGTTTTGTTTATCAGTTATATTTTTCTGGGTATTTTTCTGACTGCCCAATCCATTGAAGCTCTGCGTTTTCAACGTTCTTAATTTTTCCTCATTTATCTACTCTTAATTAATCAGAAACTCTAGCAATTATTTTTTTATGCAAAACTTTTTTCAAAAAATTCAACCTTATTTAAAATACTTAAAATATTTTTATCTGCCAGGAGTCTTTTTAACCGTTGCGGGTGCGATCGCGGGAATCACATCAGGAGTTTGGTCATCGCTGTACCTCGGATTAATGATTGCGGGGGCGGCCTTTTTATTGATTTGGCTGACATGGTTAGTGAGCAACACCCCCAACTTTTTGACAAGACGCTCCACCCAGGCGGGAACGAATGTTTTAGTGGGAACGATCGCGATTTTAGTGATTGTGGGTATCATCAACTTTTTAGGTTTTCGGTTTTCTAACCGTATTGATTTCACGGAGAATCAACTCTTTACCCTTTCCCCCCAAACCCAGGAAATTATTACTAATCTGAAAAAGCCTGTCAAACTTTGGATTTTTGATAGTCCCCCCGACCCTGGCGATCAGGATTTATTAAATAATTTTCGGCGTTATAATACCAATTTTTCCTTTGAATTTGTCAATCCCGATCAAAAACCTGGTTTAGTAAAAACCTTTAATGTCAAATCCCAGGGCGATGTTTATCTCGAATTTGGTGACAAAAAACAACTCGTTCAAACCCTAATTAACTTTAATCGACGGGAACCCCTATCAGAAATTAAGCTGATTAATGCCATCGAAAAAATTCAGCGCGATCGCATTTTAAACGTTTATTTCTTGCAAGGTCACGGTGAACATCCCCTGAATACGACGAAAGAAGGAATGTCGGAAGCCGTGAATAATCTAGAAAATAAAGGTTTTAAAGTTAATCCCCTCAATTTAGTCGAAAGTTCCGCTATTCCCGACAATACCAACGCCATTATTATCGCAGGGCCAAAACGCAAATTATTTGAACAAGAAGTCACTACCCTCCAGAAATACGCCGATCAGGGGGGCAGTTTATTCGTCATGATTGACCCCGAAACCGACCCAGGACTCGATCCCCTGCTCAAACAATGGGGCGTTACCCTTGACCCTAGACTCATCATGGATCTTTCTGGTACGGGTAGTTTAATTGGACTCGGCCCCGCCGCTCCTGTGATCATCACCTACGGAGAGCATCCCATCACCAAGGAATTTGGCAACGGTATGTCAATTTTTCCCCTCTCGCGTCCCATTGCCACCGTCAAAACACCGAATATTATCGCTGTTACCCTATTAGAAGCCTCGGATAAAATGTGGGCCAAAAAAGAGTTAACGGGAGAAGAACTGGTTTTTGATCCCAAGCAGGATTTAGTCGGCCCTTTTGATCTAGGAGTTGCCCTCACTCGTACTGAAGATCCGAGCCAGAAAGTTGTACCCTCTCCTTCTCCTTCTGTCACAACATCCCCTTCTCCTGCAACCCGTTCTCAGGAATCTCCTTTGGTTCAACCGTCAGCAAGTCCGAGTGTAGTGCCTAGTATTTCTCCTTCTCCCAGTGTTTCCCCAATCAGTTTGCCCAGTCCCCTAATCTCTCCTAGTCCAACCCCATCAATTTCTCCCAGTCCTCTTGGCTCCCCATCTCCCCTCGTTTCTCCCTCTCCCCAACCCTCTAGTTCTCCCCAAAAGACTGGTTTTAATCCATCTCCTTTTTCAGCTAAATTAGTTTCCTACACGATCGCACAAGCCAGTCCTGAAATTTCTCCTAGCCCAACGCCCTCTATTTCACCGACTGCATCCCCTAGTCCCCTAGTCTCCCCTTCTCCTGCTGTCAGTCCAACGGAAACTCTAGTATCCCCTTCTCCTAACTCTGCATCCCCTAGTCCCCTAGTCTCCCCTTCTCCTGCTGTCAGTCCAACGGAAACTAAAAAAACTGAAAAAATCACTTCAAAGATGGTTGTTATCGGCAATTCTACCTTTGCCACAAATCAATGGTTTGGGGAACAACTCAATGGAGATGTTTTTCTAAATAGTGTGCAATGGTTAGCCGCGACGGAGGAACAACCCCTTTCTATTCGCCCGAAAGAACCCCAAAAACGCCGTATTATTCTTAATAGCCTACAAGCGAGTCTGATTTCCTGGTTATCTTTAGTTGTATTCCCTTTACTAGGAATTGGTTTGGCGATCGCGACTTGGTGGCGTAGAAGATAGCAGGATTAGGGCTTGATGAATTGTTCCTGGAGCAACTGGGTCGCATCTTTCACCTTGAGAGGACGACCGAGCAGATAACCTTGACCTTCTTCGCACTGGAGATGACGCACAATATTGAGTTGATAGTCGTTTTCAATACCTTCAGCTACAATTCTCAGATTAAATCCCCTACCCATCGCTAAAATGGCGGAAATCACAGCCAAATCGTGGGAATCATTCCGCAAATCTCGAATGAAGTTTTGGTCTATTTTGAGGGTATTGAGGGGAAAATATTTGAGGGAACCCAGAGCCGAAGAACCTGTCCCAAAATCATCTAACGCAACCCTAACGCCCAAGGATTTGATATCTTCCAAGGTCTTCTTCGCTTTGGCGGGAGCGACTCTTAAGGTTGCTTCGGTAACTTCAATTTCTAACCAGTGGGGATCAAGACCTGTTTCGGCCAAAACCTGAGCGATGGTTTCCACTAAACGGGGATGGTGAAATTCTTTACTGCAAAAATTAACGGTAATCGGGAAAGGGGGGAGACCCTCTTTTTGCCAGGCTAAATTTTGTTCACAGGCTGTTTGCAAAACCCATTTTCCAATTTGAAAAATGAGATCGGTTTTAGCGGCGAGGGGGATCAATTTGGCGGGGGAAATGAAACCGACTTCAGGATTTTCCCAGCGTAGGAGAGCTTCCATCGCCGTAATGGTTTGGGTTTTGAGATTCATCTGGGGCTGGTAATGCAAGGAAAGTTGTTTCCGTGCGATCGCCTGATCCAGTAAATTTTCTACGCGGAGAATGAGAGTAGCTTCTGCTCCCAGCTTGGGATCATAGAATTGATAATGATTACGTCCCGCGATTTTGGTGCGATGGAGAGCGGTATCTGCGTTTTTGAGGAGGGTTTCTGAATTTTCTCCGTCCTGGGGATAGACGGCAATGCCGATACTACTTTTGAGATGAAACTCATAGGCATCGATCGCAATAGGATGGCTTAGTTTTTCAAACAAACGTTGGGTTAATTTGACGGCATCATCGGTATTCCTGATTTGGGGAAGCAGGACACAAAATTGGTCTCCACCCCAACGACATAAAACATCCTCGGAACGAATACAACCCTGGATTTGTTGACCAAAGGCTTTTAATGCGCGATCGCCGACGCGATGACCCAGACTATTATTGATATTTTTAAAGGAATCCAGATTAAAAAACAGAACAGCGAATAAATGTTGATGGTGTCTGGCATGATCCAACGCGATCGCCAACTGTTGTTCAAAAAACTGGCGATTAGGCAGCCCCGTGATGGGATCATGTAAAACTTGAAACTGTAACGCTTCCTCAACTTGTTTTTGAGACCCTAAATCCTGAACAACCAAACCATAGATTGGCCCATTTTGTAAAACATGACGAGTCAACTTCACTGAAACCTTTAGAGAGGATCCATCGGCCTTGCGTTGTAGGCATTCTTTAATGATTAAAGCTGGTGTTTCGGCGATCGCTCCCAGGTATTCATCAACAACCTTGGGGTTTTCCGCAAACACCTGATAAAGGGTGAGTTTTAAAAGATCATCCCGTTCGTAGCCCAATAATTGACAATAGCTGAGATTAGCTTCTAGAATTTTTTTGGTGTCTCCCTCCACCCAGAGAATACCTTCCGTCGTTAGTTGCTGATAGAGATGGTAATTTTGTTGGGCAACTTGAGCCGTTAAACTGGCTTTTTTATGTTCAGTGATATCAAAAATATAGGAATAAATTCTTTTTTTGTTTGAAAAATAATAAATATTCTGCTCATAAATCTTATTATTAATCACAACTTCTCGCACAAAAGATGAACCTTCTTCTGGGGGAGAAAGAGTCACTAATCCATCAACCAGGGGATGACCGACCTTCGCCGTTTCCAGTTCAGGAAATTGAGTCGTTGTAGCTGCGTTCAGATAGGAAATTTTACCATCAAAAGTTAACTCAAAAATTGCCTGAGGACTATGTTCAACCAAGGTTGAGTCAGGAACCAAGGTACTGCGATCAATACTCCGAGGACGAGAAGTCTTACTGGGGCTGTCATTGTGATAGAGGATAGCGGTAGAAAAGGAGGCATCTTCAGATGAAATCTCTTCCTTGTCAAAGGCATCAGGAAAAGTTTCTGCACTTTTCGTTGCATAATCCTTGGAAGTAAATTCATGACGAGAATCATTAACTGTCGCAAAATCCAAGTGTTCCTGAACGGGAGAAAGATCGGTATAGGAAGACTCCGTTTCCGTTTCCGTCGATTGAGCAATTATCTGATAACTAATCTGAGATTTACTCCCAAAGCGAACAACATCTCCATTCTTCAATTCATGGGTTAGACACGGATTCCCATTGACCGTAATACCATTCGTACTACGCTTGCCCTGCAAGTTACCATCTATAACTCGATAAAAATAATCCTGACTTTGATAATCATTCACTCTTACCAAGGTGGCATGGTGACGAGATACTTGGCGATCGTAGAGAATAACCGTACTATTAGGGTCTCGGCCAATCGTGTAGGTGTTTTCATTGAGCGAAACTATGCGACGAGACTTTTGATCTTCAATTACCAAGACATGGCGAAATTCAGCAGGATTTTTCATCTTGGATGCTCAGTCAGAGTGGAAGGCAGAGTTTAATATTTAATCATAGTTTTCCCAGATTGTCCCAAAAACTTAACAATCCTTAGAAGAAATCAAGAATCTAGAAAAGCTGATGATGGTGCGATTATCACATAGCAAGTAAGAGAAAAACAGAAAAAATCTTTTGATGACAGAACAATTTAAAGATCGAGGATTCGTGAGTATGGACAGTGCAGTAAGTTTGTAAACTTTTATACTGTTTGTCGATGCTCCAATTTTTAAATGGCCCAGAGCGTCAATATCACTTTAAAATAAATAATATTCTATAGGCGATGATCTGTATAGAGGATTGGGCAAAGAAAATTGAAGAAAAAATTTTTCCTTCTAGTTATCTTGCTGATGGGCTAAGATTTCATCCTTAGAAGCGAATCTTATCTCTATTGGCAAATCTCTTATGGTTACAATGAGCGCAGTCTATGTTAAGTCTGTCTAATCGGGATAATTTTATTGTTAGAAAAATTCAATTTTACCTATCCTATGACGTTTTAAAAAATGAGTAATGTTTTTGTAATCCTTGATTATTTTTAAAATAATGGAAATAAAATTTTAAATAAAGTTTTTTGTTTAAATAAAGTTTTTTGAAAGATTTCATCTCTATTTTAGTTATTTTAGTTTTATCTTGAGAACAAGTTGCGTTGGGCAATGGTTCAGCCTGATTAAAGGCAGAAAGGATTACTGGGCAAAGGATTAGAGAAACAAAGAAGCAAATATAAGCTTGGAAGTAATGGTTATAACTTTACAGGGGTGTTAAGGGTAATAATACTATAAATAAATCGGTAAAAAAAGGAGAGAGAGTATGTCAATCCAAAAGATAAAGCCAATCCAAGAGTTTAATGATTCTATATTTTGCAATGGGAAAGAAAAAGAATTATTTAAACGAGACTGTCCTCATTGTCACAGCGAGGAAGTGAAAATTCATTCTCATTACAAAACGAAAAATAATGGAGAGAGAAAAATATTTATCTGTCAAAAATGTGAGTCACTATATTCAGAAACGTATAATAC
>QBMS01000152.1 GCA_003249095.1 Snowella sp.
GTTAAGTCCTTGTCTTGTAAGGATTTCATTCTAATAATTAGACTGAACCAGTGCCTTGCGTTGTGAGGAAGAACAAATAATTTTTTTAAAGACATGGTATATTATATCCTTATCCTACAAAAATTTTAATCAAAAATGACAGTATTATTCAGTAAGCTTTAATCTAAGCAAAGCTTGTGATTTTTAAAACTCAAATTTTCTTCTCGAAGGATATTAATAATGCTAGATTTTTTCAAAAAACTTCCTCCCTGGTTACGATTAGGATTGCTCTTTCCCCTCGCTTTTGTTAATGGATGGTTGGTTTTCATTCTACTCAGTTATTTTCAACCCCTGAGCAGTATTTTTGTAGCATCGGCTCTTTTGGCGTTTCTTTTAGATTTACCCGTGAGAATATTGGTAAAACGAGGCATAAAAAGAGGTTGGGCTATTTCCTCTGTGTTTTTGTTAGCAATATTAGTAACAGCGATCGCCTTATTCATTTTAATCCCCTTAGTGATTGGGCAATTAACAGAATTAATTACGAGTTTACCCCAATGGCTCAAATCAGGAAATGAACAATTAACCAGCCTCCATGAATGGACAACTTCCCATAAACTGCTCGTCGATATTGATTTTAGTCAATTTATTAATCAGGCAGTCGAAAAATTAACCAGTCTCCTCAACTCCGTTGGCAATCAATTATTTAATGTAGTCGGTGTTACCATTAGTACGATTTTTAATGGACTTATTATCTTAGTGTTAACTGTATTTTTAGTATTATCAGGAGAACAGGTTTGGGATGGAATCTTAAGCTGGATTCCCCACCCTTGGAATAATCAATTAAGAGAATCTATTCGGATAACGTTTGAGCGATATTTTGCTACCCAAGCAATGTTAGCAGGCATTTTAAGTCTGGCTCAGATCATTGTTTTTAGTGTTTTACAAGTTCCCTATGCCATTCTATTTGCCGTTACCATTGGACTCACGACTTTGATTCCCTACGCCAGTGGCATCAGCATTATTACTATTAGTTTTCTACTAATGTTACAGAATTTTTGGCTGGGAACTAAGGTTTTGATTGCGGCTATTATTGTCGGTCAGATTAATGACAATATTATCTCCCCTCGTTTGATGGGAAACATGACAGGACTCAATCCTGTTTGGATTATTGTCGCTTTGTTTGTGGGCGGAAAATTAGGAGGCATTCTGGGTTTATTGTTAGCCGTTCCCCTCGCTAGTGTGATCAAATCGACGGTCAACAGTTTACGCGATCGCGTCCCAGAAATATCCCAACCCCTAGTAATCGAAGAAATTAACCAAGAAACCGAAAATCCCTTGGTGAATCAAGACTAGAATAAACTAGAATAAAACGGATTAACTAGAACGACGCATCTGTTTCCGCACAATCCAGAGAATAAAGAAAATGACGATAATCGCTAAAATAATTTTGGAAACTGGCCCTAAATATTCATCCACTAATTCATAGTTGTCACCTAATTTATAACCCAAAAAAGTTAAAAAAGTGACCCAAATAGTGGTTCCCAAGGTACTATAAAGCGTAAAAGGAATCAGAGGCATATTATTAATCCCTGCGGGTAAGGAAATTAGGGTTCTGACCCCTGGAACTAAACGACAAAAGAAAACTGCTTTACCACCATGTTCATTGAACCAATTGTTGGCTTTTTTAATATCTTTTGAAGTTACACTAATCCATTTTCCATATTTATCCGCCAAATGTTCCAAACGTTCTTCACTAATAAATTTACCAATGTAATACCAGGGAAACGCCCCTACAATGGTTCCCACAACCCCAGCGATAATGACCGGAATAAAATCCATCTGTCCCTTGGCAACGGTGAAGCCCGCTAGGGGCATGATTAATTCGGAGGGAATGGGCGGAAAAAGATTTTCTAAAAACATTAATAAGCCAATTCCCCAATATCCGAGTTGATTCATGACATTGGGAATCCATTCTGCTAACCATTGAGACATTGTTATACTCTTTTTTAAGATTGGTCAGGAAGATTATAACAGCAATGGTGATTTCTGGATGAATTAGTTAAAATCTTTGTTTAAAGTTGGAGATGATTTGATAAAATAAAACTTGTTCTTTGTGAGGAGTAAGATGGTTTCAATTATAGATTTTATTAAACATTACTGTCTCATTTGTTTAATTAGTTTTAGTGTCTTAATTTTATTAATATCCAGCAGTTTAAAACATTTATTATATCAATCTACTGCCTGGGATTTGGGGATTTTTGATCAAGCTATTTTTTTGATTAGTCAAAATACACCTCCCCTTTCTTCCTTTTTAGGTATCCATATTTTAGGGGATCATGCCGCTTTAATTTTCTATCCCCTAGCTATTTTATATAAACTTTATCCCAGTGTTTATTGGTTATTTTTTGTTCAGGCGATCGCCCTTTCCCTGGGAGCTTTTTTCATCTATCAATTAGCTAAACAGTCTGAGTTAACGGAAGCTTTAGCATTAACCCTCAGTGGTGTTTATTTATTGTATCCTTTAATTTTTAATGTTAATTTATTTGATTTTCACACTGATGTAATTGCCTTGTCTGCCATTCTTTACGCGGTTGTTGCCGTTCGTCATCGCAACCTGTTCGGATTTATGGTTGCATTAATTTTAATTAGTAGTTGTAAAGGAATTTTAGGCATCACGATCGCGGCGATGGGATTGTGGTTAATCGTAGAAAAAGAAAGATTGTACGGGGCGATCGCCTTAACCTTTGGCAGTAGTTGGTTTTTGATTGCCAGCAAAATAATTATTCCCTATTTTACCCATAATACTCATTCCATTGATCGCCACCTTTCTCGTTATAGTTATCTGGGAGATTCCTATTTAGCTATTGTAAAAAACTTGTTTATAAATCCTTTATTAATCTTGGGAGGACTCTTTAATGGGACAAATTTTGGCTACTTACTCTTGCTTTTAATTCCTCTGCTCTGGGGACTGATACCCCGTCGAAAGGCTCTTTTTCAAATCAAGACCTGGTATTGTTTTTTACCCTTAATTGCCGCCCTACCCACATTACTGATGAATTTGTTAGCCAATGATCCAGGTCAAAAGGATTTATTGCATCAATATTCCCTACCCATTTTACCTTTTTTATTATTAGTAATTATTAATTTACTGAAGGAAGAAAAAACCTTACTACGTCGTCCCCGTTGGATCATTCTTTGGTCACTGATGACTTTTTTCGCTCTAGCCAAAGTGGGTTATTTCACCTCTCGTTATTTAAGCTCTCTCGATACCTGGCAAGCGACTAATCAGGCGATCGCGGAAATTAAAACCCAGGGAGGGGTATTCACTTCCGCAGAAATTGCGCCCCATCTCACCCATCGTCCCCTAGTGAAACTAACAACGAATGGATCGGAATCCTTAGAGTTAAATCAATTTGACTATGTTTTATTAAATCTACGCCATCCTGGTTGGGAGAGTTCGCCAGAATTACTCCATCAATTTCGAGAAAAAGTTGAAAAAAATTCTGAGTTTCAATTGTCTTATCAAAAAGATGATGTTATGCTCTTTTCAAAAAAGACAGTCTAAGGAATGAAAAATAAATAACCTGTGCTTTTATCTGTGATGAAAACATTTTACAAAGAACTCTTGTTCTTGATTATTGAGATTATAGGTTCGTATCCCCCCGATTAATCCCTGTTTTGTAGGGGCTTAACACTGTTAAGCCCTTTTATTCGTCTATCAAGCAATACATTGTCTGTTGACCCTTAAGATTAAGGACATAATGGTATTATGTCCCTACAGAAATCGAGATCTTGAATGCACAACGTATTAAATCCTTGTTCCTAAAAAAAAGCGATCGCCTCTAGGTGATTTTTTACCAACTGAAGACCATCAAACCCCATAGAAAAAAATACACAATAAAACTCGGTCTCCCATCAAAAGAAACCGAGTTCTATGTCTAATCAACATTATCAGTCGTTATTGAGCGTTAACCGCTACCTTGACCACTTCGGAAAAAGCCTGGGGATCTAAAATCGCCAATTGAGCTAACATTTTGCGGTTTAGTTCAATATTTGCTTTTTTCAGTTGTCCCGTTAACTTGCTATAGCTTAAACCTTCTGTTCTCGCGGCGGCATTAACACGGGTAATCCACAGACGACGAAAATCGCGTTTCCGTTTGCGGCGATCGCGGTAGGAATTGCGGAGTGCCTTCATCACCTGCTGATTAGCAGTACGGAACAGCTTAGAGTGGGAACCTCTAAAACCTTTGGCTAATTTAAGAACTTTTTTGCGGCGTTTACGAGCAACATTACCGCGCTTTACTCTGGTCATAATAATCTCTAGGGTTTAATGAATCTGTCACACTTTACATATAAGGCATCATCAAACGAACAGCTTTTTCGTCCGTTTCATGAACCAAAGCAGAATTGGATAAACGTCTCCGTCTCTGTTCAGCACTCTTATGTTCTAATAAGTGATTTTTAAAAGCTTTACGACGGACAATCTTGGTTCCGCTCCCCGTAGGACGAAAACGCTTTGCCGCGGCCTTACGAGTTTTTAATTTAGGCATAAAGGTTTAAGAAGTTTAATTAGACACAATTTCTTATTCTATCATCAGAGTTTTCGATCTTGCAAATATTTAATCCATAAAAAAAAGGAGAGACCGTGACTTGACGGTTTCACTCCTATCTATTCTCACCTTACAGACGATATATTTTGAGGAAATTATTGTAAATGCAAGTAAGCGGCTTCTGCTTCCAATTGATGAATCAAGGACTCGTTACCTGATGCTCTGGCCCGTTCTAGACGATTTTGCAGATTTTTCCGCAACGACTCTTGATGCGCGATCGCTGCGTTTGTTAGGACTTGTTGACGATTTTTGTTCACAGTGAACACCTCCGATGAATAATCTATGATTGCTATATCCTCAAGTTAACACAGAATCCTCATCATTACCGACAACGGTATATTTTGTTACTGAAATTAATATTATCTGTTTAATGCGCCTAGTGCGGGATCACTGGAGATAGGAACGGGATAAACAAATAGGAACGGGATAAAAAACAAAAACACGCCGTACCATGCTCCTTAGAGACAAAGATAGGGTCGTGTTCTATTCGGGTAAAAAAATGCGGATGACGAGACTCGAACTCGTAAGGCAAAGCCACACGCCCCTCAAACGTGCGCGTATACCAATTCCGCCACATCCGCTTTAAAGCAGAATCTAGCTTAACATGGTCTGAAGCCAAAATACAAGGGGGGTTTCTGATAACTTGTCGGCGATCGCGTCTTTTCCCCATGAGCGGGCCAACATCGAATCAAAAAAAAGGTGTAATGGAGTTGAAGCGATTGTGTGATAATTATATTTTTTAGGTTATTATGCCCAGAAAAAACTGGTTTTATTTATCTATCATCATTCTTTTTCTTGCCACGCTGATTTTCTGTATTTTTGTTTTTCCTTTATTGTGGCGATCGCCGAATTCCCAATCTGCTGTCCAAAATAAAGCTCTTTTAGTGAATCATTTTTCTGAAGAAGATAGTTGGCCCTTTGAACCCGCTCCAGATAAGTATGATCCGAAGGCTTTATTGGATTTACGCTATCTCAATGAAAAAGTTGCAGGGGAGTCAGGTTTTATTCAACTTTCCTCTGACAAAGAAGATTTTGTTTTAGGCAATGGTCAATCTATCCGTTTTTGGGCAGTAAATTCGCAAATTTGGCAAAAAGATCGAACTAAAATGAAAGATCAAGCGCGTTTTCTCGCCAAACGAGGGGTGAATCTCGTTCGTTGGCATGGTCAAATTGCCCCCAAAAGTCCGACTTCTCAATTAACGGAGATTGATTCCCAAGCCCGTGAACAACTCTGGCAATATGTGGCAGCAATGAAGCAAGAAGGTATTTATGTCACTCTTTCTCCCTATTTTGCGAATGCGTTAAAAATTCAGCCGAGTTGGGGATTTGACAGCGATCGCACCTCAATGAATGGATTACTATTTTTTGATCCCGAATTACAAAAAGCCTATAAAGGTTGGTTAAAAGCTTTATTGGAACCCGTTAATCCCTATACGGGCATTGCTTTAAAAGATGAAACCGCGATCGCTCTTATTCAATTACAAAACGAAGATTCGCTTCTCTTTTGGACAGTTGACCAGATTAAGGGTAAGGATTTAGAGTTACTGAGACAAAAATTTGGAAATTGGTTAAGTCAAAAATATGGCAGTTTTCCCCAAGTCCAACAAGCTTGGCAAAAGACCCAGCTTGAAGGGGATGATTTCCAGAGGGGCAAAATCGCGTTTTATCCGATGTGGCAAATTGTTGAGAAGAAAAACCTGAATCAGGGCCAAACCCAACGCATGGCGGATCAGATTCAATTTTGGACAGAAACGATGAGCCAGTTTAATGAGGAGATCGTGCATTTTTTACGGGAAGAAATTGGCACAAAACAACTTATTAATGCGGGCAACTGGAAAACGGTGAATACTCCCCAACTTAATGATGCAGAACGTTATTCCTACATGGTGGCCGACGTTATTGGGCTAAATCGTTACTACGGCGGCATTCACCAAGGAGAGCAGGCAGGATGGGCCATTATCAATGGGGATAAATTTACCGATCCTTCGATTTTATTGAATCCCGTCGAGTTGCCCATTAATATTAAGCAGGTGACGGGGCATCCCACAATTGTTTCTGAAAGTTCCTGGGTTCCTCCCCTGGGCTATCAATCCGAAGGGACTTTTTTGATCAGTGCGTTCCAATCACTCAATGGGGTGGACGCGCTTTACTGGTTTTCCGATGATGTTCCCCAATGGCAACAACCTGATTCGGCTAATGGCTATTTACCGTCCTTGGGCAAATGGATTATTGGAACTCCTGAAATTTTAGGAAATTTTCCCGCCAGTGCCTTAATTTATCGTCAGGGCTATCTTAAACAGGCTCCCGTTGTTGTTCAGGAACATCAACCCCTAAAAGATCTTTGGAATCAAGTGTTGCCCCTTATTTCTGAAGAATCGGGTTTCGATCCTAATCGCGATCGCGAAGCGGCACTGCGTGATCGCTTAGAAAATCATAAAACTTCCCAACTCACGACGGTCAATCCCCTGGCGTTTTTAGTCGGTAAAGTAAATGTCACCTATGATAGCGATCGCAGTCAAAATCAAGTAACGGATCTAACGCCCTATCTTGACGAAAAAAACCGCACCGTTCATTCCATTACGGGAGAAATTAGCTGGAATTATGGTCAGGGGATTTGTGTTTTAAATAGTCCTAAAGCCCAGGGGGTGACGGGTTTTCTGAAATCAGTCGGCACAATTGCGCTGAAAGATGGGTCAATTACTGCGGACAATGACTATGCCACCGTCGCGATCGCCTCAATGGACAACCAAAACATTACCCAATCTCAAAAAATTCTAGTTCAAGTTGGAACCATCGCCCGATCAACGGGTTGGAAACAAAAAATGGCTCAATGGGTCGATCCATCGGGTCAATCACACCAAGGCTTTGAAATCCTCGATTATGGTCATGCTCCCTGGGCGATCGCCCAAAATCATCTTTCCGTAACCATCAACAATCCCCGCATTACCAAAGCAACTGTCCTAGATATGAATGGTATGGCAACAAAAAAATTAGCTATACAGAGAAATAAGACTGGTATTAGTTTCTCTTTCCCCCAATCGTCTAAATATGTCATTTTAGAGTAAATTAAGAGTCTATTAAGAATAAATTATAATAATCAAGAGGAAATGCAATAATGTTAAGTTTTCTAAGACCGAATGGATTCCTGCAAACCGATGAGCTTTTTACCAATTTTTAGCCAAAAATATCATCAAACTACTTGCCTTTAATGGTCTTGTCACTCATACTTAACCCTAATAAAGCCAAATATCTATCATGACTCAGCCGACGACTCCTACCCCCCCCACTCCTCCTACCCCTAGTTCTCCAGAGGTAACGCCTACCCCCGAAGTTAAATTAGATACCACTCCTCAAAATTACTATCAGGCGATCGGTTGGTTACGGGGAAAATTAGTTCAGGTTGAAGAACGTTTTCAGATCAAAGTTAAAGAATCTCTCTTTCCCCTATATCTGCCCCGTAAAGTGATCGCAGTAGCCAATAATCACATTGACCAAATCGTTTGGATTAAATGTTATCCCCAATCCAAGGGCGAAGGCTTAAGCTTTAAGGGGGTTTGGATGGGAACAGAGCAGCTCGAAAAGGGAGAAGCGGGAATTTTTGTCCTTAGGGGGGTGTGGCAATTTATTCCCCAGTGTCGTCGTCCTGTTTTTACCATTTATCGCAATGAATTAAAGGATTACGAGAATCGACCTTCCAATCAACATTTACCTCTGATTTGGGCAGACCAACCCCCCTATCGTTTTCGTAAGGATTCAGAAGAGAAACCCAAATTCTATCAAATTACGGCTCGCCTGATTCCCCAACGTGCCTGTTTTGGCTTTGTTTCTCAGATTGCTGACCCCCAAGACTTTACTCCTAGACGGGTGAAAAAGCCCCCAATGGACGGACAGAGTGCTGCTTCGGCGGCTAAGGGTTCTAAGGGTTCTACACTGACGGAAAAACCTCAGTCAAAATCTAAGAAAAAGGCTCCTGCCGAAGTTGAAACTCCAGTTGAAACTCCTTCAACCTCTGAATCTGTCTCGTAAATTAGGCACTGGTTCAGTCTAATTATTAGAATGAAATCCTTACAAGACAAGGACTTAAC
>QBMS01000153.1 GCA_003249095.1 Snowella sp.
GTTAAGTCCTTGTCTTGTAAGGATTTCATTCTAATAATTAGACTGAACCAGTGCCTAAAAGGATCATCACTCAATAATTCTAAAACTTCTAATGTTTTGGCTTGTAACTGAGGATTTTTCTTGATTAATTTCTTGAAACTTTTCTTGAACTTGCTATCCGTTGTTAAAATCATTCATCATCCTCTAATAAATAAGATTTCAACTCTTCAAAAGTTCCTCGTTTAGCAGTTCCCATTTCTACAGCCTGAAAAACTTCCTGAGCATTGGCCGCAATCTCAACCCGTCGAGCCTCAACTCGTCGTTTACGAATTAGTTCAAATAACTGCTCTTGGTCTTCGGTTGGTAATACTTCAATGGAATCAATAATTTCTTGAAAAGTAATCATACAAACTCTTTTTAAATAAAATCTGTCTCTAATAATTATATTTTAATTTCAAAAAAAAGTCGGAAAATTTTTCTGGAATTACTCTTCGGAACTCCAAGGAACTGGGTCAACATCTCCATTATATTGAATTCTTTTTAGTGTATTTGTATATACACCATTGTAGTTACAAAGTTTCAATATACAGAGTTCAAGACTCCATCGACAAAGATCTAGTACGTCACAAGCTTCTTGAGAATGGTCATTTAACTTTACACGATTTTTTTTAGTGGGATGAACAATAGAGTTCCGTATTTTTATTATTGCATCGGGAGCCAACCAATTCCTTTCTTTTGCTGTCTTATGAAGCACTTCTAAATGCGCAGATATCTCCAAAGGAATCTTTAGCTGATCGAAAAGATGCTTTATACGTTCATTACCATGCAATTTTTCAAATTTTGTTGGATTAAGTACCCGATTTTTTTCAACCAGGATTTCATAAGCAAGTAGTTCTAAGGCACTTTGTAACAGAATAATTGCGCCTTCAACATTAATAGCAATGTGGTTAGTTTCAACATAGATATAAACAATCCGTTTTAAACTATCAGACCACTCAGGATCAAAATAAAGGTCTACAAACCCTTTAAAAGGTTCTTCAAAGGTTTTTGGATGAGATTTACTAACCCATGAAAAATTATTTTGATAAGGAAACATACGGCTAGATTTCCAACCTTTCCAAACTTCATTGTGATCAGCATTAAAACCAACTAATGCGTATGGACTTATGAAACTACCATTGACAAAGGACAAATACCATTTAAGCGCATCAATAATTTCTTTTGATTCTTGATAATCAAATAAAGAACCATCATTTTTTTCTAAAATGCCATAGTAAGTAATTGCAAAACCAGAGGAATTAGTTAGATCTTCCCCTAATTGCTTAATATTGGATAATGAATCCAGTGTTATATTCCAACCTTTAGCATTCAGAGACAATCTATTACGGACACTAAATCCAAAGTTTTGTCCTTCATAACGAATCGGCGTACCAACAATATATCTAAAATTTGGAATAAAAAATTTAGCATAGTAAGCTTGTCTTTCACTTTGTTTATTTTTACCAGTTTTTGTATCAATAATTTCTCCCCTGATGACTGAAGATATATGAGTTATTTTTCCTTCTAAAATGCTATTTTCTTGTCCTGATATGATTAGGTCAATTTTAACAATTTTAACAAGACTAAGACAATATAACTGATTAAGTTCATTATATTGAAGTTCTTCTGTCCCTTCTAATTCAAATCTTAGACTTGCAAAGGGGAACCAAACAAGCTCAATTTTTCCATCAACTTCAAAGGAAATATCATCTTTATTGACAATTAATTTACCTTGATAGAACTCAATGGGTTCATTTAAGCCTTTTTGTATAATATGTGGGTCAATCCCTAAAGGAATTTCTCGTTGATTCATGATTTAACCTTGGAATAATCTCTTTTATAATAACTTTAATACTATTTTCACAATAGTTATTATTTATCAGGAAGTGGATTTAAATTATAAAATAAAAACATTATGATCGCCAACTATTCTAAAAATCAATGTTCAAGTTTATTCAGCATAGTTGATATTATGATTGCTTAAATTATTCTGAGCCTGTTGACAAATTAAAGCTTGAACCTTACCCAAGGTCGGATTAACTTCATAACTCCGTTGTTGGGGATTGTTTGAATAAAATTGTTGTTCCTGTTCGATCATTAAAACATCCTGACGAATTAATCCTTCTAATAGTTTTTTAGCGGCATTAAATAATTTATCCTTAAAAAATCGACGTACCCAAAGGGGAGATTTGTGTAAATTCGGAAAGGCATTCAGAGAGGTAAAATGAATTAAATAGGCACGGGTTTGGGTTTCGCTGACAGGGCAAAATAAACAATAAATTTTAAAATCATTACCTAGTGTTGAAAGCCAATGGGGATAGTAATAACTAACGGTTAGGGGTTCGGGGTGTAAACGTCTCAGGGCAGGAAAAAATAGCTGGGAAATTGACCAAATTTTATCAATTTTATAGTAACTCTCGGCTTCATAATAGGCATCAACGCGATCGCGATCGGCAGATAATTTTTCTAACTTTGCGGATGCCCAAGCTTGATAATTATCATGTAAATGCCCATGATACATATCCATTAGGTTTTCAATTAAAAAAGAAAAGTGTCCCTGACAATCAATGGTTGCAACCGAGCCAATATAATTCAAATGTTCCCACTCAGGAATGCCCATCGGCTCTATTTTAGTTTGTTCTAAATAGTCTAAATCCCCTGGAAAAACCCAAATAAAACCATCTAATTCTGTGACGGGATAGGAACGAATTTTACAATTCGGTAATTTCTGTTTTTCGGTGAGGTAGGGAATGGAGATACATCGACCCGTTTGATCCAATTGCCAACCGTGATAGGCACACGCAATCCGATCGCCAATGACTTTACCCTCACTGAGTTTGACGTGCCGATGGGGGCAACGGTCTTCTAGGGCATGAACCTTTCCCAGGCGATCGCGAAAAAGGACAATCGACTGATGCCAAAGTGTTACAGAGAGAGGTTTATCGGTCACTTCCTTGCCCAGGGCAACCCCATACCAATGATTGAAATTAATAGGACAAGTCCGAATGGAATCCGTTGATAAAGGGGAGGAAGTTGCCAGAGACATTAGAAAAAAGAAACAAAATTTTTTCTAGAATAGCACTAATGATTGCTAAATTAAAATGGGAATCCTAAAAATAATATAGTTAAGTGTTATTAAATAAAAGTCTAATAATTAAAAATTTAAGCAATGTAAATTGCCATTTTTTATCCAGCAATCCGTTATAATAATTGCCTAATCAGGATTATCGAAAAAAATTATGACTATCAATTCTTCTTTGCAGCAAGCTCTTCGTCAACGCCGCGCCCTGAAAGTGATCAGTGGGCTGAATAATTTCAATACCGAAAATGTAACGGCTGTCGTGAAAGCAGCCCAGGCTGGGGGTGCAACCTTTGTCGATATTGCCGCCGATGTTGCCCTTATCCGTCATGTCCGACAACTGATTGATTTACCTATCTGTGTATCTGCTGTCGATCCCCAATTATTAGTAGATGCAGTAGATGCAGGGGCAGATTTGGTTGAAATTGGTAATTTTGATAGTTTTTATGCCCAGGGTCGTCGTTTTGAAGCCCCTGAAGTGTTAGCGTTAACCCAAGCAACTCGTCAATTACTGCCCCATACCACTTTATCCGTCACTGTTCCCCATATTTTGGCATTGGATGAACAAGTACAATTGGCCGAAGCCCTAGTTGAAGCGGGGGCTGACCTGATTCAAACAGAAGGGGGAACCAGTTCTCAGCCTAGTCATGCAGGAATTTTGGGATTAATTGAAAAAGCCTCTCCCACTCTCGCGGCGGCCCATGCCATTTCTCGCGCTGTCTCGGTTCCTGTTCTCTGTGCATCGGGTTTATCTAATGTGACGATTCCGATGGCGATCGCGGCGGGTGCTTCTGGGGTTGGAGTCGGTTCTGCGATTAATCAACTCAATGATGAAGTAGCAATGGTGGCGGCGGTACGGAGTTTAGTCGAAGCTTTAATCCAAAATCCTTCCTTTGTGCAAGTTTAAGGCATTTTTGAGTTAATTTCTTTGTGTTTCCTCCCTCCTCGAAATTTTTTTTGGGGAGGATTTTTGATTGATTAGTCTTTTCCTGACAAAAAACTTTTCCTGAAAATCTAAGCAAAAGTAGAAATTTTCTAATTTCAAATAATTAATCGATGTAATCTTAAATTTTTATAAACTAAAAGTCAACAATACAAACAATTGCGTTATCCTAATACAGCAATTGTTATTATCAAAAATAAAACTTTCCTCTCCTATGACTAATCAGGCAAAAAATCATTATCAAATCGTGGTTGTTGGGGGTGGTTCTGCGGGGATCACCGTAACAGCCCAATTGTTGAAACAGGAAAGTAATCTTGATATCGCGATTGTAGAACCCTCCGATAAGCATTATTACCAACCCGCTTGGACATTGGTAGGAGGAGGAGCTTATAAATTAGAAGATACGATCAAAGAAGAACGGGATTGCATTCCGACTGGAGCTAGTTGGATTAAAGCGGCCATTGCTGAACTGAATCCTGAACAAAATACGGTAATTACTCAAGACGGTCGCTCTATTACCTACGATTATTTAATTGTTTGTCCTGGCATTCAAATTGATTGGCATCTCATCAAAGGTTTACCTGAAGCTCTAGGAAAAAATGGAGTAACCAGTAATTATGATGTTCGTTACGCGCCCTATACCTGGGAATTAATTAAAAACTTTAAGGGTGGCAATGCGATTTTTACCTTTCCTGCGACTCCCATTAAATGTGCAGGTGCGCCGCAAAAAATCATGTATTTAGCGGATGAAACTTTCTGTAAAAATGGCGTTAGAAATCAAACAAAAATTACCTACGGCGTTGCGGTTGCTAAAATTTTTGGCGTTCCTGGCTATTGTGAAGCCTTAGAAAAAGTTGCGGCAAAAAAAGAGATTTTAGTTCAATACAAACATAATCTTAAGGAAATTAAGGCTGATCGCAAGGAAGCTATTTTTGATGTAACAACTGAGGCAGGCGTTCAGGAAATTAGCGTAAATTATGACATGATTCATGTTGCGCCCCCCATGAGTCCCCCTGATTTTATTAAAACCAGTTCCCTGGCAGGTAAAGAAGGGCCGAGTAAGGGTTGGGTGGATGTCAATAAATTCACCTTGCAACATAATGTTTTTCCCAATGTTTTTAGCTTAGGAGATGCGTCTTCTTTGCCCACTTCTCGGACGGCGGCGGCCATTCGGAAACAGGCTCCTGTGTTGGCCCATAACCTCTTGGCTTTAATTGGAGCGCGATCGCTAGATAGTCAATACGGCGGATATACCTGCTGTCCTTTGGTTACGGGTTACGGAAAAACGATTATGGCGGAATTCGACTACGACGGTAAACCCAAATCCAGCTTTCCCTTTGATCCCACCCAGGAACGATGGAGTATGTGGATGGTCAAACGTTATGTTTTACCCTATTTATATTGGAATCGTATGCTTAAAGGTGAATCCTTTGAACCCGATAATTGGAAATTTTTATTAAATCGTTAAATAGAAATCAACAAATGCGATCGCCAGACCATAAAGCTAAAATATTTTATGAAAATTTTTGTGGAAACTGGTAGTTACGATTTTGGAAATGTGGGTGATGTAGCAATGCTACAAGTCACGGTATCAAGATTACAAAGTCTTTGGCCTGATGCTGTCATTGAGATTCTGACCAATGCACCAGAGAAGCTTGCTGAATTATGTCCTAAAACATTTCCTTTATCACCGAATGGTCGTCAACTATGGTTTTCGCCACTCATTAGTCCTAGTGATAAATACTCAAAAAATCTTAAAAAATTATCTAGGAAAAAACATATTATTCTATTAGAAATAGAAGATAAACTTTGTTATTATTTTCCATTTTTAGCCGATTTTTTACTTAAGATTAAATTGCGAAAAAATCAAAAAGCAATTAGGGAAATTCAAGCATTCGTAGAAGCCATTTCAACTTCAGATTTAGTCGTCGCATCTGGTGGAGGATATATCACTGATCTATGGGGAGAATGGTCGCATGAAGTTCTCAATACCCTCGCTTTTGCTGCGAAACTAGGTAAATCAACCGCGATTCTTGGGCATGGTTTAGGTCCAATAGAAAATCCAAGATTTTATCGGAAAGCGAAGTTTGTTTTACCGTCCTTAAACTTAATTTCTATTCGAGAAAAAAAAGCCAGTTTACCATTACTTGATTCAATCGGGGTTTTGTCTAACCGTATCATAACGACAGGTGATGATGCGATCGAGTTAGCATACAAAGCTCGTAATCCGAAATTAGGCAATGGTATCGGGATCAATCTTCGGGTTGCCAATTATTCCAGTCTTAGTCAAGAGTCTCTTGTCATAGTTCGTTCAACTTTACATGATATTGCCAAAAAGAAAGATTCAGCGTTAGTTCCCATTCCTATTTTGCGTTATCACATCGATCCTGATGCCGAATCAGATATAACAACAATTCAACAAATTATAGCGGGTTTTGATAATGTTTTTGATCAAGGAAATAATCTTGATACACCGCTTAAAGTGATTGAACAAGTGGGCCATTGTCGTATTGTGATTACAGGAAGTTATCATGCAGGAGTTTTTGCCCTTGCTCAAGGCATTCCTGTTGTGAGTTTGGCGAAATCTCAATATTATATTGATAAATTTCAAGGATTAGCAGATCAGTTTGGTGTTGGTTGTGATGTCATTTTGTTAGGGGATCAAGAATTTTCTAAAAAACTAGCATCTAGTATTCATCAATTATGGGAATCTGCCGAAATTCTAAGGCCACAATTATTGGAAGCGGCACGACAACAAATAGAGTTAGGGCAGACTGCTTATAAGCGATTATACGAAATTGTTCAACAAAATAAAAATACCAACTCTCGATGATTGGTGATCGCCCCCTAAATCCCCCAATTCTGGGGGACTTTCCATTCATTGTTTTCCCAAAAGTTGGGTAGGGGGGGAAATATACCTCAAATCAGCAACGCCAATAATGTGTATTTTTAAATTACTTGAATCTTTAAGTCTTGATAAAATTCATCCTGGGATAATTCAACCTTAGATTGGGATGATAATAATAATAATGCCCAAAATACTCCCACTTTATCCTGCTTTTGTTCTTCTAATAACGGGGCTTGATGTTGATGCCAAATATTTAATAAAGCTCCTAATTCAATCCAACTTTCCTCTCCGCATAGGTCAGCTAGTTGAGATTGCAAAAATTGTTCTAATTGATTGGCGAGTTCCGTTAAATTCTCCTGATGAGCTAGTTCTGTAATAATTTGCAGAGCCTTACGACGAGATTGGGGACGCGATCGCTTAGGGGTTTTAGTCGATTCAGTTTTCTCAATTTCTACCGCAATCTCTTGAATTTGCTGAATCAGTTCCTCTAGCGTGACCCGACGACGACGCATAGGGGGAGAGGCCGTCCGACGACGTAAATGCTGCTCTAGGTGCAGGGGTAAGGTGCGGAGATTGGCTCCCTCGACTAATTCCTCCAAAAAGGGTAATATTTCCTCTGGTTCATTCCCCAAGGATTCGAGGGTATCGGCTTTGAACCTAACCAACATGGAAGCCCAAAGAAAGGCCTGACCCGATCGCGGTAAATTTCGTTGCTGATAGGCCAGATCAAAGGATTGAAAAATGCCCGAATCCAGTAAAAAACGGTCGATGACTTCAATCACCGACACATCCCAAGGATTAATTTCTCCCTGTTCGGCAAGGTCAATTAAAGTCGCGATCGCATCACTGGCGGTAGAGGTTGTCATAGGTCATCATATTAAATAGACTGGCTCAAAAAAACGTTAATCATCAAACAAAATGGTTTTTCTCGAATCTTTACGCTCCAACTATGCCCTCTCAGGTTTACATGAAACTGACCTGCTCGGAAATCCCTTTCAACAATTCCAACGGTGGTTAGAGCAGGCGATCGCGGCTGAATTGCCCGAACCGAATGCCATGACCCTCGCCACGCTGTCAAAAGAGGGTAAACCCATCGCTCGCATGGTACTGCTGAAAGGATTAGACGAAAAGGGTTTTGTCTTTTATACCAATTATGACAGTGCCAAGGGAAAACAGTTAACGGAAACTGATTCGGCGGCTTTGGTTTTTTGGTGGGCGGGGCTGGAGCGACAGGTGCGGGTGGAGGGAATGGTTGAAAAGGTTTCATCGGAGGAATCGGATGCCTATTTTCAGAGTCGTCCTAAAGCCTCTCAATTAGGGGCCTGGGCTTCTCCCCAAAGTCAAGTGATTGAAAATAGGGGTGTTCTAGAAAAACGGCTTGCTGAACTTGAAGAAAAGTATGCGACCGAAAAAGTTCCCCGTCCTCCCCATTGGGGTGGTTTTCGGGTGATTCCGACGGCGATCGAGTTTTGGCAGGGTCGGCCTAGTCGGCTGCATGATCGGATTCGCTATGAACTGGATGAAAAAGGAGATTGGTTTTATCAACGTCTCGCTCCTTAGAAATTTAGCTATTAATTTATTATTTCTATCGATATTGGAAATTTCCGATATATACAGCAAATTTCGTTCAAACCCGCTATAAGTATGGTAACATGAAAAAAACTTAAAGAAATTAATGAGATATGGCAGCATATTCGCTAGATTTACGCCAAAGAATACTAACGGCATGGCAAAACCAAGAAAATACTCAAAGAGGTTTAGCAAAA
>QBMS01000154.1:0-7933 GCA_003249095.1 Snowella sp.
TTTTGCTAAACCTCTTTGAGTATTTTCTTGGTTTTGCCATGCCGTTAGTATTCTTTGGCGTAAATCTAGCGAATATGCTGCCATATCTCATTAATTTCTTTAAGTTTTTTTCATGTTACCATACTTATAGCGGGTTTGAACGAAATTTGCTGTAACGGTTTTGATTGCCGATAGCGGCGAAGCAAAAATTTGGCAGACAGATCGCCCTGGTATGTTGGCGAAAATTTATCATGTTCCCGCAAGCAATGAGAAAGAAAAGTTAGCCCAGATGAAAGATCGCGTTGCCAAGTTAGAGGTGATGGTGAAACGGGTTCCGAAAGATCCGAATGCTCACCAGAATCATATTTCCTTTGCTTGGCCTCAATCGCTTCTCAAAAATAGCGGTGGGGAAGTGGTGGGCTTTTTGATGCCAGAGGTGGAGAATAGTCTGGATTTATTGAAGGTTTGTACGCCGAGAATGCGGAAATCTTTGGGGGTTGATGCGAATTGGTATTTTCTTCATGTGGTCGCCCGAAATATTGCGGGAATTATTCAAGCGATTCATGATGAGGGTTATGTTTTAGGGGATATTAAGTTACAAAATATTCTGGTGAATAACCGTGCTTTACCGACGATTATTGATACGGATTCTTTTCAGGTTGTTGATCCTGTTCAAAATAAGGTTTATCGGTGTTTGGTTGCTTCGGAGGGGTTTACACCATCTGAGTTAATTGGTAAGAATATTGACTCGATTACTCAATCTGCGGTTCATGATCGTTTTCGGTTGGGGGTGGTGATTTATTATCTTTTGTTTGGTGGGCCACCGTTTCGGGGAAGTTGGCAGGGTTCGGGAGATCCGCCTGAGCAAGTGGAGTTAATTCGTCGCGGTTTTTGGCCCTATGCACCAAATAGTTTAATTCAGCCGAGTGATAATACGATTCCGTTAAATATCATTCATCCTGAGCTTCAACAGTGTTTTTTGCGGTGTTTTAATGATGGTCACTTCAATCCTTCTAAGCGTCCGAGTGCGAGGGTTTGGTTGGGGGCGTTAGAGGTTGCGTTTAATGAGTTACAGTCTTGTGGAAAGATTGATAGTCATTTTTATGGTTTGAGTTATGGGCGTTGTTATTGGTGCGATCGCGCTCAGAATTTAGGCGTTGATATTTTTGAGAATAAAGTAGTTTTAATGTCTAAGAATTTTCAAATAATTCAAAATAAAAATAAACAGATATTACCAATAGCAACTAATATTACTCCAAAAAAATTGTTAATACATCAGAATAAAACTCAACAAAAACATCCCCAAAATAAGCAAGGCAATTTAAAAAAGAATTTAAGTATTTTGTTAGTTATTTTTTTTGGAGTTACTTTTTTTTACTTTCAACCATACTTTAAGATTAATAGTTTAGCACATAGAGCATCAGCTATTATTGATAAATCTGAAAATTCTTCGTATAATTCGTATAAATTAAATCAATTTAATGAAGCGGAAAAATTACTTGATCAGGCAGTAATTATTATTATTAGCAAAAGAGATTATCCTTGGGATAGTTGGACGTTAAGAAATATGGTAGATAGTTATATCAAACTGAATCATCCCAGTACAGCATTAGCTATTGCTGAAAGAATTCCAGATTCTTTGCATAGAGCTTTTGCCCTAATAGATATCGCAAATAGCTACGCAAAAATTAGTGAACTCAATGAAGCTAATAATTCACTTAACAAAGTATTAAATTTAGTTAAAGAAATTCAAGACTCTGGTGATAAAGTCAGCGTTTTAATCAATTCGGCAGAGGTTTATGCAAAACTCGTTCAGTTTGATAAGTCAAAAAAATTATTTAATCAATCATTAGTTATTGCTAACCAAATTCAAGATTCTTTTCATAGAGATTGGGCTTTAAGAGATATTGCATCAGCATATATTGGATTAAATCACTTTGATGAAGCCTTAATAATTAATAAAAAAATCCAAAATCCTATTGAAAAATCTAGAATTTTAGAAGATATAGCAGAAGCCCATATAAAGCTAAACCAATTTGATCAAGCTAATATTACACTTGATAAAGCCTTAGTTTTCGCCAATCAAATTCAAGAGTTAAAATGGAAGCTTGTGATTTTGCAAGAAATAGCAGAAATATATGCAAAGTTTAATCAATTTAATAAAGCATTGGAGCAGATCTATCAACTTCAAACTATTAACGAAGATGATGCTAGTGAAAAAAATCGGATATTAAGAAATATCGCATGGAAATATTCCGAATTAAATCAATTTAATAATGCTTTTGCTGTTGCTAACAAAATTGATACTCCTATTTATACCATTGATGCTTTACTACGAATAGCAGAAGCATACGGCAGGCTGAATCAAACTGATAATGCCAATAGTGTACTTGATAACGCTGTAGAAATTGCTAATCAAATTGAAAATTCTAATACAAAATCTCAGATTTTAGAAGAAATATCTCAGACATCTGCTAAGATTAATTAAACCGTAATGCGATCACCATAGGATACATTACTCAAACGCACCTTGTTCAAATTCATTTATAAGAAGACTCTGCCAAATTTCTGACAAAGATTTTTCAAATTCTATACTATCATAATTTCCGCTAAATTTTTGGATTAAATCTTCAAATTCATACTCTGATATTTTGGACAAAACTTTTTGTGAATCTATTGATTTTCCTAAAAGCTTGCCTAAATCGATAAAGAAATTGAGAAAAGCTGTTTGATATTCAAGAGTAATATTATTGTCAAGCTCTAGAGTTTTTTGACTAATTTTCCCAATCGTTTTTATGAAATCATCTGTAAGAGTAGCTATGGGGCGATAAGTCTTTATAAGAAATGAAATTTCATTATAGAAAATCTGGTAACTTCTGTGTAAGTCGTCAAAACATTGAATTCCAATGATAGGCTCGTCGAATTTTTGTGAATTGATTTCTACTAAAAATGCTTGAGGAGGCCTTTCAGAACCACGTGTATCTTCAAAAACATATAAAATCTTATCTGTTCCTGAATACTCTTTTGATATGATAACTGCTCTTTTAACATGATTAAAAAGAGTTAAAACTCCAATCACCATTTTTAAATGCGAACACCAATAAACTTCAACTGAATTACAGTCAGCTCCTAGTTCTGCTAAATGATTATAAATGTCAGCTACAGAAATATGCTGTTTTATCTCAACTGCAAATAATTGCCAATTTCCTTCTTCGTAGCGAACAAATTGGCGAATTGGCTTCGTTTCATCAAGACAAAGCAAATCAGGCATAAACAGTCCTAAACACTTTAATATTGTATGTGCCGCGGAACGATACTGTGCGGAAAGGTCAAGGGACGTTTCAAAATTCCCTAATGATATATCCCTTGATTGAGGTTGAGCTTGCTTGATTTTTTTCAATATATTGTCTTTCTCTTCTGATTCCAGTTCTCTACCTAACCATGATTTCGCGCCAGAGCCATTTAGCCAGTTTCTCGCTTCTTCTGATGAATTAAAGGAAATATCTGTCTTAATTCGTCCATCATCCAGTCTTTCTTCTTGGATTCCTGGCTTCTTCAGTTTTGGTTTTCCCCCTCCTTCCAGAACATAGTCGCCTGGAAATTCGATACGAGGTATTGATTTTTGGCGTTTTTTTTCAAAACTCCAGGCATTCATGGCTATATTTGTATAGCACAACAAGGCTTTATCAACTTTTTGTGAAAAATTTTGATTACATTCATTACAGATTAATTTTCCTGTTTTATGAGATCCGCCCCAAGCATTATTAAATATATGTTCTTTTTGTAAAGCAGGTAGTAAACCAGAACAATAAAAGCAGGATTGTAACTGCGAGGCTTTTACTTGTAATTCTTCAAAGGAACTAAGCATAGAAATTAGACAAGAAAATATGTTGGAGAAAATATTTTAGCGCGATTGTAGTTATAATACGTCATTTTAAAACTTTTTTTCGAGTAAATTACATCTCGCTAATCAACCCTATAACTACTTTACTTCAAAACTGTCGCCAAAATTAAATTTAAAGCAGATAAAAAAGTCGCAATAACAAAAACGGTTCCTGATAAAATTAATTGCTGACCTTTCCAAGCACTCAATATACTCAAACTCCTAATATTTTTTTCATACTGATCAATAAACAACAATTTATATTCATCTTCCGTTAATTCTAGACACTTTTCAACCTGTTCATTAGGAGAAAAAATTGAATCTTCTCCACCCCGTTTTTGTAAAATACCAATCAAACTGATGCCCGCCGATGCAACCAATAATAATAAACTGAGTATTTTTAGAACCGAACAACTATAGCAAGGTAATGAATCTTGAATAAGAATACTCTGATCAGGTAAATCACCTGCAAACTTGATTAAAGCCGCACTAAAACCTGCGACTGCACTTAATTGAGTATTAAGAATATTAACCCGACTATCAAGCACTTTAATCGACTCTTGAGCATCGGTAAAAATAAGATCTATAATTTGAGTATAACTATTTAGACGAGGCTCATCATTCATGTCTGATATGAGTAATCTAGAAACATCCTCCCAGAATACTGCTCAATCTACACAAAGTAAACCACAACGCCCCAAAAAACCTGAAATTTATTTTTTAAGAACCTATCCGTTTAGAGATGATAGCTCTCACCATCATCCTCAAGAAGAGAATTATTGGGATGAAACCGTTGAAGCAGAAACATCCCAAGGTGAAAAGCTCAATATCACAACTTATTTATTGCGAGTTTATCCAACTACCTTCAATGAATATGATGCCTATATGGATATTCCAAAATACTGTCCTTCTGATATTAAAAAAATACGATCATCGCGTCTCGGCAAAACCTGGAACGTTGTTGCTGGGCCGATTGAATCTATCCCTATGGGCTATTTTCGTGGTGATTACGGTAACAATAATCCACCAGCTTGGATATTTGGACTTCGCTTGAGTCGAGAATAATGAATTTGATTATCATAGTCCCATTGCATCGCTTAAATTAACACAACGAATTGCCTTTTACTGACTCAATTTAAAACACTTTTCATATAAGTCCCCCAAAGACTAGCCGCCTGTGCGCTGCTGCCCCCCGTAGGAGAATTATTATCATTGCCCAACCAAACCCCAGTTACCAAATTTCGTTGGGGAATGAGACCAATAAACCACAGATCAACTCCCTTATTCGTGGTTCCCGTTTTCCCTGCGGCCCCCATCCCAATATTCGCCCCCTTACCTGTTCCCACTGTCACTGCCCCGCGTAACATTCCCGTCATCATACTAGCAACGCCTGGGGAAATCGCCTGGTGATGGCCATTCTGATCCTGATCAAAAACATAAATTTCGCGACAGGTTTCTGGTTTTTCGTAATTCTGGCAATCTCCACCGTCCAGAATGCGTCGAATAGCGTGGGGACGATTCCACATTCCTTGATTGGCAAAGGTGGCATAGGCTCCCGTCATTTCCAGTACCGTTACCTCACTTTCCCCTAAAACTAACCCTGGAACGGGATTGAGATCGGAACGAATCCCCATCCGCTCGGCCATATTGACCACCTGATCTAATCCGACCCGTTGAGCAACCCGAAGCGCGATCGCGTTTTCCGATTGAGCTAAACCGTGAGCCATCGTAATCGTGCCACTACTGCGTTCACAGGGTTTATAGGCTTGTCCTTGCCAACGCAATGAGCCACAGGAATAGGTGCTATTAGACGATAAACCTTCCTCTAGGGCCGCCGCGTAGGTAAACGCTTTGAAGGTAGAACCAGGTTGACGTTTGGCTTGGGTTGCACGATTATATTGACTAGTTTTGTAATCGGAACCACCAACTAACGCCAGAATTTCCCCCGATCGCGTATCGAGAGTCACTAAAGCTCCCTGGGAAAAGCGAAAACGGGTTCCCACAGATTGAACCCCTGCTTTGAGGGATTTTTCGGCTTTGAGTTGCATTTTCGGGTCTAGGCTAGTTTCCACTATAAAATTGCCTTCTTTGGCCACATCTTCCCCCAATAACTGCCCTAATTCCTGAAAAACATAGCTATAAAAGTAGGGAGCCAACATTTTCGAGAGAGCTTGATTCGCCTTGGGACTGACCTTAATCCGCGATCGCCTGGCCCTGGCTCCTTCCTGTTCACTAATCATCCCCAAACTAACCATGCGATTAATCACCCGATTGCGTAATTGCACCGATGTTTGATAATCTTGGACGGGATTGTAGAGATTAGGAGCGGGTAACATAGCCACCAGGGTTGCCGCTTCCGAAATATCCAGATTTTTAGCGGATTTATCAAAATAGAATTGGGCCGCATCCTCAAACCCGTAGCTCCCGACCCCTAGATAAACCCGATTGAGATAGGTTTTTAAAATCTCATTTTTGCTATAAAAAGCCTCTAATTTGAGGGCGACCAACATTTCACGGATTTTGCGACCCGCCGTATTTTCGCGACCCACGACCGTAAATAAACTGCGCGCCAACTGTTGAGTCAGGGTACTGGCTCCCTGGCGAATGCCTTTATCGGAGGTATTGATTAAAACTGCCCGCACAATGCCCAGGGGATCTATGCCAAAGTGCCAATAAAAACGACTATCTTCCGAGGCCATCACCGCCTTGGGCAGGTAGGGAGAAAAATCGCTGAGTTTGTTTAATTCATGGTGATTTTCCCGTTTGAGGGGATTAAGTAGGGTTTTTCCATCTTTGGCATAGATCACCACTGGGCCAACAACACCAGCAGGCAGGGGATGAACCTCAAATTTTGTCCATTCCCAGCCAATCCAGGCAATTAATAAACTACTGATGGCCGCCGTTCCATAAAGGCCATAACGCAGGGTTTTTAGCCAAAGGGGAGGCGGATCTCGGTAAATGAGTTGGGTGATATCTTCTAGTTCGGGCGGCCCCAGGTTAATCACATCGCCATGTCTGAGGGGAAAGGTTTTCAGGCGTTTTCTCCCGAAAAAGAGTCCATTGGTCGAGCCTTCATCCTTGAGATAGAAATGATTGGGATGATCGGGATCTCGGTGCAAGGAGCAGTGGGTCTGACTGACAACAGCATTTTTGATGAGAATGTCGCAGGTGCGAGAACTTCTGCCAATAATATAGCGATCGCCGAGGAGGGGATATTTTTCGACTTTTTTAGAATCTTGACTTTCCTTAACCCAGAGTTCGGGAACCCTAGACCCTTTTTTGATGGCAGGTTTAGCCCCGTTCAAACCGACCAATTTCTGGACGGCTTGGGTAACGAGTTGACTCAGGGGTTGGCGGCTGGGGTGTTGGGTCATCGGCGATCTTTGTCGGCTTACTATTAGGCGACCCTCAATGTTTTAGATAAAAAGGGATTGATAATCACGATTCTAGTCGATCGCGACATGACGTTAAAGTTGTAATAAGTCGTTAAATTTGTCTGACAGCATTAGAAGTATTCTAAATAAATGGGGTGTCGATTACGCGATCGCGCGAGAAATCTAGGCTAACCCCTTATTAAATAAAAATAAAGAATATCATTGCAAATTGCCAAGGAAGCTAGTCAAAATGCTCAATAAAATTTTATATGCTGACGCGGGAACCTCCCAAACCCAGGAAATGCTGAAAGCCTTGATGGATTTGCCTGCCTTCAAAAAAGCGGCTATCACGGTTCTACACGTCGTTCCCCCCCAAATTACGGCGGATGCTTTGACGGAAAAATGGGATGAAGGGGGAAAAATCATTGCCGACATCCTGAAAAATATTGACATTGACCCCAGCAAGGTTTCAACGATATTGCGTCAAGGGGAACCTAAAACAACCGTTTGTGAGGTCGCCGATGAAATAGGTGCGGATTTGATTCTGATGGGATCACGGGGCTTGAAGCGGTTAGAGGCGATCCTCGAAAACTCCGTTAGTCAATACGTTTTTCAATTGACAAACCATGCGATGTTGTTGGTCAGAGATGATATCTACGTCAAACGCATCAAACGGATTATGGTCGCCTTGGACAAA
>QBMS01000154.1:7943-8537 GCA_003249095.1 Snowella sp.
GGACAAATCTGCCGCCGCCGAATATACCCTCGATCTCGCGCTTTATTTGTTGAAAGATTATCCAGAAGCCGAATTGATTTTGGCACGGGTGAATCCAGACCTCAAACCTGATTTACTCCCCCTTTCTCGCCAAGAAATTGAAAATAATCCCGTCCTAGCTCCCGCGATCGCCAAGGCAAAACGCTATGGCATTAACTATCGCTCTATTGTGACGGGTGGCAAGCCAGGGGAAAAAATCTGCGAATTAGCCGATGAATATAGTGTGGATTTATTAATGATTGGTTCTCCCGATCGCCGTCCGTCGGTTGCCAAGAGTTTACCCGACCTAGACCGTCTGTTGGGAACCTCTTTGTCGGACTATATCCGAGTCAATGCCAATTGTCCCGTCCTTTTAGCCCGTAACGAAGGCGTATAAGCTGTTCACTATCTAAAACGCATATAGGCAAGGGGCTTAAGCCCCTTGTTTATCAGTGGTGGTGCAATCATCAAAATCAAGCAAAGCAATGGAAAAGCCTCAAGTACTCGGTATTGATTTAGGGGGAACGGCGATTAAATTAGGCAGATTTCTGGAAGATGGAACCTGTTTACAATCCC
>QBMS01000155.1 GCA_003249095.1 Snowella sp.
GTTAAGTCCTTGTCTTGTAAGGATTTCATTCTAATAATTAGACTGAACCAGTGCCAAGATGATGATACTTTAAAAATTGAACGTAGCATAGAATTTCCTCCTGAATATTGGACAGCAGGCACATCAATTCTTTCCTATTTTAGTCACATTCTCAGCGTTAAATATCCCGACCAAAATATTAAAGTAAGAATTGAACAAGATGGTTTATTGCTCCGCATGATTATTGACACTCCTGAAGGACAAACTGAAACCATAGAACAAACTTTTAATGATTATGTCATGGTCATTTCTCGTCAACTTCCTCCCGAAAGTTTGCTAACCGATCCCTTCGAGGTCATCGCCCTCAAAAATAAATTAGAAATTGCCGAATTAGAATTGCGACAAACAAAACAACTTATGGCAATTGTTGGTGATAAAGATCGAGAAAGAATTGATTCTCTCGAAATGCGACTTAGCCAACTTATAGAAAAAAGTTTTAGCAAGGATATATCACCCGTTATTAATAATCACTTAACGGTTAATGCAAACGATCATCTTTCCCAAAATAATACAAATCAACATGGACAAGGTGATAATTTCGGTGGCGATAACGTAAATCAAGATAAAATTGGCCGTGATAAACTTTAGGAAAAAAAGTCAGGATGAATCTTCAGTTTGAATGGGATCAAAATAAAAGCGATCGCAACTTACAAAAACATGGCGTTTCCTTTGAAGAAGCCCAAACCGTCTTTTTAGACCTCAACTCTCAAACCTATTCTGATTCCATTCATTCCCTAGAGGAACCGCGTTATATTGATATAGGAAGGTCATCTAGGGGACGACTTCTGCTAGTTGTCTATACCGAACGCAACACTAAAATTCGTATTATTAGTTCTCGTTTATGTACCAATCAAGAGGCAAAACGCTATGAAACAAACCGATAATCTGACAACTCAAGTTGATGATGAAATGTTACCCGAATACGATTTTAGTCAATTAGGGCAACCAGTACGCGGTAAACACGCCAAAGCCATGCGCCAAGGTTACTCTGTTACTATTCATCACCCCGACGGAACAAGCACCCATCGTGAAATTTCCCCCCAGAATGCAAACTCGAATGCTCCCATTTATTACGGCGATCGCGTTAATGGCGATAAAATAATGGGGGATAAAGTAATGGGTGATAAAATCGGTACTCAAATTAATAACGCCAACACCGCCGAACTATTACAACTGATTGCGAATCTCCGCCAAACTGCCGCCCAATTTCCTAGCGATCTTCAAGCAGGCGTAATGGTTGATCTAGAAGAAGTCGAAACAGAAATCCAAAAACCAGAAAGTCAACGCAATCTTCCTAAACTTCAAATGCGATTGATTGCCCTATTTACCGTCGCTTCAGTCATGGGAGGCGCGATCGCCAATATTACCGACTTCACCAATAACATCACCGATCTTGCCACCAAAGCAGGCATCGAACTCAAACTTCCTGCTATTTTCCCCTAAAAATCACCCAAAAACTTATCTTGCTGAAGTTTCTCGGATCTTTCTCGACTCCCTAAAATCGCGATCGGCAGAAAAAAAGAGGGATAACGCAAGATTTCTGCGATCGCCCCCTTCATTTTCTTCAATCAATAATTTAAAATTAAGCCGCTTGACGAATTTGATAATGCTGTTCAGGCACAGGATAACCCGCTTCACCAAAGGATTCTCGGATAACCTTATTCGTATCAAAATAAACTTGCCAATAGTCATTGGTGTGACAATAGGGACGCACTGCCAACACAGGGCCAGAGAGATTAAATTCCAAAATCTCTACTTCAGGAGCAGGCTCGGCCATGACATTGGGAATACTTCTTAATTGTTCTTTTAATAGTTGAATTGCGGCGGCGGTATCAACAGAATGATTTAATTGGGCAACCAAATCAACTCTTCGATAGGCATTAGCAGAAAAATTCTGAATATTGTCAGCAAAGATTTTATTATTGCCAATAATTGTCCGAACATTATCAGGAGTATTTAAGGTTGTGACAAATAAGCCAATTTCTTCGACCGTTCCCGTCACCCCCCCTGCGGTAATAAAATCACCGACATTAAAAGGACGGAACATCACGAGAAAAGCACCTGCGGCAAAATTGGCCAAAAGACCACTCCAGGCAGCCCCGATCGCAATACCACCTGCGGCTAATAAAGCGGCAAAGGAAGTGGTTTCAATGCCAAAGAAACCGAGGATGGCAACGACGAGGATAATTTGTAAGGTGACAGAGAGAACATTGGTGATGTAGGTGACAATGGTGATGTCCATGCTCTGACGTTTCAGGCTTTTGGACAATAATTTGACCGCAAAATTAATTAACCAACGACCAACTAACCATAATAAAATGGCTCCGATGACCTTAGCACCAAGAGCGGTAATCGCTTGTAGGGCAAAAATTACGAACGGATTAATTTGAGCCGCTGCATCAGCAGGATTCATGAAAATACTCCTTAAGTTGTCTATTTAAACGTTTTAAGAGTATCATGGTCTGAGAATTAATTGATTAAACTTTTGTCATCAAATATCCTTATTTATTCCGATTCCGTAATTTCTGACTGAAAAAGACTGAGTTGATCTGTTGAAAGTAATTTTGGTGGCACTAATCCCAGATGTTCGTAGGCCGCTGCCGATGCCATTCTTCCCCTTGGGGTACGATTGAGATAACCAATTTGCAGTAGATAGGGTTCATAAACTTCTTCAATGGTTTTACTATCTTCTCCCGTGGCCGCGGCGATCGCTTCTAATCCCACTGGCCCGCCCTGAAATTGATGAATTAAGGTACTCAATACCAATCGATCCGTCCAATCCAAACCCCGTTGATCCACTTGATACAAATTCAGAGCTTCAGCCGCTAGTTCGGCGGTAATTTCAGGTTGTTTTTTTACCTGGGTATAATCCCTCACCCGTTTGAGTAACCGATTGGCAATGCGCGGTGTTCCCCTGGCTCGACGGGCAATTTCTTCCGCTCCTCCTGGGCTAATGGGAGTCGTCAAAATTTGAGCCGTCCGCAACACAATCAGAGTCAGTTCATCTATTTCATAAAATCGCAATCGTTGAATGAGTCCAAAGCGATCGCGGAGGGGAGAAGTCAAAGCCCCCACTTTCGTTGTTGCGCCAATCAAGGTGAATTTATTTAACGATAAACTGCGAATCGTGGCACTTTTTCCCTTGCCCATCGTGATATCCAACCGATAATCTTCCATCGCAGGATAGAGTAATTCTTCCGTCAAGCGATTTAAACGGTGAATTTCGTCAATAAAGAGAATATCCCCTGGTTGTAAGCCAATTAATAAACCTGTGATATCCCTCGGACGCTCTAGGGCGGGAGCCGCCGTAATTTTACACTTAACACCCATTTCCGTCGCTAAAATCAGAGAAAGAGTCGTTTTTCCCAAACCAGGTGGCCCATAAAGCAATAAATGATCAATAGGCTCTTGACGGTTTTGAGCCGCTTGAATGGCAATTTTCAGAACTTCCTTCAGATCCTTCTGCCCGATATATTCATCTAGGGTTTGGGGACGAATGGTTTCTTCATTATTCCCAATTTCTTCAGGCGTGACGGTGGGTTTTAAAAGGGTTTCTTCTGTTGTGGGAGGCGTTTTATCGGGTTCATTAGAAGACGGAGTTGAACGTTTAATCGCCATAGTGTAGCTAGGCCAGAGATAATAACTTTATCGCCAATTTTTTTTAAATTCTTAGTTTATAAAAAAAGGTGACATCTTTGACCCAGTGTAACTGATTTTCGCATCCCAGATTAAGAACAGCTTAGTTAATTGACGTGAGATTCATCGACTTGATGATCTTTAAAATTTTCTTAAGAGATTAGGAATCAAGCAAAAAATTCAGTTTATTTCTCCTTTCGTTCACTGTAGCGATCTGTTAAATAATCTACTTGATCTCGCAATAAAATCGTGAATTTGTAAAGTTCTTCCATCACATCTATCACGCGATCGCGATAAGCAGATTCTTTCATGGTTCCGTCATCGTTAAATTCTTGATAAGCCTTAGCGATAGAAGATTGATTGGGAATGGTAAACATCCGCATCCAACGACCTAAAATTCGGAGAGTATTCACTGCATTAAAGGATTGAGAACCTCCACTCACCTGCATAACCGCCAAAGTTCTGCCCTGGGTCGGTCGAACTGCTCCAATATTGAGAGGAATCCAATCAATTTGGTTTTTCATAATACCGCTAATGTTGCCGTGTAGTTCAGGCGATGACCAGACTTGACCCTCTGACCACTGACTTAATTCCCGTAATTCCTGCACTTTTGAGTGAGTGTCGGGAACACTGCCATAGATCGGCAACTCACGGGGATCAAAAAAGCGAGTTTCTGCCCCAAATCCTTCAATAATACGGGCGGCTTCTTCTGCGGCTAGGCGACTGTAGGAACGCTCCCTCAAAGAGCCATACAAAAATAAAATACGCGGCGGATGGTCAAATTTAGTCATGAATTTTCCTAAAAACAAGAATCAATGAGTTGGGTAACTTTTTCCTTAATTTCGTCTCGTACTCTCGGAAAAATTTCGGGTTGTTCGGCGGGATCATCCAATTGCCAATCTTCAAATTTCTCTCTTAAAAGCCATTCTTCGGGTAAATTTACCCCACAACCACAAAGGGAAATCACCACATCAAAATCCTCTGCCTTGAATTCACCCAAAGCTTTAGAAGTTTGATCGGTAATATCAATTCCAATCTCTTTCATCGTGGCGATCGCTTCTGGACGAACTTGGCTGGCTTCCAATCCTGAACTGGTAACTTCAATCTGACCTTTTCCGAGGGTTTTAGCAAAGCCTTCCGCCATTTGAGAACGGGCAGAATTTTTTTTACAAACAAACATGATTTTTTTCATGATTTTTAGGAGATGGGGTTAACTTTTATGAAATATGAAATCTACTTTGCTAGTTGATGTCCTTTCTTACTCAAAAGAACTCAAACAACGAGGATCGAGCAGGGTCGCTTTTTCGGGTTCCCGACGAAACCAAGGAGCCGTTTTTTTGCAGACTTCTACTAACATCAACATCACGGGAACTTCGATTAAAACCCCCACGACTGTAGCTAGGGCGGCCCCTGAGTTTAAACCGAATAACATGACTGCCGTTGCGATCGCGACTTCAAAGTGATTACTCGCACCAATTAGGGCCGCTGGAGCCGCGTCTTCATAGGAAAAATCGAGTTTGAGGGCAATGACGTAGGTGATCAAAAAAATAAAATTTGTTTGGATAAAGAGGGGAACCGCAATCAAGAAAATATGCAAGGGATTATTGATCATTAGCTCACCCTTAAAGGCAAAGAGCAAAACCAAGGTAATGAGCAAGGCCGCGATCGCAACGGGACTAAGATATTTAAGAAAGCGTTTTTCAAACCATTCCCGTCCTTTATGCCGAAAAATCCAATAACGGCTATAAATTCCACAGGCTAACGGCAAACCGACATAAATTAACACCGATAGCACAATCGTTTGCCAAGGAACCGTTAAATCACTAGCTGATAATAACCATTTTCCCAACGGTGCATACAAAAACAGCATGGCAAGGGAATTGACCGCCACCATAATCAGTGTATGACCTTGATTACTATAGGAAAGATAACCCCACATCAGCACCATCGCGGTACAAGGCGCAATTCCCAGTAAAATACAGCCCGCTATGTAAGAATTGGCTAAAGTGACTTCTTGCCCGTTAATCATCTCCATTCCTTTTAATAAGGGGAGAAATAACCAACCCAGAAAAAACTGAGCAAAAACCACCATCGTAAAGGGTTTAATCAGCCAATTCACTACCAAGGTTAATAAAACGGGCTTAGGGGCTTTCGCGGCTTTGACGGCTTGGGAAAAATCTATCTTGACCATGATCGGATACATCATGAAAAATAGACAAATGGCAATGGGAATGGAGACATTGTAAATACTGAGAGCATCTAGTTGTTGCGCGATCGCAGGAAAAAGTTTCCCCAGAAAAATGCCCAATAAAATACAGATAATCACCCAAAGAGTGAGATATCTTTCAAAAAAACTGAGACCTGCCCCTGCTTTGATTACCTTAGAATTAGGCTCCACGATCGCGTTCCTACTGAATGCAAACTTTACCCTTCCAAGATACATCAAAAAAAATTGATTTGTCAAGAGAGTATAGTCTGCAAAAAGAAAAATACGCCTTAAAAAAACAATGGGCTATTTTGGGGATGAGAAAGGGCGATCGCGACAAAATTTAAAGGCTCATTAACAAGCAACTTCCAATGCGAGACGTTTAAGAATTTGTAAAACTGAATAAAGTCCATTCTCACGATTATGAATAATAAATTCATCTGACAAGGTATAGGTAGGAATATTATTCTGATAAGCAAGTTTTAAAAAGACAAAATTTGAGCCATTAGTTAATAATCCATAAATAGGTTGAATACTAATCTTTGGACTCGCCAACATATAGGCCAATAACTGCGATCGCCCAACCTCAAGCGAAAAGGTCGCTCTTTTGGATTCAATGACTAAAACCCAAAATGATTGACAAAGAACCAGCACATCCAAAGAACCTTTCACTGTCAAATCTTGATCTTGATCAATGATTTCTGTAGAAGTTTCTGATTGAATATGAAAAGGCGGTAAATAAAAGCCCGCCATATCCAATAAACCAGAAAGCACAACCATTTTAACCGTATTTTCTAGTAAGGGAGGATAACGTAAAAGATAGGAAAAACTGGTTTTAATGCGATCGCATCTTTCTCGTTCAGCATCACTTAATAACGGAAGATTATCTTGCCACTCGGAAAAAAAAGTCAAGTCGTCGGTATAGTGTAGATTAAATTGACTTTCTAAATCTGTGATTGAAATTTCTCTAGCAGTGAGGGTTGGCATAGCAAATTTACAGATTATCTTTATAGGATACTAGCACAGCAAGACAAACGGAAATGTTTATTCTATTCAATCGTGGGGAATATCGCGGTTGTAAGGATGAGAAAGGGCGATCGCGTTTTTTGCTTGTACTTTACTCCAAATTATCTTCTCCTGTAATATAGCGGTAATCGCATGAGTGAGGTGTATTGCAGTCTTGTACAGTAAGCCTTTCGAGAATTCTATTGCCCCTCATACGACTGAATACCGCTATAGCATTCATATAACTTAAGCTAGAAAATATACTGATATTTGGCAGTTATTTCTTAATAAATAGCTAAATGGAGTAAATTTCTCTCTTCAGGAGTGATACTATTTTCAAACAAAGAATGTTGAAAATTGAGTTCATTGGTGAATTTTTTAAATGCGGTATTATAAAAATTACGAAGGATAAAATTTATAAAAGTGATTGGTGTAATTGGAGCGCAAACTGGAATTCGGCAATTTTTAAATTGACCTAGAGTTAAGTGGCAATTGGGATGATCAATATTTTGATGATTTTGGGGATCGTAATCAAATCGAATGGGTACAGGTAAGATATTTTTAGCGATGATATCAGCATAAATCTCATCTGTTTCATATATTTCAGAATCATTTTGAAAGTGTTCCAAAAAAGGTGAAGGAAAAAAGGCTAATCTGTGAGAAATTAATTCAGAATTATCAAAACGATATAAGAATTGTAATAAAGCTCCATCAATCATTTTGATATTATAATTTTTGTTTTTATCTAATTCTTGATACAGTTGGTAATATTCAATATTTTTCAAGGCGATGGCAACGTCTTTTGCTCCATTGTAAGAAATTGATAGATCTTTATCAGAAGCAGGATAGTTTTGAGATACTGATAAACCTACGGCTCTTCTGGATTCACAGTAAAAACTGTATAATAGAGTACATTGTATGAGGATGACATAAATGTTATTTTTTCTAGAAAATCTCCTGAAATTACCAAAGGTAAGTATAAGAAATGTTGTTCAAGAAGGAACAGAAGTTTTCTTAATACTGAGTTGTCAAGAGGAAGAAGTCAAATGTAACTACTGTGGAAGGTTAACCGATGAATTACATCAAACAAACAATATACTAGTAAGAGATTTACCGATATCAGGTCAAATAGTATACCTGAAAGTACCTCGTCGTAAATTTTATTGTAAACAATGTCAAAGGTACTTTACAGAAAATCTGGAATTTATGGAAGCCCGTAGAAAATATACAGTACGGTATGAAGAATATATTTATGAGAGAGTGAATGTGAGCAGTGTAGAAAAAGTAAAAAGAGAGGAGTGTCTATCTTGGGATCAAGTTCATGGAATTTATCAACGTCAATGTGAAAGTAAAAAAAAAGATTGGCAAGGAGTGAAATGTCTAGGAATAGATGAAATATCTAAACGAAAAGGTCATCAAAATTTTGCAACAGTAGTAGGAGATTTAGAGAAAGGAGAATTAATGGAAGTAATTGATAGTCATCAACAAGATGAAATAATTGAAGTACTGATGGAGCAACCATTAGAGGTAAGAGAAGGGGTAGAAGAAGTGAGTGTAGATATGTGGGGAGGATTTCCAAAGGTAATAGAAAAAGTGTTTCCCAATGCAGTAATTGTGACCGATAGATTTCATGTAATGANAGCGGTGAATGAAGAATTAAATAAAATTCGTAAACAGATTAAATTTAGTCTGAAAATTAAGGGAGCAAAGTGGTTATTATTAAAAAATAAGAAAGACCTGAAAGAAGAAGAACTACAAAAATTAGAATTGGTGTTAAAACAATCTGAACGTTTGCGGAAAGCTCATGAGTATAAAGAATCATTTCGAGAGATATACGAAAAAGTAAATGATAAGGAAGAGGGGCAGTTAAAATTCACAGAATGGTTAAATAAAGCCAAAGAAATTTATACTGATGTAATTGGAACAATTCACAGACATTTGGATTCCATTTGTAACTACTTTATAAGTCGAACGACAAGTGGTGTTATGGAAGGAATTAATAATCGTCTAAAACTAATTAAGCGTCAAGCTTATGGATTTGTTAACTTTGATAATATGCGAAGCCGCTTTTTAGCTTGCTTTTCATGATAAGTTTTGATTATCACTTTTTATTCAGGAGAGCCGTCCTGGTTCCTGTTCCCATAACTTATCTGCTAATCGCCAAGCTCGCGTCACATCTTGCACAAAAATAGCTGGCTGTCCCACGCGATCACATACTTCAAACCAGGCATTACGTCCCTGTTCATTGCTTGCTCTTAATAATTCATGAATTTCACAGATTAAATTTGCTTTTTCTAAATGCCAAGTTAAGTGAGCATAGATATAGCCATCATTAGAGATCTTCCACCACCGTGCTGCTTTTAACTGATAACGATCACAAATCTGTCGATGAGCTTCCTCTATCCCAATTGAATTTTGGAGAAGTAAGCGTGCTGTATCGTGTATTAAATCATGCATCCGATAAGTCTGTGCTTTTTCCCGTGCTAACCCATCTAAAAGAAGTGATCGCCGCCGTAGTTCTCGTAATGTACGTTGTGCATTGTCTAACGATATATCCCAAATCGTTGCCATTGCTTCCGCTCCAATACTTATATCTTCTGGTAATACTCCCATCCAAGAAAAATACTCTTTTAATTCTGGCTTTAAGCGATTCAAACTTAAATTGAAGCTTGCCGTTAAACTTCTTTGTTTCCTTGCTTTCTCTGTCGTCGCCTCTTCTAAATCTGGGGAATCTAAAACTTCCAAATAGGTGATTTCTTGTTTAAATGCAGCTAATAAATCTTCCCAATTCACTCCATCTTGTACTTGTCCAGCCGCTAAATCTAATGCTAACGGCAAATATCCCACCGCATCTGAAAATTTCAACGCTAATTTTCGCTCTGTCTCCGTTAAAATCCTCTGCAAATAATTTTCGATCAGTGCAATTGATTCTTCTGCATTCATCTCTTCAAGATAAATCTGTCTTGCTCCCTGAATTCTTGCTTCTCGTGTTGTTACTAGAACCCGACAACCATTTCCTCCTACTAAAAATGGCTCTATAGCCTCTGCTGACCAAGCATCATCGACTATTAGTAATAAACTTTTATTACGCAAAAGTGATCGTAGATGAGTTGAAGCTGTATCAATTGTTGTTGGCTTGTAGTCAAAATCTCGTAAGGCCTGAATCCAATTGCTTAAAAATGCCAAAATTTCTGGTTGTTGACCCAATGTTACCCACAGAACTCCATCAGGAAATTTCGCCTGTACTTCTGGCTCATGAGCTAATGCCGAAGCTAATACGGATTTTCCAATTCCACCCAAACCATAAATTGCACTTATGACCAGGGTTCCTGTGATATGAAATTCTTCGTTTAACAGTGCGCTTTTTAGGCGATTTCGTGCATCGGGACGATCAACATAATAAGAAGGCAGAGATGGCACTTGAAACGGCACACCAACTGATGGCTCCAGTCAAACAAAGTTTTGATGAACACTTACCGTAGAACCTGCTTCTGCAATAAATCCTACATTTTTAATGATTTTGACTGCTTGAGCTTGTTTATCAACATTTCTACTCGCCACCATTTCTGCTAGTTGCCTGAAAGTTGCATCTTCCTCTATCAATGTAGCTATAGTTTGAATTGGTTGCATAAGGGATTCTGTATCACTTTCGGAAACCGTTTGCAATTGTTGAACCGTTTCAGGTGATTTTTGTGATAGTCGTCTTTTAAACTGCTCAACGCTTTCTTCAACAACGGTTTCCCCCATTTTATTAAAAATACCGACTAAAACCAGAGTAGCAATTCCTGCAAGAGTAAAAGGTTCCATAGCAATTGACCTGAATACTAAATATAATCCTTGATTATCTCCTAATGCTTCAAAAATTGCAATACAAAGGTAAAAATTTGTGATCACCTGACGGAAAGCTTCTACTAATTTAACTATCTATCGTTAAATTATCAACCAATTCCAAATTATAGTAGGATTGTGTCAACGTTTTTTAAAATAGTAAAAAACAATGGAATGGCAAGAAAGAATTACCAGTGATCCCTCAATTTGTCACGGAAAAACCTGCATAAAAGGAACCCGTGTCATGGTTTCCGTAGTTTTGGATAACTTAGCCGCAGGTATTAGCAATGAAGAAATATTGCAAAGCTATCCATCTTTAAATCGACTTGATATTCAGGCGGCCATCTCCTATGCCGCAGAACTAGCCCGCGATCGCAATTTATAACTGAGGTTGAACACTCTTTTTACTTGTAAAAATAGCTATTTCCCGACTTAATTTCTCTCCAATTTGATCCTCGACAACATCCAAATCATAATCCATTTGTAAACCCAACCAAAAACGTGGCGACATATCAAAAAAACGAGCCAACCGAAGAGCCGTATCAGCCGTAATACGTCGTTTCCCGTGAATAATTTCGTTAATTCGTCGTGGAGGCACACCCAGAGCCAGAGCTATTTGGTTTTGACTAAGATTCATCGGCTTAAGAAATTCTTCTAACAGTATCTCGCCTGGATGAACGGGCATTAACTTTTCTTCATTCATAGTTTTGACCTCAATGATAATCAACAATTTCTACGTTGAGCGCATCACCCTCTTGCCACTCAAAACAAATTCGCCATTGATCATTAATCCGAATGCTGTACTGACCATTCCTATTCCCTACCAGACGCTCTAACCGATTAGCAGGGGGAACACGCAAATCTTGAAGCGTTTCTGCTCGATTCAGCATTCGTAGCTTTCGCAAAGCCACCTGTTGAATATCTGACGGTAACTTACGCGATCGCTGGCGTTCAAAGATTTTTTGAGTTTCCTTATCCTTAAAATTGCGGCACTGGTGTAGTTTGATTAAAGGCGAAAAAAGGTATGGTGTAAGGCTTAGAGGAAATGGGGAAATAATTAAAACCTAGCCATATCGTGATTTTTGTTATAGTATTATTGTCATTATATCAAAGAAAAAAGAAACTAAAAACAATGTCAACATTGAAGAAAAACTCTATAGAAATC
>QBMS01000156.1 GCA_003249095.1 Snowella sp.
TTTTAGCTGTAACGCTTATACCGCAGAGGTTTTGGGCGTTAAACGAATCGCACCACATATCCAAAAGTCAATTTGAGTCTAGGTTTTACACAGGGGATAAAAGCAGATTGATATTTAAAATCAGCAACGCAGAAAATAGTTAAGAAATATCGGGGCGTTCATCCCCAGGAATCAAGGTCGTTTCAGCATTTGCATTAATCCAGGCTCTAATCAACTCATAACCCAAAATCAAGATAACAGGGCCGACAAATAAACCCAGAATACCGTGAGCAAGGGTTCCCCCGATGACTCCAATTAGGATAACGAGGATAGGAACAGGAAGCCCCTGGCCCATCAAGATCGGCTTCAGGATATTATCAATTAAAGTCGCAGAAATCATCCAGAGAGTAAATAGTAAAGCGGCAAAGATATTCATGCTTGACCAAGCAAAAATAATCGCAGGAAAAACAATCACACCAGGGCCAATCTGAATAATACTCAAGAACAAAGAAAGTAAGGTAAGTAAGCCTGCCGCAGGAATTTTACCCAAGATGAGTCCAATTCCGACCATCAAAGTTTGTATAATGGCAACCCCAATGATGCCACGAGTAACACTACGGATGGTTGTCGTTGCTAGGGCAAGGAAACCTTCTCCCATCGTGGGAGACAACCGTGAAACAAAGAGAATCGAGTCTCGTTTGAGCTTGTCTGTATTGAGGATGAGTGCAACGGCAATAATAATGGATAGAATGAATTTAAGTAGGGTTAAACCTGCATTAGTTGCCTGAATTAATAAATTTTTAGAAAATTCCAGAATTTGTGGATTGAATCGATGAATAAGACTTTCGAGATTAACAGAGGCTAGTTGCCACATATCACTGACAGATTTACCGATGAGGGGCCAGCTTGCAAGATCTTTAGGTGGCGGTGGTATGGTTAATTGTCCTGCGGTAATACTGTCAACTAGGTTATGAGCATTGTAGAGAAGAACAGTGGCGATCAGACTCACGGGGCCAATAATAATCGCCATTCCCAATAGGGCAAGAAGAATGGCGGCTAATTTAGAACGTCCTCCTATGCGATTTTTAAGCCAAAGAAAGAGGGGAAAGACCGCGATCGCAATAACAACTCCCCAAAGCGTGATGATGATAAAGGGACGAATTAAGATAAAACACCAAGCAAACAAAAAACCGAGAACAAAGAGTCGGATAACAGAATTAATAACTTTAAGATTACTGTCCATCTTTCTTTGTTGTTGTAAAGGTTAGCATCATCAATGGTGGTGCCATTTTTTGACTCAAAGGGGGAGCGGGTAATTCAAGAAAAATTTTCTTTGTTGCAATCAGAGCTTTAATATTTCTCAGGAATCCAATGTCGGTTAATCATCGGAGCATCATCATCGTAGCTATGTTTCATAGAACGTTCAGGCAGCTTAACCTTTTCATGGGGAACGGGTTCGTAGGGAAATAAGCTGAGGAAATGAGACAGACAATTGAGACGCGCTCGTTTTTTATCATTGGAATGAATAACGTACCAGGGAGCCCAGGGAGTATCCGTTGCATCCAACATCATATCCCTTGCCTTGGAATAGTCGTACCAGCGTTCACGGGAAGGGAGATCGATCGCCGACAACTTCCATTGACGCATGGGATCATCAATACGGGCTTCAAACCGTCGCTTTTGTTCCTCATTATCTACTTCTAGCCAATATTTAACGAGCTTGATGCCGCTATCAACAATATATTGCTCAAAGGTTGGACAAACTTTCAGAAAACCTCGATGCTGTTCCTTCGTACAAAAGCCCATGACGTATTCCACGCCCGCTCGGTTATACCAACTCCGATCAAAGATCACCACTTCCCCCGCCGCAGGAAAATGGGTGAGATAGCGTTGGATATACATTTGGGTTTTTTCTCGGTCAGTCGGGGCGGGTAAGGCTACCACCCGAAAAGTTCGAGGGCTGACTCTTTCGGTGAGGGCGCGGATGGTTCCCCCTTTTCCTGCTGCGTCACGGCCTTCAAAAACAACGATAATTCTTTCCCCTGTGTGTTTTATCCAGTCTTGAAGTAAGCAAAGTTCGGTCTGGAGTTTAAGCAATTCCTGGGTATATTCCTTGCCCTTAAGTTTTGGTTTATCGCTGCTGAGGGATTCAGCTTTAGCGGTTTGACTTTGCTTTTCCTTGTCCTTGTCGTGTTTCGTCATAGAATCCTCCCAGGTTTGTTAAACTCCAGCTACGGTCGTGAGAGATAAATTGGTTAAAATTTTCATTTATATAAAAAAATTGATGGACTATAATCTATAACTCGACTATATCGAAATTCTGGGGAAATAATGGCAAAAGAAACAAAAATTAAATAAGGGGCCTTTATGTTTCAAGCTACTCGTCGTCGTCTTGCGATTTGGTACACCAGTGTTACCGCCATTTTGTTGATCCTCTTTATGACGGGGGTTTATTTCTATGTTCGTCATACCCTCATCGAAAGAGTGGATGATACCCTCAAACACGTTGCCGAAGTGGTCAATCGATCGCTGGTGATTCAGCCCATTAGCGATCGCAAATATCGATTAAACGTAGCGGCCAGTTTTCGGGATAATGCCGATAGCGTAGAAGATGATCACATTGATTTGGAATGGTTTAGCCCCAAGGGACAATTGTTGTGGTCAACGTTTAATGATTTTCCTGAAATTTCTCTTAAATTGGGACAAAAAGCCGAAACCGTTTCTTTTTCTAGCGATCGCCAATTGCGCCAAGTCACGGAACGCATAGAACGCAATCAACAAATTTTAGGCTATTTACGGGTAAGTCATCCCTGGTTTGAAGTGACTAAACCGATTCAACAACTATTATTAGATTTAGCGATCGGTTTAATTGTGATGGTCAGTAGTGTCGCCGCGATCGGTTGGTTTTTGTCGGGTTTAGCCATGCAGCCCATCAAAGAATCCTATCAACGTCTCAAACAATTTACCGCCGATGCCTCCCATGAATTGCGAAATCCCATCGCCGTGATTCAAACCAGCGTACAAAGCGCGATCGCCTACCCCGAACCCGCTCGTCAACAACAACAATTAAAAGTGATTGAAAGATTGACCCAACGCCTCGGTAACCTGGTGAATGATTTATTATTTTTAGCCCGCTCCGATAGTGAAAAAGTCCAATTAAACGCCAAACCCCTTCCCCTAGATGCGCTTTTATTAGAAGTCATCGAAGAACAGCGATTATCCGCAGAACAAAAAGAAATTTTCTTAACCCTACAGATTGAAGAAACTCAACTCGAAACGACGCAAACCGAAAGCGAAAGTTTTACCTTATTAGGCGATTGGGATCAATTAGCGCGGTTATTTACGAACCTCATTAGCAATGCCCTAGAATACACTGCTTCCCAAACTGAAAAAATTGTTACTGTCAAACTGAGAAGTTTAAAAATTGATCGCCTCGATTACTTACAAATCGAAATTAAAGATACAGGTGTGGGCATTGCCGAAAAAGATTTACCCCATCTTTTTGATCGGTTTTATCGCGTTGATCCTGCCCGTAGTCATCAAAACACCAGGGGAACGGGTCTGGGTCTGGCGATCGCCCAGGTAATTGCCGAAAATCACCAGGGAAAAATTACCGTTGAAAGCACATTGAACAGAGGAACGACTTTTAAGGTGAATTTGCCTATTTTATCCCATTCTGTTTAGTTCAATATTTTTACGACCGCTATAGCTGTTCTTTAAAAGTTAAAATTAGAATTTATCTCATTTAGCCCAGAATGTTTAAATTTTCCAGTCATTTTTCTCCAATTTTTCTATCATCATGAATCAATCTTCCAGTAAAGATTCTCAAAAAAGCTTTTGGTCTGGACTGCGTGAAAATGGACAAATTATTGTTATCGCCTTGATTTTTGCCTTTGTAATCCGTACTTTTGTGGCAGAACCCCGCTATATTCCCTCCGATTCCATGTTACCGACCCTCGAACGGGGCGATCGCCTGGTGGTAGAAAAATTGTCCTTTTATTTTCACCCCCCCCAACCTGGGGATATTGTGGTATTTCGCCCGCCCGATCTCCTATTGGAACAGGGCTATACCTCCGATCAAGCCTTTATTAAACGAGTGATTGCCCTGCCTGGCGAAACAGTGACAATCAATAACGGAAAAGTCTATGTGAATCAAGTCCCCTTGCTAGAAAATTACATCCTTGAACCGCCCCAATATAATTTACCCACGCTGAAAGTCCCTCCAGGGTATCTTTTTGTCATGGGAGATAATCGCAACAATAGTAATGATTCCCACGTTTGGGGATTTTTACCCCAGGAAAATCTGATTGGTCACGCGGTTTTTCGATTTTTTCCGTTTGATCGTTTCGGTCGTCTTTCCTAAAGGCGGTTAATACGGAAATTTAGGGAGTATTATCAATACTCGAAAAGAATAGGCAGAAAGTATAATTGACCAATAGCAGTGATCAAATAGACCATAAATCTTAAAAATTTACTCAAAATAAGAGGAAAAGATAACTAATGGTGAAATCTTTGCGAAAACTGGTGATAGTAGGCTTATTATCCCTGTTACTCTTTACTGGAATAACGGCTTGTTCTCCCCAGCCCCCTTCCCGCTTTGACCAAGCTCAACAGGAAAGCACGAAAAAAGGAGTCAAGGCTGTTGCTAAGAACTCTGAGCAGGGCAGTAGTTTTAATCGATTTTTCCCTAAGTCTGGGGATGGTTACGAACGAGTTTATACCCAAGAAAAAAAGGGCTTTGCTGAGGCTAAATTAAAGAAAGATGGTAAGGATATGGCCATGATGGCGATTTCTGACACTATTAATACTCCTAGTGCGGCGGCTAAGTTTGAAAAAAGTACGACAAAGATCGCGGGTTACCCTTCTGTTCAACAGGGAGCGACGGCGACGGCCTTGTTAGTGGGTGATCGGTTTCAGGTGAAAGTGCTATCTCGTTCTCCTGAGTTTACAGTCGGCGATCGCGAAACCTGGCTGACCAAATTTGATCTCAAGGGACTCGCCAAATTAAAGTAAAACCTAGATTTTTCAGGAAAGTAGGTCAATTATTTTTGTGACTAATTGACTGCCATTAATCATTAAACCATCATTAAATTTGAGGAAGTTTGTCCATGAGCGAGTCGATTGTTAAGTTAGTAGATAAATTACCGAAGGATAATTTAACCGTTAAATCCTTACAAGCTTTAGATTTTCTTATTCCTGGTCAGTGGACAAATTTGGTGGGTTTTGAAAATACGATCCGCGCCGTGACAGGAGAAACCGATGAGGACATGATCCAACAAATCGGCGATCGCGCAGTTTATCTCTTTAACGACAAATCCCAGGGTTATCAAACGGCTCTCTGGCTTTATCAAACCATTGATAGTGCAGGAAGTGCGCTAGGGACAGCCGCTTTAGCCAATAAAATCAGTGAAAATGTTAGCTTTCTCTCCTTTTTAGGAAATATCACCCCCAAAGCCGACAAGGCCCAGACCATTGATTTATCCCTAAAAGTGATTGTGGAATTATTGGCCTTTTGTCAAATTAACGGCATTCCAGGGGATAGCATTGGTGATTTTGTAGGAGCTTTAGGTGACTACGGCGGAGAATCCCTCATGCGGATGGCGGCTCTCGTTTGCTTTGACGGATTACTGCCCCTCGGCCCTAATTTTATTCTCAGTGTTGGCGATCGCCTGGGACAAATGCAACCTTCCGATCTGAAAGAAAATCAAGCGTTCAAAACAATTAGCGATTTGATTCCAGGGGGAAATCCCGCAGGAAAACTCAGTTTTATTGGCGAAAGTTTTAATTCTGTTTCAGGCTGGATGGGGAATTTTGTTCGCGATCACGGTTTAACGCCCCAGCTTGTTGCCCACAATTTATCGAAGTACGTTGAAATCGCCGATGATAAATTAGATTATGTGGCGGCCTTCCTCGACATGAGTACCAATTATTATGAACACACAGGTATTCAAACCCTAGCCCGTCGCCTAATTGAGCGAGCGGTAGCTGAAATTTAGAAAAAATAGAAACTCAGATTAATCCCCCTAAAAATAGACTTAATTGCGGTTTTAAATTAAAAATTGTCAATGAATTCTCAAAAACAATCAAAAAAGGGGGATTTAATGACAGAACATTTCTCAATTAATGCCTTACAAAACTTTGCAATTGACAGTTGGGATAGATCACGCAAAGATAGAGCTAGACAGGTAAATTTTTGTAAAGTTGGTCGCTTGATGTCTATAGAATTTTTATCAGTTGATGACATTCAGGAAATTGCTCGCCAATACGGTTATTGGGCTGTTTTTATCGGTATTGCCTTAGAAAATACTGGTGTTCCCATTCCAGGTGAAACCATCACCATCGTCGGCGGATTTCTCGCAGGTAGTGGCGAATTAAATTATTGGCTCGTTTTATTCACGGTTATTGTGGGGGCAGCCTTCGGTGACAACTGTGGATATTGGATCGGTCGTTGGGGGGGTTGGCAGTTTCTGCTTAAGGCAGGACAACTTTTCAAAATTTCTGAACATCGACTCGAAGAAGCGAGAAAGCAGTTTAGCAATAATGCTCCCAGAGCGGTTTTTTTTGGTCGATTTGTTGCCCTACTGCGGGTTTTTGCTGGCCCAATGGCAGGAATTGTCAAAATGCCCTATGCCCAATTTTTATTGTGTAATTTTGGGGGCGCGACCCTCTGGGCAACGGTGACGGTGACTCTCTCCTTTTTTCTGGGACGATTAATGCCCATTGAACAGTTGGTTTCCTTGGCGGCCAAATTTGGAGTCGTTGTTTTGATTGTGGTGGTGATTGCGATCGCGGCTTTGGCTTGGGTTGAGTTTTCTAAATCGAAGGTTGAGGTTAAGGATTAGTCGGTCAAATAGAAAGACCGGCAGAGTAAATTTTGTTTTAGGAATGGCTGAAAATTTGCTGGATCATTCTTTGGGCTTGGGAGCCGTAGCCGCCACCGAACAGATTGAAGTGATTCAAAATATGATAGAGATTATAGAGAATTTTTCGGTCAGAATAGCCTGAATCCAAGGGAAAAATTTCGTTATAGCCCTGATAAAAGGCAGCAGGAAATCCCCCGAAAAGTTCGGTCATGGCAATATCCACTTCGCGATCGCCGTAATAAACTGCGGGGTCAAAAATAACAGGTTCTCCTGTTTTAAGAATGGCCGCATTGCCCGACCATAGATCCCCGTGAACTAAGGACGGCTGGGGGTTTCTATTTTTCAAATAATTCCTAGTTTTTTCGATAATTTCAGCAGAATTCGTAAAATTTCCTCCTTTGCGTTGAGCGAGTTTTAATTGGTAGCCAATACGAAATTCCGCAAAAAAATCAGCCCAGGAAGTCGTCCAAGGATTAACTTGGGTTGTAGAACCGATGGTATTATCCCGTTCCCAGCCAAATTGATTTGAACCAGAATGACGGTGCATTGCGGCTAATTTTCGCCCCATTGCTAACCAAGATCCAGACGTTGCTCCTCCTAATTCCAACCATTCTAAAACCAGATAGCTCGATTTTTCCGAGATTCCCGAACAAATGCTTTGAGGAACTCGAATTGTCTCGGTTGCTGACATTTGCTGGAGTCCGAGGCTCTCGGCGATAAACATTGCCTGTTGGGAGGCTTGATTGAGTTTGACAAAATAGGTTAATCCGTTGCCTGTAATGGCATAGCCCTGATTAATGCAACCCCCACTAACTGACCGTTTTTGCTCAATTTCAAAGGGTCTTTGAATGGTTTCACTGATGTTTTGCGCGATCGCTTTCCACATGGAATTTAATGGTAAGATAATTTTTTTTGACCACGTACAATGGCAAGGCCATCAATTTTATCAACTTTATGACTATTTCTAGGTATTTTGAGAAAGCCACATTCCAAACAGGCGATCGCCGTTTACCAATTCGATAAAAAGCGATCACAGACATTCTGTTTTAATGCTGTTAAAATAGGGCAAGATATTTCTAGATTAAAATTATGACGCAAATTACAGTTGAAATTCCTGATGAATTGGCGATACAGATTCAATCACAAATTGTTCAGGGAGATTTTAGCAATGTGGGTGAGTATGTTGTGTATTTATTGCAACAAGAGCAATCACAACTGCGTTCTACTCAGTTAGAAAAAATGTTTTTAGAAGGTCTTGATAGTGGAGAACTAATTGAAATAACCGATCAATGGTGGGAACAAAAACGCCGAGAAACTTTACCATGACTCACCGAATTTTCATTACACCTCTTGCCAATCAAGATATTGATGCTCATGTTAATTATCTTCGTATTTATAATGAAAAAGTAGCTTTTCGCTTGTTTGATGCGATTCGTCTAACTCTTACACAAATTGCAAAAATTCCTAAAATTGGAGTTAGCTATCCTTTACAAAATTCTCGTTTAGTAGGTTTAAGGAAATGGCGGCACTGGTGTAGTTTGATTAAAGGCGAAAAAAGGTATGGTGTAAGGCTTAGA
>QBMS01000157.1 GCA_003249095.1 Snowella sp.
GTATTATACGTTTCTGAATATAGTGACTCACATTTTTGACAGATAAATATTTTTCTCTCTCCATTATTTTTCGTTTTGTAATGAGAATGAATTTTCACTTCCTCGCTGTGACAATGAGGACAGTCTCGTTTAAATAATTCTTTTTCTTTCCCATTGCAAAATATAGAATCATTAAACTCTTGGATTGGCTTTATCTTTTGGATTGACATACTCTCTCTCCTTTTTTTACCGATTTATTTATAGTATTATTACCCTTAACACCCCTGTAAAGTTATAACCATTACTTCCAAGCTTATATTTGCTTCTTTGTTTCTCTAATCCTTTGCCCAGTAATCCTTTCTGCCTTTAATCAGGCTGAACCATTGCCGTTTATCTAAATTAATTCCCTGAAACTCATGCAACAAAACATAAAGACAAGGAATCAAAAAAAGCGTTAACAACGTTGCCAAAGATAACCCAGAAAAAACCACGATTCCCAATGGTTGCAATAACTCAGACCCCTGACCAATCCCCAACGCAAGGGGAAACATCCCTAAAACCGTCGTAATCGTCGTCATTAAAATCGGTCGCAGACGTTGGGGAGCCGCCCTTAAAATAGCCGCTTGACGAGTAATACCTTCCCTTTCCCAAATTTGATTCGCCAATTCCACCATAATAATGGCATTATTCACCACAATCCCGACTAATAACACCGTCCCGACAATCACCGTCGCCCCGATCGCCGTTTGGGTGACATATAATCCCAAAATTCCCCCCGCCAAAGCTAAGGGAAGGGTAAACATAATTACCAGGGGATCGAGCAGAGAATTATATTGAACTGCCATCACCACAAAGACCAAAAAGGCCGCCAAACTCCCCAGAATCAATAAAGATTGCTGTAATTGACGATTACTCTCCGAAGCCGTACTGGGTAAGATAGTCACCCCATCGGGTAGGGGAATGTCCGCCATCACCGTTTTGACTTCTTCCAGGGCCTGGCCCAAACGACTACCTTCGGCTAAACTGCCAGCAATCAAAAAGACAGGACGTTGATTAATTCGTTGAATTTCGCTGGGAGCCTCTCCTTCCCTAATTTGGGCCACATCACTGAGGCGAATTTGTTGATTATTACTAACAAACAAGGGGAGTTGTTGCAGTTGGGAAGGGTCTTGGAGCAGATTATCATTGAGTTTGACCCGTATATCAACTAGGCGATTTTTTCTTTGTAGTTGGGTAGGAACAGAACCTTCTAGGGCCGTTTGAATGGTATCCCCAATTTCTTGGGCAGTTAGTCCCACCTGGGCGACTCTTTCCCAATCGGGATGGATTTGCACTTCGGGCTGTCTAGGATCGGCATCAGGACGAAAACGGGACAGTTGGACTTTTTCTCTCAAAACTTCTAATACTTGCTTACCTGCTTGGGCGAGGGTAGCAGGATTATTTCCCTCTAACATCAGGTCGATGTCTGCATTACGGATGGGAGAATTGTTCAAAATCAATCCCCGCACGCTCCCAGGGACTAGGCGTAACCGAATATCAACTAGATTAAGTTTATCCAATTGTTGAGTCACTCTTTCGGTGAAGGAATCCACATTGGTACTGGGTTTGAGGGTAATGGTGCTAGAACTTCTGAGGGGATTCGCATTCGTATTACTGCCAAAAAGGAAGCCGCCTGTGGTGGTAAAGGTATATTCGGTTTCGGGTTGATTAATCAAAATATCATCGATAATTTTCATCAAACGCCGATTTTTTTCGAGGGGAGTGCCTGGAGGAAATTGGGCAAATAAAACGGCTTGTCCCGTATTAATGCGGGGTAAAATTTCCTGGGGAATTTGGCTGATCATCCCCAAACTACCGCCTCCTAAAACTAAAAATGTGGCGACAATGACGATGATTTTATGTTTGAGTAATAGACTCAGAAAAGCGTGATAACGCTGGATCGTTTGTTCAAAATAATGATTAAATCCTCGAAAAAAAGACCAACGCCCAATACCGCTCTGTTGGGGCAGACTTAACCAACGGGAAGCCAACATGGGAACCACGCTAAGAGCGACGAGAATAGACGCGGCGACGGCAAAACTAATGGTCAGGATTAATTCATTAAAAATGAGGGAAATAAAGCCGCCAATCATCAAAAAGGGTAATACTGCGACTAAATTGGTACTGGTAGAAGCAATAAGGGCTGATTCTACCTCCTGACTGCTGGCGATCGCCTGGTTCCGTACTTCTCTTTTACTGAGAGAAATTGTCTGCTGGTGACCAGGGGTCATGCCCACTGATTCTGCAATCGTTTCTAACATGACAATGGAGTTATCCACCACAATCCCCACCCCCAGGGCCAAGCCCCCTAAACTGAAGACATTAAGGGATAGGCCAAATAATTTCATCAAAATAATTGCGGTCAGGGTCGCCAGGGGAATAGACAGAATAATAATCAGGGTTTGACGCAGAGAACCTAAAAAGAGCAAAACAGCGATCGCGGCCAATAAAGTGCCGACTAGTCCTGAAGAAACCACATTACTAATGGAATTACGAATAAAAACCGAGTCATCTAGGGTGGCGGTTAAAATAGCATCCTGGGGAATACTACGGGCTTGGCGCAACTGTTCGAGACGTTTTTTAACCCCATCGACCACTTCAATGGTGTTGGCATCGGGTTGCTTTTGAATACTGACCTTAACGGCATTTTCCCCATTCAAGGTGACAAAAACGCGCTGGTCTTCTGTGCCATCGATCACCTGCGCCACATCCCGTAAATAGATTTGGGGTGAGGGATTTTGATCATTTACCTTGGATTTGCTGATGGGTAAATCTTCAATTTCACGGATCGTTTGAAATCGGCCAACGGTACGAGTTAGGGGTTCGCTAGTCGTGCCAATGATTCTTCCCCCCGCAATATCTAAATTCCGCGATCGCAACGCATCTAACAGATCAATCAAGCCAATATCTAGAGCCTGTAACCGTTTCAGGTCAACATTAATGCGTATTTCTTCCTCTGCCGCTCCTGAAACATTCACCGCCGCCACGCCTGGCACGACCCCTAATTCCCTCGCCAATTCTTCTTCCGCAAATAAACGTAAATTCAAACCAGACAAGGAAGGAGAGGTTAGGGCAAACTCATAAACGGGCAATTGAGAAGGATCAAATTTAAAGATACGGGGCGTTTCAATGGTATCGGGCAGCCGATTTCTGGCTCGATTAAAAGTTGCCGTCGCATCATTGAGAGCCTGATTGATATTTCCCCCAGGCCGAAAAAAGAGGTCTAGGCTAATTTGTCCTTCCCTCGTTTGGGAATAAACCTGAACGACTCCATCGGTCGCCGATAGGGCCTCTTCTAAGGGTTTGGTAATCTCATCCACTGCCACTTCTGGAGCGACCCCTGGGGCATCAATTCTTACACCGATGCGAGGATAGGTAATCGAAGGTAGCAAATCAACGGGCAAACTAAAAACAAAGAAAACCCCCACCACCATAATTGCCAGGGTGAGCATCAAGGTTGCAATGTGCCGACGAATGGCCACACCACTAAAACTAAACAAAGAGGAAGAATTAGGATTAGACATAATCTTAGGGGATGGTTTTTTCGGTTTCCGAGAGGACGCTGAGATTAATGGGGCTATTGTCTTGTAAAGATTTACTACTACGGACAACATAGGTTTCCCCCTCGGATAATCCAGAGAGAATTTCTACGTTTCCGTTAGCTTTTTTGCCGATGCTGACGGGACGGGCTTCTACGGTTGTTTTTTCTCCTGATTTTTTCACAATAAACACCGAGGAATCTTGACTTAGGGCAGATTCAGGCACAATGATGGTATTCGCCGTATTTTTGGGAAAACTAACCCTAGCCAGGAGTCCACTACCGATTTTCGCGCCTGGATTATTGAGGGTAATTTCGATGGGAACAAGGCGAGAACTGGGATCGGCGGCGGGAGAAATGCGGGTGACAATGCCTGTGAACTCTTGGTCAGGAAAGGCATCGAGTGTAAGAGGAACGGTTTGTTGTAATTTGAGATGACCGAGTTGCAGTTCTGACACCTGAACATTGATTTTGAGACGGCTAAAGTCTCCTAATTTAAGGATTTCTGTCCCAGGTTGGACTAGGTTGCCTGGCTCACTGGATTTTGTTAGCACTTTTCCCGCAAAGGGCGATCGCAGGATTGCATAGGATTGGCGGGTTTTTGCTTGAGTAATAAAAGCTTTTTGAGCCGCCACCTGGGCCTCGGCAGCAGACACTTTTTGTTGTTCAATTTCTACTTGAGCTTCGGCGGAACGGAGAATTTTGGCGGCGGTTTTGGCCGTTGTCTTGGCCTGACTAAGTTGTTGCTCGGCATTAGACTTTTGGTTGCGTAAAATTTCCTGAGCCTGTTGAAACCGAGTCTGAGCCTGTTCAGCCTGCTGTTCGGGAGTCACGCCTTCCTGGGCTAATTGTTTTAATCTCAGGGCATCAACTTTGGTTTGCTGAACTTCTAGACGGGCTTGTTCGGTACGGGCATTGAGAGCCGTTTCTAAGCGGAGAATATCTGCTTCGGCTTGCTGGAGTTGCAGTCGAGCTTGTTCTACTTTCGTCAGAGCGTCCCCCACCTGACTTTTTGCGGTCAGCACTCCCGATCGCTGGGCCGTTTTTTCTGCCTTAGCCTGGTTCACTGCCCCTAAGAGCAAATCATCATTGATACGAGCTAAAATTTGTCCGCTTTGTACCGCATCCCCCACATCTACTTTCAGTGCTTGCAGTTGTCCCTCAACTTGCGATCGCAGAGAAACCTCTCGAATGGGGGCCGTTGTTCCCGTATATTCCAGATCGGTGAGTAATTTTTGGGGACGGGCGATCGCCGTTTCAACGGAAATAGGAAGGTTTCGGGATTTTTCAGAACTAGGCTGGGGTTGAGCCTTCGCATTTTCATCTCCCAGACCTTGGCAACCCGTCAAAAGCAGACCCAAGATGGCAAAAAGTCCCAACGGCGATCGAGCAGAACCGACAATTTTGCTATTCATAGGAATAATTCGGAAGGAAAAATGACGGTACAGAGAACATTGCTACTAATAATAACCTCAGCCTACAACCTGAAGTCAGAAACATTTCTTTACATTAACAAAAAAAATCGCCTTTAGGGAGTTAGGTCAGTCTCCAGAAAACCATGATAAAAAATTCCCTCCCATTAAGCTTGTCCCTTAACGGCTATATCTCCGATTCGAGTTGTTCAATCGCTTCCTTGGATTCTTTCAGTCCAGATTGAGTAAGGGAACGATAAAGTTTAATCGCTTGAATTTTGTTTCCTTGTCGTAATAATTCCAGGATTTCTTGTCTATATGTAAACTCTCCCTTCATTAAGTCCATTACTCCAAAATATGTTTGCCTTTCTTGATAGTCTCCTATTTTTATTTTTATCGGATTTTTTATAAAATTCCATTGCTTCCCACAAATATCTTGATGTAATAGATGGCACTCGTCTATCACATACCCTATAAGCTTTCCAGACTCTATCTCTTCTCTATTTTTTCTAAAAAAATCTCTTATTTCTTCATTTTTCTTTTTCCTCTCTGACTACTTTTTTAGTCTAAAGTCGAGTCAAAAGGATTCATCTCCCAAATCAGCAACGCCGATATCTGCGTTATTAACTCACTCATTCTCAGTCAAAAATAGACATCCCTAGCCGCTCGATGCAACAAAGAATGACGATAAACCAAACTTTCCATCTCTTCGGCATACCCTCCCCCAATGACACAGGCAACGGGATAGCCCCCCGCCCGACAAGTGCTTAAAACCTGCCGTTCCCGTCGATAAATCCCCTCATCCGTCAGAGCTAATTTACCTAAGCGATCGCCGACGTGGGTATCGACTCCCGCATCGTACAGCACTAAATCGGGTTTAACTTGACTGAGTAAATCGGGTAAATAGTTCGCCAAAATTTGTAGATAACCGTCATTATCCAAACCTTCGGGAAGGGGAACATCTAAATCACTCGTTTGTTTACGACTGGGAAAATTAATCTCGCAGTGCATAGAAAAGGTAAAAACCCTGGGATCATTTTGAAAAATAAAAGCCGTTCCATCTCCCTGATGCACATCCAAATCCACAATTAAAACTTGTTTAACCAGTCCCCATTTTTGTAAAACCCTAGCCGCGATCGCCAAATCATTAAAAATACAAAAACCCGATCCAAAATCAGGAAAAGCATGATGGGTTCCCCCTGCCGTATTACAGGCAATACCGTGTTCGAGGGCTAGTTTGGCCGTTAAAATGGTTCCCCCCACCGCCGTACAAGTCCGCCGCACCAATTCGGCACTCCAGGGTAAACCAATACGACGTTGCGCTTTCGCATCTAGGGTTCCCTGACAGTAATTTTCGATGTAATCAGGGGTATGGACTAGCTCAAGTAGGGATTGATCGGGAATTTCGGGTTGATACAGATTTTTTGGGGTGAGAATGCCGTCTTTTAATAATAATTCATAGAGTTTTTGGAACTTGACCATCGGGAAACGATGACCCTGGGGCAATGGTGCGACGTAGTGGGGATGGTAAACAATGGGAATCATAATTGGGGCAATCTTCGGGCTAAAAAACTGCCAATTTCTACCCCTAAAACCCCCAATACCGTACTACCTAATCCATAGAACAAAGCCATTGTTTGCTGATGGGTTTTCAGCATAATTGTCGTCTCAAGAGCATAGGTAGAAAAAGTGGTATAGGAACCCAAAAATCCTACCGCTAAAAATAATCTCACATCAGGAGAAATCAGCGATCGCTCTAGGGCAAGGGTGACTAAAAATCCCATGAAGAGAGAGCCTGTGATATTGATAATAAAAGTTCCATAGGGAAAACCTTCACCCCATAAACGGGCAAAAAAGATGGTGAGATAATAGCGACTCAAGGCACCAGGAATCGCTCCCAAGGCGATCGCTAAAGGAGAACGAAGATTGGGGTCAAGGGAAGAAAAAAAAGCCAAAATTTTTCCTAAATACACTATTAAGCAGGTAAATGGGACTTATAACTTAAGACCGTATTTTGCAATAGGATCGCGATCGTCATCGGGCCAATACCACCAGGAACAGGGGTAATATAGCTAGCAATCGGCGCAACCCCCGCAAAATTCACATCTCCTACTAAACGAGCGTTTCCTGAACTATCTATCACCCGATTAATCCCCACATCAATTACTATCGCGCCTGGTTTGACCATATCGGCGGTAATCATTTCAGGTTGTCCTACTGCCCCGACCACAATATCGGCTTGACGGGTGAGTTCTGCTAAATTTTGGGTGCGGGAATGCGCAATGGTAACAGTGGCATTTTTTTCTAATAGCATCAACGCCAGGGGTTTACCGACTAAAATACTTCGCCCAACGACGATCGCATTTTTTCCCGCAATATCAATATCATATTCCGCCAGTAATGCCATCACGCCCGCAGGCGTACAACTGCGTAAACCCGTTTCTCCTCTGACTAAATGCCCTAAGTTAACGGGATGTAATCCGTCGGCATCTTTTTCGGGGGCAATGGTGTGTAATAAGGCAACAGAATCCAAATGTTTCGGTAAGGGCAATTGAACTAAAATACCGTCAACGTTCGGATCTTCGTTTAACGCCTGAATAACGGCAGTGAGTTCTTCCTGGGAAGTTAGGGCAGGAAAATGCTTCCCAAAGGAGCGCATTCCAATTTTTTCACAGGCTTTTTCCTTATTCCGCACATAAACCGCACTGGCAGGATTATCCCCCACCATCAAGACGGCTAAACCAGGCGATCGCCCTATTTGGGGTTGTAGGGTTTGAATTTCTGTTTTTAAGGCTTGCTGAATTTTTTGTGCGAGGGTCTTACCGTCTAGAAGTTGGCCAGATTGGTGAATGGACATGGTGAATCAGAGAAAGCTAAAACAATAGGGTTTGAAAATGAAAATAAAAATTAAATTTCAGGAAATCAAGGGATTTTATTGACAAGCTATGGTTAAGATAACTTAATTAGGGTGATTTTTTTTGCTGAAGTATGACATTTTTCAAGATTTACCATTGGCGTAAAAAAGCGATACCGTTTTTGATTAGCGGTTTGATCATTAGCTGTAGTCCTTTAAATCCCTTGGGATTAGCCTCTGGGGAATATACTGCGATCGCAGAACTCGGCAAAATTTCTAATCAGAGCAATGTAACCCTCAAGGGAATCGTCGTGAATGTCGCTCCTTTTTTAGAGGGAGGAGCCTACCAACTCCAGGATGCAACGGGGACAGTCTGGGTCAGAACCGATAAACCTCTGCCCCCCAAAGGATCTTCCCTTGCTGTCAAAGGAGAATTGCAATACGAGGCGATTTTTGTCGGCAAACAGCAGTTGGGAGAATCCTATCTTTTAGAATTAAGTCAAGAACCCCAATCTTCCGTAAGTTCTACCGAGGCATCGCCCGCCTCAACTCCCCCAAGCAAGGACGCTATTCCTC
>QBMS01000158.1:0-4179 GCA_003249095.1 Snowella sp.
GAGTATCCCCATTCGTCGCATCCAGAGCCGCCGTAATCGCACTGTGTCGGATTCTGTGGGGACTCATCATCTTAGTAATCCCCGCCGACTCAGACGAATTTCTCACAATATTATAAATCGCATTCCCACTCAACCGATGCCCAAAGGTAGCCCGATCCACCGTACAGAATAACGGTTTATCGAGAGCGCGATCGCCGATTACCCCTAACCAATCATTAATCAACACCACCGCCTTGGAACTCAAACTAATCGACTCCTTGGTTAACTTTCCCTTGCCCTTAATCAACAGCTTCAAATCCCCCGCACTGTAATCTTCCAAATCGAGAGAACAAACTTCGGCACGGCGCAGGGCATTATCCCAGAGCAAACGGAGAATCGCCGCATCTCTTACGCCTTTCAGGCAATTTAACTGAATTTGGGAGGTAATTTGTTTAAAAGTCTCTGGACTCACCCCCGTTGTATCTCGATAGGTTTCAACCCGCAACCCCTCCACATCCTCCAGGGAATACTCACACTTCCCAATTTTTCTCGCGTAATTCACCAGACTCTTAACCGCCGACAATCGCACATTCACCGTTGCAGGAGTCAGCCCCCGTTCCAACAGAGCCGCCCGATACCTCAACACCAAAGCGATCGCCTGAAATCGTCCCAAACTGAGGAACCACGCCACCGCATCAGGAGACGGTTCAAATTGAGTCATCGTCACAAAGAAATCTTTCAATCCCTTGGAATAGGTACGACGAGTATTCGGCGATCGCTTATCGCGGAGTAATTCCGTCAGGATGTCCTGGTCAAAATTAGCGAGAGGAGCAGGAGGATTGACAAAGAGCATAGTCATTGATAGATAAAAGGCTATGAAATTATTATCGCATTCTTGAGGAATCTAACCTTTCAGTAAATAAAATAATTCCAGTGGACTAAAATTATTATCTGAAGACTGCGAAAATCCTCATTATCACACCCTTAATCTTATCACTCTTCTCAAAAATCACTCAAACCCTCATACCGTCTAGCTTTTAGCCGTTTTTATCCCCTTTAAGCGCGATCGCGAAGCGGCACTGTGTGATCGCCAACCTCAAGAGGCGTTGAAAAGTTTGAATCCCAGGCTGAAAATTCCAGAGTCAGGGTGAAAAGTGTGAATCCCAGGCTGAAAATTCCAGAGTCAGGGTGAAAAAATTTCAGAGCCAAAGTGAAAATTTTTAGTCTCACAGTAAAAAAATTTCAGCCTCCGTAAAAACACTGTTGACAATCCACTGAATGACATATAAAAACTTTTATCTCTTACACCGAACAAACCTATGGAATTTTCAACCGAATTTTGAGCAAACCATAAAAAGGGCATTGAAAAGAGAGCGGAAATTTCCAACTATCTTTCCAAGACCCCCACCGCCAGTGTCGAATTAATTGCAGTAGCAGTCAATCTGTCAACGAGACAAGTAAGACGACACTTAAACACCATTCGAGTTGAAAGAAGTGCGAGTTCCATAGCCATCGCGTCAACGTTCCTAATCTGTTCACTAGGGCAGACTGGAAACTGGTAAAAATCGCACTGAAAAAATTATCACAAAAAAGTTTTCAGGTAAAAAAATATCCCTGTAGAACCCCATAAATGACCAACTCATAATTTTTTTTCTTAAGGAGAGACTGAAATGACCACTGAAATTCAAGGTAAAAATAAAGGTGAAATCGTTGAACAACTTGCTGAAAAGTTTCAGGTAGGCACGACGACAATTTACGCTCGCTTTAAAATTCTTGGTGTCCAACCCTACAAAGAGAATGGACAATACTACCTCAATGATCACGACCTGGCGGAAATGGGCAAGCTCAATGACTGGATAGCAGAGGGCAACACCATTGAAAGTTTTCAGACTAAAGGAGCCTTAGTCCAGTCCGAGTCATCCGAGATGGAACAGCTACAAGAGACTATTCAATTAGAAGAGATTGAAGAAGGTCATCAGGTTAACCAGATTGTCAGCGTAGCCCAGCAGATCGCCGCAGGCACATTAATCGCTCAAAATATCCTGACCAAGCAATTTATCGAGAATCCTGAATCCCTACCCCCCGACCTGTTGGCCCAGGTGAACCAATCACGGGAAGCGATCGCCCCAAAGTCCATCAACCCGTTACACCTAGCCAACCAATTAGTCAGCAGGTATCAACAGCAACTAGCGGCCTAGATTTTTCTACTCCCTTAGTAAAATTCGAGAGAATCTATCGCCAACCTGAATTAGACCGCATCGTGGCAAGTCTCAAAGCGGCTCAACAAATCCTGATTACCAGTAGTGAGGGCATGGGCAAAACCTTCTTACTCAATCAAGTTAGCGATCGCCTAACCAGTGAAGGGTTTACAGTTTGCAAAATCGAGAAATCTTCTCCCAAAATTATGCTCACTCAAATGGCCAATATCCTGGGAGTCGAAACCAAATCCTTAGAAGGCAAATCCCTCACCAGTGATGGACTCAAAGCCGCAGTAGGACAACATCTATCCGTCAATCCTGCTTTCTTGTTATTTGATGATGCTCATTTAATCCAACTCGATTTTAGACACTGGCTTAAAACCATGAAGGAGCTAGGAGTTCCCCTACTCTTAGCCGCCACCAGTCCCCCCAGAAGCGATATTTTTTTGAATCTTCCCCGAATCGAACTCCAACCACTAACCGACTATGCCATTAGGGAAATTATGGAAACAGCCGCTCTCGCCAAAGGCATTAACCTAAAACCCTCTATCTTTGCCCAACTCCTCGAAAGAACAGGCGGAAATCCCATGTTTGCCAAACGAGCAATCGATGAAGAGTTCATCGGGCTAACGGTGGAAGTGAGTGATGCGTCAGGACTTTACTTTGACATACTCCCCTTCATTGGCCTCGTCGCCATCATCTTTATCTGCTTAAGGTTTATCGGTTTGGGAACGAATAACACAGCACTCTATATATTTTCAGGCATAGGAGCTTCAGTCTTTATGGGCTTCACGATCGCCATGAGGAGCCTACCCAGGGAGAGCGATCGCCTATGATGACCCTCACGCACCTACTCGTCGGAAGCTTGGCCACAGGTATCTTTCTCCAAACCCCCCAACCTGAAATCCTGTTAGTCGGAGCGATCGCCTCGATGTTACCCGATGTCGATATTTCCACTTCCCCAACGGGCAGAATCCTGTCACCCATCAGCAGATTTCTAGAAAAACGATTTGCCCACAGAAGCGCGACTCACTCGATTGTCGCATCAGGCATTGTCGGAGTCGTGAGCTATGGTTTATGGCTAAAATTTCCCCTCATTCCCCTTAGCTTTATCCATTCCCTCAATATTGGTTACTTCTCTGGCTGGTTCCTAGATTGCTTCACCAAATCAGGCGTAGAGATGTTTTATCCGTTGCCTTTACGGTGTGTTTGCCCTAAAAATCGAAATCTCAGATTTAGCACAGGCTCATCCCAGGAATACTTTTTAATTGCCTTCCTAGTTGGGATCGCCATCTGGATCTTTCAAGTAAACAGTAATGGCGGATTAATGACCGAATTTAACCGACTGATTGCGGCCCCCAGTGGAGTCGAAGAACTCTACAACCAAAAAGGCGGAAGTAATTTGATCTTAGCCAACGTAGAAGGCGTTTATGCCAGCGACAGAACCCCCATCAAAGGTGAGTTTGAAATTATCGCGGCTAACGGTAACGGCTTTATTGTACTAAGGGACAACGAAATTTATAAAGCAGGAAATGACGCTGATGCCAACATTATCACCCAGAGAATTACAGGAAAAGTGAGCAAACCCGCAGTGGTAGAAATAGAAACCCTTAACTTTTTAGATGAAGACATCGGCAAATTAAGCAAATATCAGGGCAAAGAAGCCTATTTATCAGGCAGTATCACCGTCGATGATCCCGAATCCGTCATCCTGAATCCCCATCCCAGGGAATACCAAGCGATCGCCCTATCAGGAAGCACCGTTAATCTCAACACCGCCCCGATAGATCAAGTGATTCCCCTCCTCTCAGAACAATTTCTCACAGGCAACCTCTCAGTCAGGATTATCTATGTTCAGTAGCAGAGAAAAACCCCTACCCACCGCCAAATTACAACCCCAAATTAACCGAAACGCGATCGCCCCTATCCCTCAATCAGGCATCCTATTAGGGGAAAACTGTTACCTCGACTTTGAAAAATTATCCAACCCTCATGGAGCCGT
>QBMS01000158.1:4189-5243 GCA_003249095.1 Snowella sp.
ATCGGGATCGGGCAAGACTCAATTTCTCAAAGCCCTAGCCCTAGAATGCGTTCGGCAATACGGCATCAGTATCATCATTATCGACTTTCATGGTGATCAATCCCTCCCAGGCGAAACCGTCTATCAGCTTCATGCCAGTTCCCCCGTTGGTATCAATCCCTTAGTCATCGATCTATCCCCCACAGGAGGCGGCCCCAACTTACAAGCGATCGCCGTTGCTAATAGCTTCACTTCTGCTCTCAGAATGGGGCCAAATCAACAAGGGCTTTTAATTGATCTGCTGTTAAATTGTTACGAGCAAATGGGCATTACCACTAATCCAAACTCTTGGCACTTATCCCCCCCGAATCTCTCAAATTTAGAAGACGAGTTAACCAGTAGAATAGCCGACGGTTGCAAAGAATCATCTAGACTTGTTCTCAAATTAAAAGCCACCTTTGAATACGGCATCTTCTCCAGAAACCAACCGAGTTTATTCAAAAATCCCATTACCCGCATTGACTTATCCGAGTTGGCAAAAGTCCCAGGACTACAGGGGATCGCGGCAGAGACAGTCTGTAAACAATTGATTGATCATCACAGGCTATTAGGCGAACATAAAAGCAAAATTCCTTCTCGCATAATCTTCATTGACGAATGTAAAGAATTAAAGGGCCAAAGAACCCCCGACAGGATTATTGCAGACGGCAGAAAGTACGGGTTAGGGCTATGGGTAGCTAGTCAGAGGAGCCAACACCTAAGCCCCGAAATATTATCCAACACCCAATCTAAAATTATCCTTCCTGTAGATAGCACCGATGTTACCGCAACCGCCAAAAAATTTAGGTTTCACGACTTACAAATAGCCCAACTAGAACCCCTCAATGCACTGATTAGACTAGGCTCAGACTCCTTCAAAATCAAAATTAAACCCTACTACGAGCGAATTTAAAATGTCCATCCTTTTTTATTTATTATCTATCCAAATTTTTGCAGGTACGCTATTAATTCACCATTTATTTACCATCAACCAAAAACACGATAACTACTCCAAAAGAACAAAAATAAGAAAATG
>QBMS01000158.1:5253-8254 GCA_003249095.1 Snowella sp.
CAGAATTGGGAAATTTAGGGGGCTTAAATATCTGTAAGGACACAATATATTATGTCCTTTCCCTGCTAAAGTTAGCTAATTTAAAACGCAATTATGAATAAATTTACACTTCAAATATTTATTTTTCTCTTACTCGGCACAGGAGCGATCGCGGTCACATCCCAAACCCCGACCAACTCCCTTAGTAAAAACTCCATCATCGAGGCAAACCAACCCAAACGCCTAAAAATAACCCTCACTGTCAACGACCCCGCAGACCTCAAAATTCGAGAAGGCGATCGCGTGGTGAAGGGACAAATTCTCTCAGACCGTGATTTAGAGAGAAGGCGATTAAGCAGAGAAAGAATGGCCACCTTAATCACCATTAACAAAATTGAAAAAACTCCTGTTCCAACTCTCAAAATAGCTCCTGAATTAAGGGAACTTCCCCCCGTATCCTTTGCGATCGCAGAAAGTGAAATTCAACAAGCCGAATTAAAGTTTACCCAGGCTCAAAGAAACTTACAGAATGCTCTATCCTATGATCCCTTTATTACCGCCAAAGCGAATATTGATAAGGCAAGAGCGGGCATTGAATCAGCTTCTAGGGCATTCCAATTACAACAACGGAAGCTAGATGCTGTGAACGGTTTGAAAGGTCTTCCCCAGGAAATGTTAGAACACGAAACCGAGAAGTTGAGACAAAAGCAAACGGAACAGGAGACGGCCCAAGCTCAGTTCGACTTTTATACTGCTGAATATCGTCAAATTGAATCCCAGCAATCGCAGTCTATCGGGGACTTACAAAATAAGGTTCAACTAGCACGGGCAGATTTAGAGGTAGCCCAGGCAAGATTGCGACAGGCAAAAGAGGATCGAGAAACGGCGGAATATGGACACCGAATCACCCTAGCTCGTCGTGCCGAAGAATCCAATCAGGCCGTGATCGCGATCGCCAACCAAAAACTAGATCGAGAATTTAAACTCTCACAGCTTCAGGAGCAACTATCGTCTATTGAGGAAAAGTTAAATGGAATTGCCCAAGTTAAAAGTCCTTACAACGGCGTTATTAAACGGATTAAAACCCAACGTCAAGCTGATAATACCCTTACTGTTACTGTCACTCTTACAACCGAGTCAAGCCTTAGCGTTACCCCCGAAAACTGATATTCAAACCTCCGACATTAAAGAAGCCCCCGACAACAACGAGCTTGAATTAAATAAAGAGCCTCAAGGTGAACCTAACCCATTTCTTGATCCCGAATTAGAGGACTTAGTGGAGAAACAAATCTCTGAGGATGTTTGGGAAACCATAGTAGGAGAGTTACCCTGTAGCACGGCTACCACTGATTGCCTAAATCAACTCCAAAATAAAGCATTACAGTCTTCCAAATTATTAAGAGAAATTGACACAAAAGTTGAAGAAGCCACCGAACGGATGGAAGACGCAAAACGGCGTAACCTAGACTCTATCGCCATTTCTACCTTTTCTCCTTTCATGCAAACATTTCTCTACTCCACTTTAGGGCCAGTATCCAACGGCTACGAACCAGCGATAAATAACCCTTTTAGATTAATCTTTGGCAATTTAGCCAGCGCACTTTTAGGGCAAGGTTTAGGGAGATTATTTAATTGGAGTGCGATCGCCGCAACCGATGGTCAACAAAGCAGAGCTATTCAAATCGGAGATCTCCAAATCAAGATAGTCGAATTACAACGGAACCGTGCGGAAATTGCGGATAAATTACGAGAAAAGGTTGTTAAAGAAGCCCTTAAATTAGAAGGTTATGCCAGAAATTTTCAGATTGATAAGGAGATTGCTAAACGGGAAAGACAACGACTTGAAATTAGTAAAATTTCCTATAAATTTGGAGAAGGTGATTCTGAAAAATATCTTGCTAAATTATCGGCTTATGACAAACAAAAAGCTACGACCTGGAGATCTTGGAGCAGATTGCGATCGCGGCTTACTATTGTAAAAATTCTGGTATTGGGGAACCAAGATGATTAACCAAGACAATTAGACTAGGGCGTAAAACCCGCAGGGTAAAGGGGAACCCCATTTTTGCATTGAGGAAGAACGGCGACAGTCGTAGGAGTAACGGCAGATCCCCCAATGGTAAATGTCTTATCTTCATAAGGGCCTGTATTAGTCAACTTAATAAAACCGCAGGCATTAGCTGTCACAGAGCGAATCGAAGGGCCTTGAATCGTGACAGTTTCTCGCACATTAGGCGAAGCTCCCACATACAATTTATAGGTATTATCATCCTGAAGAACTTTAACCTGTCCGACGAAAGGGCAAGTTGAGTTATCAGGTTTTGTTCCCGTAGAAACATTTGATAAGGTATAGGAAGTGCTTCCCACCGTCACGACAGAAGTACCGACAAGCCCTGAAATTGTGAGAAATCCACAATTATTAGCGGTAACGTCCTTTTCTTTAGAAACAGAGGAATATTGCACTTCTACCTTTTGGCCAGGAGTATAACCAGTGACCAAAACATCATCATTAGTGGATTCCTTAGCCGCCGCCGCAAACAATGGTTGAGCGATCGCACCTAATCCAAGAAAAGAGAGCAAAGTGATTGACAATACCTGCTGAAGTCTCATAAGATTTACCGTCCTTAAAATAAAAGATAACGGATTATATATGTCCCTCAATATTTGTCAATACCTGAAAAAATTTCAGTCTTTAAGTTGGATAAACTGTAAAGTTTTTATCATACTCGCTGTAATAATTTCAGGTTGTTCAGGTGTCCAGAGCGAAGAGTTATCCCTGAGTAAAAAATCTCAGTATTATCAATTAAAAGAGGGATCTGTTTATGATGGTGATACCTTCCGAGTGATTGATCCCAGTGGGCAAGAACTTACAGCAAATTTCGTTCAAACCCGCTATAAGTATGGTAACATGAAAAAAACTTAAAGAAATTAATGAGATATGGCAGCATATTCGCTAGATTTACGCCAAAGAATACTAACGGCATGGCAAAACCAAGAAAATACTCAAAGAGGTTTAGCAAAA
>QBMS01000159.1 GCA_003249095.1 Snowella sp.
CTCACAACTTCCCCCTCGATTTAGCATCTGGCGAACAAGCTCCTGTAGCTTTGACTGCTCCTGCGATTCACGGTTAATTTCAAAAGTTGATTAATTGAATATTTCTTCAAAAGGGACTCTCTAAATTTAGGGAGTCCTTTTTCGCTAAAGGCAGTTTTTTTTTGTGATAGGGAATGAGTTAATCCACCTTGATCTTCGCTTTGTTGAAAGCATTAGACCTTTTCTTATTTCTCTTGAAAAAAGTTCCAAAAAGTATGGCAGTAGAAGCTCCTAGAATCGTTTTGGGTTCCGATACAGCTTCTCCTATTTGAGAGCCACCGAGACTAGTGCCGTTTAGGTTGAGTGTCACGACGTATCCATCTCCTGGAATTAGACCGTCAAGCTCTAGTTCGGTCGTTAAATAGGCATTTACGATGTCTGAACGCTGAATCCCAAAGTCAAAGGGGATAAAGCTATTCGTTTCTGCGAAGCCACCTAGCCCAGCCAGAGTTAAACTGGCACCATTAGGAGGACTGGAACCTGGAGGAGCGATAAAAATGGAGAACGATTCTGGCGATAATTTGATGAAATATAACGGGATAAAAATATTGGTCAGGAGAGGGGTGACGATGTGATAGATAAATTTCACAACATGAATGGGCTTATCTCTGCTGGGGTCATGAATTCTGATTTTTAGGTTAAAAGAGTCAGTTTGATTGAAAGTATTCGGTAAAAAAGGTGCGAAATCTGTTCTAAAAAGCTGAGTGGATACTGCCATCGATCGCGTATTAAAACCACTAGCTAGGACTAAGCTAATCCCCAGACTCGCAGTGCAACTGATAAATTTTGTCATTTTCAAGACTAACTCCCTGTATTTGACGAAAAATTGATACATTGGGGAATTATGGTATCACCAACTATGATATTCAACGTTTTTTGTATCTAAACTTAACAATTCATCATGCACGGGCCAAACTTTACCTCAAAAGTCCGAAAAAGAGGTAAATCATCGTATTTTTGAACTTCAGATAAAATAAATCGATATTAAGGATTATTCGAGTTTAAATCCGCTAAACCCAAGGATTGTAGGGTATTTTTCCAGTCAGTTTTTATGGATTGATTATTGGGGTTGGCTTGTTTGGCTTGAACTACAGATTCTAAAAAGTCGTACCAAATTCCTTGTTGTCCAAACCAGATCGCTTTTTTGATTGGATTTTCACGTTGATTAGGAATTGATGTATTGATGCGCTCAATCCTCGCTTCAATGACGGGATCGTTGGGATGGGGATTTTTTCCGCAGACGAGGATGACTGCCCATTTGTAGGTTTTTCCCACTTCTAAAGAAGGGTCTTCATCGGGAAGTTTGAGGCTAATTAGACCTGATTGGAGGGGCATGGGAAAGGACGTTTGACCATGATGCTTGATTGCGCCGTTTGGCTTTTCTTCCATCACGCTGAGAATGATGTTACTGGCGGTTGTTTCAGGTAAATAAATCCAAAAGGTGGGATGGGCTGATGTGGTTAATCCTTTTCCATTGAGAGGGACTAGGGGCATTAACCCCGTTTGAGGCGCATTAGATTCAGGATCTTGCAGACATTTTTTGTCATTAGTCCGCCGTCCCCCCAGGGCTGTCTTTTGGGGTTTGGCATCATCTGCTGGTGGTTTAAAGGTTATCTGAGGATTGGTTCTGTCGGCGATCGCGGCACTAGGGGTAATGAGTAATAATGCCAGGGCGATAGAGTTGAACCAGCTATTTTTTTTTAACATTATTTTATTCTGAAAAAGAGCAAACAAACTTTGTGTATCAGAGATAACAACTTTTTTCACCATTGATGATTACGAATTGGTTGGGATAGCTATCATTAGACTGAAAATTTATAGCGTTGACAATCAGAAATAGTCTGTTTTTTTTGATAAATTCTACAACAATTTGTGAAAAATCTGGTTTACTTATAATGCAAGACTAACAAGACTCTAGGTTTGTTATCTTAATTATAATCAAAATAATCACGGCTAAATTGAAGACTTTTGAGTTTAGCCTAACCTAGTAGAGCTAAAACTAAGATTAGGGGCAGAAGTGAGCCAGGAAAACGAGTGTAGTATTTTAATTGTCGATGATTCGGAAAGCGATCGCGCAGTTTATGTTCGCTACCTTCAGGCTGAAAAAAATTTTAATTATCAAATTATAGAAACAGATACTTTAGAGGCCGCATTAGACAGTTGGGAAAGGAACCATCCCGATTTGGTACTCCTCGATATTAATTTGCCCGATGGGAATGGGCTGGAATTTTTGGAGGCGATCGCCCAAACTTACCCCACTCCCAAGTTACCCGTCATTGTGATGACGAGCCAAACGGATACACGAAGTTTACTCGATGCCATGAAAAAAGGAGCGAGTGACTATTTATTTAAAGAAGAGAGAAATTCTGATATTTTTCGTCGTCGTGTTGCCCATCTATTCAATGAATTAGAACTGTCGCGGAGATTAGCACGATTAAAGCAACAAGAAATTCTTTGTGCAGAGATTGCCCTGCGGATTCGGGCATTTTCAAATTTAGAAGATATTTATCAGGCGATTGTGACCGAAGTTCGTCAATTTCTGGCAACCGATCGCGTTATTGTCTATCAATTTAATCCCGACATGAGCGGTCAGATTGTCGCTGAATCTGTCATTCGTCCCTGGGAGCCGTCTCTCCATGCCCAGGTTATCGATAACTGTCTTCGGGATAACCAGGGCATTGCCTATCAACAGGGTAAAGTCTTTTCGGTCTCGGATATTTATGACGCGAATTTAACGGATTGCCATGTGGAATTGCTGGCGGACTTTCAGGTGCGGGCAAATTTAGTTGTTCCGATTCTCTTACCCCATACGGTTGCCCAAACCAATCCCCTTTGGGGGTTACTGATTGCCCATGAATGTTCTGGGCCACGCCATTGGAAAACTGATGATATTGAATTCCTCCAGCGTTTATCAGTACAATTGGCGATCGCGCTCCAACAGTCCGTCGCCTATGAACAACTGCAAAACGAACTAGCCCAAAGAAAACGAGCTGAATCAATCCTACAAAAACTGATCGCAGGAACTTCTTCTGTGACGGGGGAAGCCTTTTTTCCTGCTTTTGTTCAGAATGTGGCCGAAACTTTGGAGATTTGTTATGCCTTAATCACTGAAGTGGTAGGGGATCAACTGCATACCCTCGGATTTTGGGCAAATGGGGCCTTACAACCGTCTATTTCCTATTCTGCTGTCCATACTCCCTGCGAATATTGCCTCAGAGACGGGGAATTTTATTGTGAAAAATTGATTCAAGAACTTTTTCCTAAAGATGTAGATCTGGTGACCATGAAGGCAGAAAGCTATTTGGGAGTGGTTTTGAAGGATCATGAAGGGAATGCGATTGGTAATCTTTGTATTCTCGACACCAAACCGATTGCCGAGTATAAACGGGCAGAGGCGATCGCGATCCTCAAAATTTTTGCCGCGAGAGCCAGCGCGGAATTACAACGAAAACAGGCTGACGAAAAACTCCAAGAGCTGAATCAATCTTTAGAAATTCAAGTTGAAGAGCGTACTGCCGCCCTACAAGAGAGTGAAATCACCAATCGGACGATCCTAGAAACCATTCCTGATTTATTATTGCGTCTTAGCCCAGACGGAACTTGTTTGGACTATAGGGAACCCAGGCTTGAAAAGGAGAAATTTCTGCCCATTGTCCATCACATTTCAGAAGTTTTACCCCCAGAGATAGTCCAAAATACGTTACGGGTGATAGAGCGGGCGATCGCCACCAAGGAATTGCAAGTCCACGAACATCAACTTTTCAAACATGATCGTCTGACCTATGAAGAAATTAGGGTACTCGCGATCAATGATCAAGAAGTTTTAGTGATCGTGCGGGATATCAGCGATCGCAAACAAGTCGAAGAACAGTTGCAAAAAACAACTAATCGCCTTGCTATTGCCCTCAAATCTGGGTCTATCGGTTATTGGGAGTGGGATTTAGCTAATAATATCTGCCTTTGGGATGAACGAATGTATGAACTGTATGGCGTTGATAAAAAATCTAATTCTCTTGCGGAATGCGAAATTTTAGCAAACGCACTCCATCCCGATGACCGTAACTCTGTCGAAACACTACTCCAACAAGCCATCTTAGGAAAGGCAGAATACGATACAGAATTTCGGATCGTTCATGCCGATAGCAGTATCCATTTTATTAAGGCCTATGGAGTAGTTTTAAGAGATACTCAGGGCAATCCTCAGAGTATTATTGGGGTTAATTTTGATATTAGCGATCGCAAGCGAGCAGAACAATCTCTAGAGGAATCGCGACAATTTTTGCAAACTGTCCTAGATACCTTTCCCCTTTCTGTTTTTTGGAAAGACCGTCAATCTGTCTATTTAGGATGCAATCAAAATTTTGCCCAGGGTGCGAACCTGACCTCTACCGCCGAGATAGTCGGGAAGACCGATTACGATTTACCTTGGGGAACCAAGGAAGCGTCTTTTTATCAAGCAGATGATCGACAAGTCATCGAATCAGGTGTCCCTAAACTCGCGATTGAAGAAACCATTACCTTAGGGACAGGGGAAACTCGATGGATTGAAACGAATAAAATTCCCCTACGAGATTTAGACGGTAATGTGATCGGCGTAGTCGGGACTTTTCAGGATATCAGCGATCGCAAAACTGCCGAAATTGCCTTAATGGAAAGTGAAGCTTTCAATCGTCAGTTGGTGTCAGAATTCCCCATCGGACTAGCTAGTTGTCGGATGGATGGACAGTTAGTTTATGTTAACCCCCATTTTGCTCAAATATTAGGTCGGAGCGTCGAAGAAACTCTCAAACTAAGCTATTGGGACATTACTCCCATTAAATATGCAGAACAGGAAGCAGAACAACTCCGACAATTACAAGAAACAGGGAGCTATGGCCCCTACGAAAAAGAATATATTCATCAAGATGGACACCTAGTACCTGTTGTCTTAACAGGATTGTTGATTGAGCAGAATCAAGAAACTTTGATTTGGTCTAGTGTGCAAGATATCAGCGATCGCAAACAGGCCGAGCAAAATCTCAAAAACGAAAGATTACGATTACAACTGGCCTTGGATGCGGCCAAAATGGGAGCCTGGAGTCGTAGTTCTGAATCCCATCAACTGATTTGGTCTGATCGGGTTCAGGAAATTTTTGGGTTTGTGCCAGGGACTTTTTCGGGTGATCCAGAAACCTTTGTGGCGATGATCCATCCCGAAGACCGCGATCGCGTTGTACAAGCCCTCGACCACACCTTTGCGACAGGAGAACCCTATCATCTGGAATACCGTATTTTCCGCCGAGATGGTGAAATGCGTTGGATAAGCGTTTGGGGGACTCTCACTGAAATGTTATCCACAGACGAACGACAACTGATCGGCGTGATTGCAGACATCAGCGATCGCAAACAAGTAGAAGAAGCTCTCAGAATCAGTGAAATCCGTTTCCGCAATGCCTTTGATACAACCGCCGTTGGAATGTGTTTGGTTTCTCCTTTAGGAGAATTTCTCCAAGTTAATCCCGCTCTTTGCGATTTTTGGGGCTACAGCGAAACAGAACTAGTGGAAATGAACTTCCAAGATATTACCCATCCCGACGATCTCGCGAGTGATTTAGAATTACTCCAGCAATTGTTGGCAGGGGAAATCACCCACTACAACTTAGAAAAACGTTACTTCACAAAAGAACAAGCATTAATTTGGGGATATCTCAGTGTTTCCCTCGTCAGGAGTTCCCAGGGGGAGCCGCTTTATTTTGTTTCTCAAATTCAAGATATCACCGATCAAAAACAGGCTGAAATTGCGCTACAGCAAAGTGAAGAACGATTTCGTCGAATTTTTTATTCCAGGGTCGTTGGCATGATTTTTGCTGATTTTCAAGGAAGAATTATCGATGCCAATGATTGTTTTTTAGACATGATTGGTTACACCAGGGAAGAGCTAGAGACTGGCAAAATTGATTGGTTAGCAATGACTCCCCCTGAATATCTGGCTAAAGATTATGAATGTATGGAATATCTGATCCAAAATGGTGAAGTTGAACCCTGGGAAAAGGAATATTACCGCAAAGACGGTAGTCGAATTGCCATCTTGATTGGGGCCGCCTTTTTAACAGAGACAAATAACGAAAGCATTTGCGTAATTATAGATATCAGCGATCGCAAACAAGCCGAAAAATCCCTACGAAAATCTCAACAATTTATTCAAACCATTATTAATACCGTTCCCCTTCCCCTGTTTTGGAAAGATCGGCAATCTGTCTTTTTAGGATGCAATCAACAACTCGCCCAAGTACTAGGTTTAAGCTCAACGACTGAAATTGAGGGGAAAACCGACTTTGATCTCTCTCTAAGCGAAGACCAGGCGATCGCCTATCGCGCAGGAGATCAACGGGTAATCACCTCAGGAGAAGCCGAACTCGGTAGAGAAGAAACTTATACATTAGACAATGGAGAACTGAATTGGATTGAAACCCACAAAGCCCCCCTCAGAGATGGAGATGACAATATTATTGGCGTGGTGGGAATGTTTCAAAATATCAACGAGCGAAAGCAGTACGAATTCGCCCTACAGGAAAAAAATAGTGAACTCGAAAAATTACTCCAGTTACGGGAAGAAACCCTAGAATTGCGGGAAGATATGTCTAACATGATCGTCCATGATCTACGCACTCCCTTAACCACAATTACCCTCGCGGCAGGAATGATCAATAAATACGGCGATCGCGTAGGACAAAGAGCCTTGATCGTCCGAAAAGCAGGACAGATCCTAGATTCTGCTAAACAACTGGAAAAAATGATCGACAGTTTGTTGTTTATGGCGAAATTAGAAGCAGGAAAAATGTTATTTAACCTAATCCCGACGGATCTAAACCGTTTAGGGTCTGAGGTGATCGCCGACTTTGAATTGATCGCCAATGCCCGTGATATTGAGTTATACAGTGAATTACCAAATTTTGGCCAGACTATTGCAGTTGATGCGACAATTTTACGGCGTATTATTGATAATTTGATGTCTAATGCCCTGAAGTTTTCTCCTAGCGGTGGTCAAGTCACCTTGAGCTTGGAATATTTACCTGAAAACCGATTGAAAGTTAAAGTGGCAGACACGGGAACTGGAATCAGTGAAGCGGAAAAACAAAAGATTTTTCAAAAATTTGAGATCGGAACCTTGAAGAGAAACGTTTCTCAGACGGGGTTAGGTCTGGCTTTTTGTAAAATGGCCGTCGAGGCTCAGGGAGGAACCTTAGCGATTGTAGATAATCATCCCCAGGGTGTTATTTTTATCGTAGAAATCTAACCGATTGCGTCAGACATCACTAAAAATGGCTGTTTTAAACAGTATAATTTCCTTAGCTTCTTTTTTAGCGACATTTTTAAGTATGATTAAATACCTATAAAAATCCAATTTAAGCTTTTTGAATCCAACTAAATTGAGAAAAAAAAAAAGGCTATCACTGTGGAAAAAAAAAGCAAATCTATTATTTTATTAGTCGATGATTCCGAAAGCGATCGCAGTATCTATCGACAGTGGCTAACACGGAGGAAATTGGGGCAAATTACCTATAAAATTGTGGAATTTGGAACAGGAGAAGAAGCATTAGCTTGGTGTCAAAATCAGCTACCAGATATTTTTCTGATTGATTATTTATTACCTGATATGACAGGGTTAGATTTTTTATGTCACCTAAAACAGGAGTTTAGTCTTGAAAAAGTTCCTGCCATTATTTTAACCCGTCAAACTAATACACTACTTACAGTTGAATTAATTAAGCATGGAGCAGAGGATTATTTAGACAAAAATCAGCTTACCGATGAGACTCTAAGGCGAGCAATTTCCGCAATTCTCAAACAATTTAAACTTTTTAATCAGTTACAAGAAGCCGAAATAGAAGCTGAAAAAAGCAGATTTCTCAGAAAAACCCTGGACAATCTTTCTACCTTTGTGATGGTACTAACTCCCAATGGAGTCTTATTAGAAGTAAATCAACCTTCTCTTAGAATTTCTGGCTTAAAGCGGGAAAATGTGATCGGTAAAAATATTGAAGAAATTTATTGGTGGCAGTATGATTCAACCGCCTCAACCATTATTAGAAATGCAGTTAAGCAAGCAGGCACTGGTTCAGTCTAATTATTAGAATGAAATCCTTACAAGACAAGGACTTAAC
>QBMS01000015.1:0-36214 GCA_003249095.1 Snowella sp.
TCTAAGCCTTACACCATACCTTTTTTCGCCTTTAATCAAACTACACCAGTGCCAAAATAGTCAGATTTGGAATAGGGGGCGATGATTATCACGCGATCGCCCGTAAGCCCCTCAAGAAACCCCAGGATTACGGACAAAACATGGTAGGATCGTCTTTAAATCAACCAATTTGTTATATTTGTCTGTTAAAAAGGGAACTCAAACAATGGAAATCACGCTATTATTGGCTAAATTGCCCGAAGCCTACCAGATCTTTGATCCTTTGGTGGACGTTCTACCTGTTATTCCAGTCTTCTTTTTGTTACTTGCTTTCGTTTGGCAAGCCGCCGTTGGTTTTAAGTAAATTACCTATTCAGGCGAAATTTGGGGCATCTGTCATGGATGCCTTTTTGTTATGAGGGTTTTCGCGATCGCCTTTTTAAGTCCACAAAAAAATCCCCTGTTACCTAAAACAAGGGAAATGAATGATTCACAATCCAAGCAAAATTAACCGACCGCAACAGGCGTTTTGTTCTCACTGAAAAATGCTTCCAAAACCTGATCCGCAATTTGGGGAGTGGTTAAACCCAAACTAGCAAAGGATTCATTCGGTTCAGCATGATCCACCAAGATATCAGGAACGCCCAAGCGTTTGACAGGAACCAACACATTATTGTCTGAGAAAGCTTCTAAGACCGCCGAACCAAAACCGCCCATCAGACAGCCTTCTTCGAGGGTGACAACTTTACCGATACGTTTCGCTAGGGGCAAAATCAATTCCGTATCGAGGGGTTTCACAAAACGAGCATTAATCACCGTAGCCTCTACCCCATGTTCACTGAGAATTTCGGCGGCTTGCAAAGCAGGATAAACCATAGAGCCATAGCCCAAAATCAGGACATCATCCCCACTCCGCAAAATCTCTGCCTTGCCGATGGGTAAGGCTTCCCAACCTTCTTCCATCAGAGGAACGCCTTGACCATTACCCCTGGGATAACGCATCGCGATCGCGCCTTCGGTATATTCAACCCCCGTGACCACCATCCGTTGCAATTCGGCTTCATCCTTGGGAGCCATAATCACCAGATTAGGAATACACCGCAGATAGGCAATGTCATACATCCCTTGATGGGTGGGGCCATCCGCACCGACAATTCCTGCTCGGTCTAAACAGAAAAAGACGGGTAAATTTTGAATACAAACATCATGGATAATCTGGTCGTAACCCCTCTGTAAGAACGTCGAATAAATCGCCACCACAGGACGCATTCCCTCACAGGCCAGACCTGCGGCAAGGGTAACGGCGTGTTGTTCTGCGATACCGACATCTATGTATTGTTTAGGCAATTTAGCCTGAAATTTATCCAATCCCGTTCCCGTGGCCATAGCCGCCGTAATGCCAATGATTTTAGGATTGTTTTCGGCAAGCGTCGTGAGAGTATGGGCAAAAACCTTGGAATAACCAGGGGGTTTAGGTTTACTGGAAGGAATCGCCTTACCTGTCGCCAGATTAAAGGGACTTTGGGCGTGGTAACCAACCTGATCTTTTTCGGCTAACTCATAACCCTTGCCTTTAATCGTGGCAACATGGACAAAAACGGGGCCTTGTACCTTATGGGCTTGTTTAAAGGTATCGATTAATTCCTCTAAATTATGCCCATCAATAGGGCCAAAATATTTAAAACCAAGTTCTTCAATGACGGCTCCCACCTTGGGAACGGCTAGGCGTTTCATGCCTTCCTTAACTCGTTCCATCTCTGGAGTTAAAGAGTCACCGAAAAAGGGTAAATGTTTAAATTGTTCTTCTAAATTGTCCGCTAAATTTTGGACAGCAGGATTAAGTCGGACTTTATTGAGATAGCGAGAAATTGCACCCACATTAGGAGAAATGGACATCTCGTTGTCATTGAGGATTACCATCAAGTTTGTATGGGGTAAGTGGCCCGCGTGGTTAATCGCCTCTAGGGCCATGCCCCCCGTGAGTGCGCCATCGCCGATGATAGAGACAACTTTAAAGTTTTCCCCTTTGGCATCCCGCGCCAGAGCCATCCCTAAACCCGCCGAAATACTGGTAGAAGCGTGACCTGCGCCAAAATGGTCGAATCTGTTTTCAGAACGTTTTAAATAACCCGCGATCCCGTCCTTTTGTCGGAGGGTATGGAAACGATGATACCGCCCCGTTAACATTTTGTGGGGATAGGCTTGATGTCCCACGTCCCAGAGGACTTTATCATGGTCTAGATCTAGGGTGGAATAGAGCGCGACGGTGAGTTCAACTACGCCTAGACCTGGCCCTAGATGACCACCGCTTTTGGCAACGGTCTCTAAGTGCTTTTCTCGGATTTGTCGAGAGATTTCCTCTAGTTGACGTATTGACAACCCGTGCAACTGGTTTGGATGTGTCAGTTCACTGATGTGCATAGAGTACAATTCTTATTCATTTTTATCGCTTCTCACACTTTAATCTATTTCAACGTCCTGGGTTAGTTTTTGGGGTCTGGAAACCCAACTGTCGCGATCGCATTCCTGGAACCCTAGACTCCACTCTTCCCAAATTCAAGCCCAAATTAAATTGGTCGGACTTTCTAACTTTTCTTTGTGACAGCTTATCAAAGACTAAATTTAAACTTGCTTAGCAATCAAAAATCTGCTTTTTGGATTATTTTAGACTTAGGTACTGATAACCTGGATTATTTGTGATTATATGAGTGGTTTAGCTCGTCACTTTAAATAATTTTAAATAAATGGATATTCGACAATTCCGCACACTACATCGCAAGGCAGCCCCCCTTGTATTGCTACCCCTGACCGTTACAGTTTTCACAGGAGTTTTCTATCGGCTAGGAAAAAGTTGGCTAGGACTCAATCGAGACCAACTACATTTTTTAATGGTGATTCATGAAGGGGAATATTTGGGGACAACCCTTGAGCCGCTTTATGTACTCTTAAATGGTTTGGGTCTGCTGTGGATGTTAGCAACTGGTTGCGTCATGCTTTGGCAAAATATCAGTCACTCAAGTTGGTTCCAGCAGTTAATCTCTTTCAGGCAAAAATTTTCTGATGATTCGTAGTTCTAAATATCCAAAAGTACCATGTTTGAGAATCTTCTTCCTCCCCTAAACGACCATAATTTACCCTATCCTGATACGATTCATCTGTACGAAGTGAGTTGATTAAATGGGTTAAAAAGTATCGAAAAAAATCTAGATGATTTCCATCGTGGCATCATGTACTCGCGTGGAGAAGTGCCTTTACAGGTTATGGCGAATCAGTGCGGAATCTGTCGTTTTGGCGATGCTCCCCAAACGTCGGTTTTAGACCGTGATTATCGCGCCTACGATCTGGATAATCTCTATGTAGTGGATGGTAGTTTTTTCCCTTCTAATGCGGCGGTGAGTCCAGCTTTGACGATTATTGCAAATGCTCTACGGGTCAGCGATCGGTTAATTGAGTATTTGAAATAGGATAATATAATAATAGTTGACATTAAATTAAACTGAATTAACGAGAGATTACTTTTTGGATTAAAAAAGCAATGATTGTCAAGGAATTAGACTCCCTAGAATTAGGTGATAAATTTGAACAAGCAGGTTATTCTGCTGAATCTCAACTTGCTTTCTATTTAAAACGAGAATTTAAGGATGATCCACAAATATTCGTTTTTAATCATTTACGCTTGGAAAAAGCGGGAGATGCTTGCCAGATCGATCACTTGGTATTACACCCTTATGGAATCATTATTATTGAAAGCAAAAGCGTCACAACTCGTTTAGAAGTCAACGAACTTGGCGAATGGAAGCGTTGGTTTAATAATGGTTGGCAAGGAATTCCTTCACCAGTTTTACAAGCGCAACGACAAAGCAAATTTCTCAAAAATTATTTGGAAGACCATGTTGAAAAGCTACTCAATACTATGTTGTTTGGAAAACAAGCACATTTTATAAAAATGCCTATAGATCTATTTGTAGCAATTTCTGATTCTGGCATCATTAATCGTCCCAAAAATAGCAAACTAGATAGCGTAAGTAAAGCAGATCAAATTCCTGATAAGATTAAAGCGATCATCGCAGAATACCGTAAAAAAGACAGTCTGTTAAGTCTGACTCCTCCTTATGCGTTTGACAAGAATGAAATACCAAAGATTTGTGAATTTTTCCTAACTCACCATCAACCCGCAAAAACAAAAATTGCTTCTCCCGAAAAATCTACTCCTGTTATTACCGAAAAAATAGAATTAATTCCCCAAAAGAGCATTTCTGTCTCTCTAAACAAAATTCATAAACCTGAGTTTAAAAATAAGCCAGTCGTAAAAAAGATAAATATAAATTCACAAAATACTTGCTCACACTGCCAAAATCAAAATCTATCAATTTTATATGGTCATAGTTATTACTTCAAATGTCACAATTGCAATAAAAATACAGCGATCAAAAATATTTGTTCCCAGTGTGGCAATCCAGAAAAAACGCGAAAGAGTGGCTTACAGTTTTTTACAGAATGTCAAAAATGTGAGACTTCAAGATTATTGCATACGAACTCTTCTATAACTACGGATTAACTATAAACAAGAGGTGAAAAATATTTGCCGATAAACTACTTTAGCGATCGCGTTTTGGTGTGTTGATTTGGCGATCGCGTTGTGAGTAATTGGGCGATCGCCATACATTAGTTCTCCTTAAATACTTCCTCAATATCCCTTGAACCATGAAGCAAACGAATCACATCAATACCGCCATCAATTTGCTGATAAAACACAACATAATTATCAATCGGAAAACTTCGTAAATCTGGCAACAACTCTGACCTTTTTCGACCCAAACCCGAATTCTGAGCTAAACTCATCAACTTACTTTCAATTCGATCTAAAAAATCATCTGCCCTATCTGGACTATCGTCCGCAATATAATCCCAAATATTCAGCAAGTCTAACTCAGCAAGCGGACGCTTTAAAAGGATTGCCATTATTGAACCTGCTTCTGTTGCTTGCGTTGCCGAGCTTTTGCCTTCACTGCCTGTATATCGAAGGGCGTAGCATCACCACTATCTAAACCCGCCTGAATATCTTGACGTAACTCCTGCAAACGCAATTGCTGAAGTTGATCCCGTTCTTGCAACAATCTCAACCCTTCGCGCACAACTTCACTAGCAGAATAGTACAAACCAGTATTCACCTTTCCCTGTATAAAGCTTTCTAGCTCAGGCGTTAGAGACACATTCATAAACTCAATCCTGTAATAATCGTGATATCAATATTGTCGCTGTAATAACAGTAAATAGCAATAACTGTTATCAGATTTATTAGCGTTATTGTTTTCTGGTTGGTGAGTGGTTAGGCGATCGCGAAGCCGCAGTGGATGATCATACCTTAAAACATTGACAAGACAATGCAACTACATTACCCTTAAAATAAGGTTGAACAAAATAATTTTCAATATTCCCATGACTTCGATCATAACCCTATGTTCAGAATCGACACTGACTGATCGCTATCAAACAACTGTGCCTGAATCTGTTCGCAAAGCCCTTGGTTTAAATAAACGGGATAAAATTTGCTACACCATCCAATCGGACGGTCGAGTTCTTATTTCTCGCGTTGATCAACGAGAAGAAGACCCCATTCTGAAGAAATTTTTAGACTTTCTAGAGCAAGATATGGAAAAAAATCCTCACCATTTACAGATGATTAGCTCTAGTTTAGTCAATCGTGTTCAGTCTTTAGTTGCAGAGACAAAAATAGATCTCAATGCCCCACTTTTGGACGAGGATGAATAGATTTGTCTGAAAATAAACGGCTCGTGATTAATGGTTGGCATATTTTCGTCCATCCTTTATTTCTTAATCAAGTTGAAGAACTCTTAGAAAAAGTCGAACATTTACGACAAAAATATCCCAAAGATTACCAAAGTAAAAACGCAACAAAACGTTTAGCCGCGATCGCAAAACTAGCATTTCAAGATATTCCACAAGACCCAACTCGTAGCGAATATCGTCAAGGAAATACCCTTCGAGATGATTACAAACATTGGTTTAGAGCTAAGTTTTTTCAGCAGTACCGATTATTTTTTAGATATCATCAACAGAGTAAAATTATTATTTTTGCTTGGGTTAATGACGAAACCTCTAAACGAGCCTATGAAAGCAACACAGATGCCTATCGAGTTTTTAAGAAAATGCTTGAAAATGGGAATCCTCCAGATCATTGGGATAATTTATTAAAAGAGTCAAAAGGTGAAATTAGTCATTTAGAAAAAGTGATTAAAACAGAAAATTAATTGGGGAAAAGTGTCGTGATCGCCAATTCTTCTCTTAATTATCGCCAATTTCTTGTTAATACTTATTGCTCTAAAACTTCTAAAACAGCTTTTGCATTGAGTTTATCTTTAAACCAAATAATCTGAGCAGGGGTATCGGTAAATTTAACGCCCGCTTTTTCCAAATTAAGCCTTTCTGAAATCGCTAAAATCAAATTATCTACCTCAGCGCGACGTACTTGATAAAATTTCTTCTGTAAATATTCAGGCCGCCAATAACCGACAATTTCTAATAAAAAAGTTCTGCCATCGGGATGGACTAAGCGAAAATCGGGAATCATGACACTCCCAGGTAAGGGAATTAAATCGACCTCCCGCTCTAATCGCCAATCGGTTTTCAGTTTCTCCCAGCTATTAGCAAAAGAAGCTTCTAACATACTGTCGTAGGGTTTCCCTGGTGGATAATGGGTAACTAAATCACAGCGATCGCTTAACTGAAAATAGGTAATTTTTTCTTCTCCACTATAACTATCTTGACTGGTTAACTTAGCCTGGAGATTCCACTTACTGACGTGCAGTAGGGCGGGAAGTAATTTTGCTAAAGCCAGACCATAGCGGGTATTAGCTTTAAATAAACTGGTGGGGCCATCAATAGTAATGGTAAAACCCGTATCGGCATCGCCTTCAATGTAGGCCATTAATTGAAATAATTTAAGATAACGAAAAAGTAATTTATATTCCCCTGGATCGTTGCGATGGGCATTAATAATAATATGATTCGCTCGATAGAAAATTCCTTGAACCTGGGAGAGATTATACCGATGAATTAACGTCTCCGTTACAGGAGGTTCAAATTGGGTAAAAATACGATTTTCGGGTAAGTCTGCATAGAGTCCCTTTTCAATTTCTGGCGGCAAAACCTCTCGATTTAACTCCTGGCTTAAAGTCGTTGCTAATTTTTCTAACAGTTCTTGTCTTTGTTGGGGGGTGAAAATCTTAGAGGCGGCTGCGGTAAAAACTTTTTTTCTGAGGGCGATCGGCTCTAGGGGGCTAATGATTTCAAAGGTTGAAAAATGATTTTTTAAAAGGTGTGCCAAGCCCCGAATGACTTTATAATTAGGGCTATCTCCTTCTAATTCTAGACATTTTTGATCAAGGATCCCCTGGGTTTCTCCTAAGGTTCCTTGAAATAAATCAATTTGTTCCTGGGCTAAATCAGTAATACTATTGTCAATCGGCAAACGTTTAGGGATAATAGTTTCACCACTACGTCGATGGATCAGTAATTCAGACGGTAACATTATCACCCACTCATAACTTGTTATTAAAGAATTATTTATCTTAATTTTTGCATTGTGTCAAAGTTTGATTACCTAAAAAATTGCTCACGATTCCCTTCATCCCTATGGCTAAATCTACCTTTGTGACTGTTTTTAATACCCTAGAATGCCGTCCTGATAATTACCAAGGCTGGTATCAGCAGGCTAATGCCCTGTCAGATCAGGGGCGTTATCCCGAAGCTTTGATGAGTTATGAGAGAGCTTTGGATTATTATCCCCAGGATTATTGGTCATGGTACAAACGAGGGGTGATTTTAGAGAATCTGGGACGACATGAGGCGGCGATCGCAAGTTACGACAATGCCCTAAAAATTGATCCCCAAAACTATTGGGCTTGGTATGACCAGGGTTACGTTTACCTCGAAGGCTTAAAGCAATACGAACAGGCGATCGCGTGTTTTGAAAAAGCTCTGTTGACTCTCCCGAATGATTACTGGGCCCATTACCGCATAGCAGAAGCCTATCGTCTTTGGGGGAGGTATTCCCAAGCTTTGAGGGCCTTTGATCAAACCTTGGCGGTTCGTCCCGATGATTATTGGGCAACCTACCGGAGGGCCGATTGTCTGCGCTACTGGGGACGCTTTGCCGATGCTCTCAAAAATTATCAGCAAGCCTTATTAATAAAGCCCAAGGATTATTGGTCGTGGTATCAACAGGGACAAATTTTCCAAACGATCGGTCGTTTTAATCAAGCGATCGCCTGTTATCAAAAAGCCCTAGCGATCAATCCAGACGATGATTACGCTTGGTATGACCAGGCTCTTTGTCAGATGGCCGCAGGTTACTGGGAACTAGCGGTGGATTGTCTCGAAAAAGCGATCGCTCTCTTCCCCGATACCTATACGGATTTAGCGATGACGGAACCGCTCTTTACGCCTCTCCAACAATATCCTCGATTTAAGTTATTAATGACTGAATATCTTTAATTTTTAATGATTTGTGAAATCTATTCGTTGATTTCTCGATTAACTACGCTCACGATGCGATCGCCTATGGTTGAATCCTTTTTTTAACAATTTGATCAATCTGTTGATAAAGAAAATCTAGACCACCAGAATTATCTAAGACCACATCTGCCCTAGTTATTTTTTCGGTAAGAGGTAATTGATTTTTAATACGGGCGATCGCCTGTTGTTCTGTTAAATAATTGCGTTGCTGTAGGCGTTGAATTTGTTGGTCATAGTGACAAAAAACGACCCAGATTTCACTTACTAAATGGGTTAAATTTGCTTCTATTAATAAAGGAATAGATAACACGATAATTTGGTTGTCTAGAGAATCAATTACTTCCTGAAAACGCTTTCTGACGTAGGGATGAATCTGAGCTTCTAGCCATTTTTTTTCTTCGTGATCATTAAAAATAATATCGCCTAACTTTGTTCTATTTAATGCTCGATTTTCTAATTGAATCTCTGATCCGTAACGTTTAACAATTTCTTGAAAAATAGGCGAATCCACTTCTACGGCTTCTTTGGCATAGATATCTGCATCTAAAATGGGGAATCCATAGCGATCGCGTAGATAATTAGAAACCGTTGTTTTTCCTGTGGCAATTCCCCCCGTTAACCCAATTAGGCATTGATTCATATCACTCTCAAAAATCCTATAAATCAATCTCCACATTAAGGGCAGGATTATTTTCCCAGCGATCGGCAACATGGGCATAAATGGCCGTTGTTCTCGGATCGGCATGACCTAACAGATCCTGAACTTGTCGTAATTCTGCCCCTGATCGCAACGCCAAAGTCCCTGCTGTATGACGCAAGCTATGGGTCGAAATCACTCGACCAGGCATATATTTTAACTCTGTTTCTATTAAATAACCATCTACAATTAAACGAATCCCCCGTCGAGAAATTCGTTTTCCCTTGGCACGATTACCCACTGCAATAAATAAAGGAGTATCGGGCTTTAATTTTTCACCTTTTTCAGTGCGGACTGTTAAATAATGTAATAATAAATTGGCCAAATCAGTTGTTAGAGGAACAATCCGAATACTACGTTTTCCTTCTACTCGAATGCCATAATTACTGCCCTGTTTGATTAAGTCTTTGATATTAGCACGGTGTAATTCTACCGTCCGAGGCCCTTCTAGAGCCATAATCGCAATCAACGCCTTATCCCTCACAGATTTTAAGCTGTTATCATCGGGAATGACCGCGAGTAAAGATTCAACTTCTTCTTTTTCCAAATAATTTATATTCGCCGTCGTATCTCGTTTAGGTTTAGGTGGTTTAATGCCACTGGCAGGATTTAAACTAATTAATCCCCGTTCTAGAGCGGCTTGATAAAAACGTCGAACAACGGATAATTTTAGAGCAACGGTTGAAGGCTTCAGTTGACGGGAATCAATCAACCAGCGTCGATAGCGTTTAATTTGTTCTGCGGTAATTTGGGCGGGATGAATCGCTAAACTATTACACCAGAGCAGAAATTGTTGGAGTTGCCGACGATAGGTGATTAGGGTATCCGTGGCCGCATCTCCCGCACTGACATCGATCGCGAGAAAATCAGCAAAAACTGCTAACAGATCATCTTGACTAACGCTCGTAATGGGAGAAGACGGCAACGGTAACATAGGATGTACAAAAATAGAATTTAACTACGACCAATGCCAATATAACGGAAACCAGCTTGCTCTAACGTCGTTTGATCTAAGAAGTTACGACCATCAATCATCACAGGATTGACCATTAATTTGCTCATTTTGCCGTAATCTAATTTCAAAAATTCTTGCCATTCAGTGACAATAACTAGGGCATCGCAAGCATCCGCTAGACGCTGGGGATCGGTTTCGATTAATACCCCCGATAATCCATGACTCAAACCCGACGCGGAGACGATGGGATCGTAGGCTTTGACCTTTGCCCCTAAGCGATTGAGTTGTTCAATGATATTTAAAGCAGGAGCATCCCTCATGTCATCGGTATCGGGTTTAAAGGTGAGTCCCAACAGGCCGATCACCTTACCTTTGAGAATTTTAAGTTCCTGCTGTAATTTCTCAATAATAATCACCCGTTGACGAGTATTTACATTCACTGCCGCATTAAGCAATTCTGTGTTGTAACCATAATCGGAAGCTGTGTGAATCAAAGCAGATACATCCTTGGGAAAACAGGAACCGCCCCAACCAATGCCTGCCTGGAGAAATTTGTTGCCAATCCGAGAATCGAGTCCAATCCCCTTAGCAACCTGGGTAACATTTGCCCCGACGCGATCGCAAATATTAGCGACTTCATTGATAAAACTAATTTTGGTTGCCAGAAAAGCATTGGCCGCGTACTTGATCATCTCGGCAGAACTGAGATCGGTCACCACCACAGGCACAGGGGGAAGGCTGGGATCTTCCGAGAATTTTCGCTCCACAATGGGCTGATAAAGTTCTTGCATCATCGTGATCGCCTTTTCGCTATGCCCACCCAAAACAATGCGATCGGGATTAAAGGTATCATAAATCGCCGAGCCTTCTCGAAGAAACTCTGGATTACTGATTACCTCAAAGTTAACATCACTGCCATTTCCCGTTGCTTCTTCAGACATTTGGCGATCGGCCAAACCATCCAGAACAATTCTTCTGACCCAATCCCCTGAACCAATGGGAACCGTTGACTTATTGACAATCACCCGAAATCCACTATCCAGATGGGCCCCGATCCCGCGCGCAACGGCTTCCACATAACGGGTATCACTTTCTCCTGTGGGTAAAGGAGGGGTTCCCACTGCGACAAATAAAATTTCACCGTGCTTGACTCCCAATCCTAAATCCGCCGTAAACTCTAACCTTCCTGCTTCGGTGGCAGATTGCATTAATTCCGATAACCCAGGCTCATAAATCGGAGATTGACCCGACTTCATCAGCTTAACTTTTTCTTCGTTATTATCCACACAGATCACCTGATGACCAATGTGAGCCAAACATACTCCCGTTACCAAACCCACGTAACCTGTCCCAATAACACAAACTCGCATCTAGTTTTCTCCTCTCATTTAAGTTTTTTTGAACAATTATTAAAAAATTTGCTACTGAAGATCCATTGGTGATATGAAACTAACCTAGATATTAAACCCGATCAACGCGAGATTTAAAATCCTTAATGGTCATCTCCAATCCTTCCTTGAGGGGAATGGTTGGCTCCCAATTCAAATAGGTCTGGGCGCGGGTAATATCGGGTTGACGCTGTTTGGGGTCATCTTCGGGTAGGGGTTTATAAATTAACTCTGTATCGGGATTAATCATGCCTTGAATAATTTGGGCAAGCTCTAAAATGGTATATTCCCCAGGATTTCCCAAATTGACAGGGCCAATAAAATCGCCATTCATTAACCGCATTAATCCTTCAACCAGATCAGACACATAACAAAAACTGCGAGTTTGGGAACCATCACCATAAATCGTCAGGGGTGTACCTTTTAAAGATTGAACAATAAAATTACTGACAACCCTTCCATCTTGTTCCTGCATTCGTGGCCCATAGGTGTTAAAAATTCGTGCAACTCGAATATCAACTTTATGTTCACGGTAGTATTCAAAGGCTAGGGTTTCCGCCACACGCTTGCCTTCGTCGTAACAGGATCGGGGGCCGATGCAATTGACGTTGCCGCGATATTCCTCGCTTTGGGGATGGACATCTGGATCGCCATAGACTTCTGAGGTAGAAGCGAGTAAAAATCTAGCTTTTACCCGTTTTGCAAGGCCCAGCATATTCAACGTCCCCATTACGTTGGTTTTGATGGTTTTAACGGGATTGAACTGATAATGGATGGGGGAAGCAGGACAGGCGAGATGATAAACCTGATCAACTTCTAGCCGAATCGGTTCGGTAACATCATGGCGAATGAGTTCAAATTTAGGATTATCCAGCCATTGAAGAATATTTTGTTTACTACCTGTATAAAAATTATCTAAACAAAGGACTTCGTGTCCCTGCTCCATCAATCGATCAATGAGGTGGGAACCAATAAAGCCCGCACCGCCCGTTACTAAAATTTTCATTCTTAAACTATTTTCCTTAAATAATTATTGAGTATATACCCCTAAAATACCTCTAGTTTGGATTGTTCGATAATTTTTTTGTCGTGATTTTTCGGAAAATATCCACAAGAGACCTCTTAATAGGCTCTACCTCGCCATTGCTTGGGTTTTTGGGTTGCAGATAGCACAATCCTGAGAACAGCCAGAGGATCAGCAAAAGGAGAGAGAAAGAAAAATAGGGATTTAATTGACGCTTTGGGACGGTAATAGGAGGGATAGACGGCTAAAAGTAAGGCAAAACGGATGAATAGTAAAACAATATTCAAAGCGATCGCCAATCTTATCATCAAGAAATCGTAACCTGAGAATAGACTAATACTCAACATTCCGAGCAAGAATAACGGCAAACCCTGAACGAGCGTTAATAAGGCCACATCTACCCAAAGTTGAGACACCGAGGACGCATCTTTTAGATCCAGCGATCGCCCCCATTCCCGCCAGGTTTCCTGAAAACCCTCATACATTCTGACTCGAATCACTTTAGATCCGTCGAAAAATCCGACTTTATAACCCTGTTGGGCGGCATAACGAGCGAGGGTGACATCATCACAAAAAGAACTAGCCGCGATTTTGTAACCCTCTATTTTTTCTAGAACCGTCCGACGACAGAGAAAACATTGACCGTTAGCCATGACTCTTTCAGGGGATTGATTGCGAACGCCTGCTGAATCAAAACGATACAATAGGGTCATTAATAGGGCGGGTTGTAGCCACCATTCTCCCGCAGACTCCAGAATAAATTGGGGGGCTAGGGACAATAAATCATAACCTTCTGCTTGGGCGGCTTTGAGCATACTGGGAACTAATCCCTTTTGGGGTTGGGTGTCGGCATCGATTCCTAGAAACCATTCACTTTCGGGGGAACTTTGGTAAAAACCGTAATTTAACGCCCAGGGTCTGCCCACCCATCCCTTCGGCAGAGGATCATCGGTTAGTAACTGAAAACGGGAATCAAGTTCGGCGATCGCCTTAACCTTTTCCCTAGTACCGTCCTGGGATTGACTATCAACAATGAGAATTTCTCGAACTTCTGAGGTTTGTTGATGGAGTCCCGCCAAACAGGGGCCAATGCGATCGACTTCATTGAGAGTCGGAACCACCACCGTGACCTTACCAACCATTTCAGGGGTAACTTTTTCAGGTAAAAGGGGAGGCCGACGAACGGCCCCTTTACATAAACGAGACAATAGGATTAGGGTGGCACTACCTTGAAACAATAGGATCAAGATAGAAAATAAACCAATTAGCAGGGATAAGTCACTCACAATTGCCTATTTAACTGCCGCTAAATCTGTTTTATCCCTTTCAATCACGCCTTTAAGTCTTTCAACTGCAATAGAGCGAGATTCGGATAAGGACATCCGATAAAAAATATAGGCGGGAAGCACCCCTAAAATTAAACCCAAGAAAATGGGGGGATAAATGCCTGCTCCCAAGCTCATGATGGTGGCAAAGCCAAAGTTACTAAGATAAATCGCAAAGGGAACACCAGGCTGTTCTTCGGGCAAGTTAAGGGGCTTCAGCCGCCAAATAATGGTTGCAACAGTCATAAAGACGGCTCCTGTGCCGAACCAACCCGCAAAATTTTGGTAGGGCATTCCAAAGAAGGCACCGGGTTGATCCCAGACCCAAAAGGGCATTGTGGTCTGACTCATGGCAGGATCAAGCACAAAATCCCAGGACATTAACAGTAAGGAACCAAAGGCGATCGCGCCTAATTCCTGTCCCCAAACGGGCAAAGACTTTTTCGCTAAACCCATGCGAACGATGAGATAGGCACTGAAACCGACATAAAACCAAGATAGGGGGATGGTAAAGGGGACTAAACCTGAAATTTTGTAACCCAATCCCGATAGATAGCGATAATCTCCAAAGGGAAAACCCGTACTGGTTCCCAATAATTCGCTGGACAATGAAAGGGCGATCGCAGGAATCATAAATCCCAACCAATGCCAAATTCCCAAAGTGCGATAGGCGTAGAGCGCGACGGTTGCCGTGCCGAGTAACATATACATCACACCACCGCCCGCCATTGACCAGGCAAAGACCGTTTTGCCAAATTCGGGTAAATTCGCAATAAAATCGGCATTAGGAAGAACGATTAGTAGACCTGCTAATCCGAAAGCCATCGACGCAATATGGCCAATCAGCAGGGAACGTTCCATCGATATGAGTTTATTCATTAAGTTCTGAGTAGAAGTAAAAATTATTTGACTAACTTATAGTTTACAAATCTTTACGAAAAAAAATAAGAAAATTAAAAACGTGCCGAGGGAAAACGTACCATAGGGTAGAAATAACGGCTAAGATAGGGGCATCAGCCATACCTCCCAGAAGATTATGACTTTGTCAACAGACCATTCTGGCGTTCTCATCCGTCCAGTCCAGTATCGGGACTTAGAAAGTATTGACAGCTTAACATCAAATTCTCTAAAAGCTGAACTAGGCAATACTGAATTTAGTCTGACCGAGCAATTGCAGCAGGCCCGTTCTTGGTATGGATTACTGAAATTTTTGAGCTATTTTCCCAATCCCTTTCAGCACCTCTTTTCAGGTTATGTGGCAGAAAGGACAGAATCGGGTCAAATTGGTGGTTTTGTACAGGTTTCTCCTTTTAATAGTAGTCGTAGCACCTGGCGAGTTGAGCGAATTGTAGTCGAAGAACTCGCGATTCAGCCTGATTTGGTAACTGACCCTAAAGGAATTGGTTCTCAGTTGTTGCGTTTTTGTTTTGAAAGAATTTGGGAAGCCCGCACCTGGTTATTAGAAATTAATATCCACGAAAAAAATCTGCTGGCCCTCTATCGGCAAAATGGCTTTCAACCCCTGGCCCAAATGACCTATTGGTCGCTCCCTCCCGAATTATTAGCTCAATTGGCAGAAAATGACCCCGATTTACCCAATCTTTTACCCGTTAGTCATGCCGATGCCCAATTGCTTTATCAACTTGATTGCGTCTCCATGCCTCCTTTGATGCGTCAGGTGTTTGATCGTCACACCCAGGATTTTAAATCTCGTTTTCTGATGGGTTTAATCAATAAAATTCAGCATTGGTAGTTGAAACGGGGTGTTGTCAGTGGTTATGTTTTTGAACCCAAACGGAAAGCTGCGATCGCCTATTTTAAATTAATTTTGTCTAAAGATGGTTCCCGTCCCCATCAAGCCGAACTCACGGTTCATCCTGCCTATACTTGGCTTTATCCCAAACTATTATTCCAAATGTCACGATTAGTCCAGGGTCTGCCGATTCAATCTTTGGAACTGCTTTCAGCCGATTATCAACACGAACGGGAAGAATATCTAGATCAATTAGGGGCCGAGCGGGTTGAGCATACATTACTAATGTCTCGTTCTGTCTGGCATAAATTGAAGGAAACCAAACTGGAAAGATTGCAGCTATCAGAAATGTTACAAGGTCTGCAACCTGTTCCGAGAACGCCGATTCCGAGCCGAATTTCCTGGTTAAAATTATCAGATTCAGCCGATGTTACGCCCAAAGGTAGTAATGGCGATAAAAATCTCGATCAAACGCCTGATTTGCCTGAAAAAGGACACCAAACTTAAAATAGCGAAAAATTGACCGTTGATAGTCAATAATGGGTGATTATATTGATAATTATTCATAAAGTCCTATGGAACGAGTGGCGGCTTTGGGGTTGGATGTGGGCAAAAAAAGAATTGGGGTTGCGGGTTGTGATGGCACGGGTCTGATTGCAACAGGATTAACGACAATTGAAAGAACGACCTTTGAGGCAGATGTTCAGCAGTTAAAAGACCTGATTGAGGAGCGACAGGTTGAGATTTTAGTCATTGGTTTTCCCTATTCGATGGATGGCAGTATTGGTTTTCAGGCCAAACACGTCCAGAAGTTTAGTCGTCGTCTTGAAAAGATTTTACAGTTGCCCATTGAGTTTATGGATGAGCGATTATCGTCGGTGGAAGCAGAAATTCAATTGAAGGAACAAAAACGGTTTTCTAGCTATAACAAGGGCTTAATTGATCAGCAAGCGGCTGAAATCATTTTACAACAATGGTTAGACCAGCGACGTTTTAATTCAATTTAAGCAAATCCTTTCTCTAGTTAATTAATCGATTTTAAACGTAAGACATCAAAAGATTAATGACAGCATAAATAGAGGCTAAAGAAGCCGTTTCTTCTGTGGTGTGATAACCCGTTGTCGGAATTTGTAGGGTTGTTCCATTGATATTTCCATCAGTAGCCACTACTAAACGACCTAACTCTGTTCTACCCAAGGAAAGGGGTTTAGTCCGTTCCCGATTTCGTGCTTCAATATAGACATCTTTAAAACTATAAGTAATCCCTAATTCTAAACATTTTTGCACAATTTCTTCGGTAATTTCGGTTGCAAATAATCCACTGGCATCTTTGTGACGTAGAACAATATCTTGGGCATCTGCCGCTTCTCGCGTTGGGTAAGGACTGGTATCTAGAACGATTAAACGTTGTGTACTAAGATTATGACGCAAAAACCAAGCCAGAGCATACCGCCAACTGCGTCCAGCTTCTTCTTGGGCCGTAAAAAGAGCCGTTCCTTGAAAGCCACAACGAAAGAGATAAACGATAATTGCCGCACTTAATACGTTATCCAATTGGGCAGAAGCGTAACCATCGTTAATTTTTAATCTATCCAAAAAAGAAACGGGTGTACCAGGTTGCAAAAAATCTAAACCATCCAATTCAAAAATTAGATTTTTTCGGGCAGGGCAGATATAGGAATTGGTAATTACGCCTTGTCCTAAATACGTTCCTGTGTAGGGTAAATGAGCTTGCACACGCTGGCCTTGAAAACGATTATCGATGGTGTACATCATTTGTTCAGACACCGAATCCCCCGTTAATTCGCTTTGGTTACTGGCGATAAATGCGGCATACTGAAATTCATTCGCTCCTGTACATAAAAGTCCGTGACGGTCAATATGGGCTGACAAAACGAGACTTTCGGGTTCTTTTCCTTGGGCAACTAAAATTCCTTGATAATATTGCACATTAACGCCAACTTCCTCTAATTCTCGTTTCAGCGATCGAAAAAAAGCATCTTCACAGCCGACAACGGAAGGTTCACGAATCAAATCGTGTAAAATATTGATAAAATCCCTTAATTCGACGGAAAGATCGATGCTTTTACCGTTCTCTTCAGCCATTTTTTCTGTCGTTAAGTCTAATTTGCTCATTTTAATCTCTCGTCTTCCTAACAAAGACAATTATTAATTGTTTTTTTAAACAATACAACCAATGTCAGATACACTGTCGTTAATTTTGATACCATTACAAAATTTTTCTTAGAGAGATTTTCTATTATTTTTTGATTATTTATCTAACATTTCAGCAATCATTAAACTGTTAATTATTTAAAATATATACAAGCAAGGGGCTTAAGCTCCTTTTTGCAAAACTTTTAAAAAACATTACACAATCTAAATTTGTGACAGCTGAGGATTAATTTTTATTCCAAAATCTAACTATTCACTATTCAAAAAAATACTGAATTGACTAAATTTATAACCATAAGTCACCCATTAATCAGTTGTTCAACCTTCGTAATTTTCTATGATGTTGGATTTGAGTTTCAATAAGGTAAGCATCGTAATAATCTAGTCGCACTTTTTTTAGGAATCAATTAATAATTCAAACGGTTTTAAAATTTATGTTATTCTAGCTGATACGGTTAGTCGAAGGAGTCCAGCGATGACAACTACTCTACCTTTAATTATTTCAGATACTGACTATCCTGATAGTGACGGTTTGCCGATGGCAGAAAGTGATGTGGCTCGTAATTATTTGGTCTATGGGGTGGAAGCTCTGAATTTTTATTTTCGGGATCAACCCCAGGTTTACGTTTCGGGTAATTTGTTTATTTATTACGAAAAAGGTAACCCGAAAGCGGTTATCGCTCCTGATGTCTTTGTCATTTTTGGGGTTACAAAAAAGGAAAGACGTTCCTACAAAGTCTGGGAAGAAGATAATAAAGTTCCTGCTTTTGTATTAGAAATTACTTCAAAAAGCACTGTTAGCGAAGATCAGGGTATAAAATGGGGACTCTATGCTTATCTGGGGGTAAGGGAATATTTTCAGTATGATCCTACTGCGGATTATCTCAAACCTGCGCTTCAGGGTTATCGTTTAGTGGGGAAGAGTTATGAAGCAATTTCTGCTCGTAGTACATCACAAAAATCTATTTTATTTTCAGAAGTATTAGGGTTAGAGTTACATCTCGAAAATGGAGAAATGCGTTTTTATAATCCTCGCTCTGGGGAAACTTTATTAACACCTCTCGAATTAGCCGATCGCGATCGCCTTTCTCAGCAGGCGTTAGAGGAATCGGAAAAAACCAGATTAGCAACGGAAGAGGCTCTTTCTATTGCTGAACAACGTAATCGCCAACTCAGGGAAAAGTTAATGGCATTGGGAGTTGATCCAGACTCCCTTTAATTGAACCATGATTTTGTTATTTTTGAGCAAATAAATGCGATCGCATTTTTAGGTTGAAGGGGTTAAGGGCGATCGCCAATTATCTCAAAGTCATAGGAAGATCGCCATTATTTCTGTAGGTTGAGTCAGAGAACGCAACGAATTGTCAAGCTAATTAATAGGAGCCGCGATCGCCGCAATTATTTGAACCGCACTAAATTACAAATAGATGCCATGATAGTTTTGATTTCTCTGTTAGGATTTTTTTCGCCGTTTATATTCTGAGCAATTAGAGTTCCCGTAATCATCAACTCTGCAATAACCACATTTTGGACAAATCAGGTAATGACATTCAGGACAAGTATTACCTTTTTTAATGATTAAGGGAGAGTAACGACATTTTTCATCTTCTTTTATTTTTCCTCCACAGTATGCTAGAAGTTTTATATAAGAAGTTTCACCTTTCCGCTTACCTTCCAAAAGGCCTCGACCGCTAAACTTAAAGATATTAAAACCATTCAGATTGACTTCTTTTCTAGCATTCCACAACGTAGCTAAGGTTTTACAAAAATTCTGAATAATAGCTTTCCGAATAATACCTAATGGATCATAAATTTTTAATGGATGAGTATTGTTGCCTAATAAATTTATCATATTAGATGAATCAGTCTTGCCGTCTAATAAATTCATAATATTAGTAGGATCATAATTAGTATTTTCATTATATAGCATGATCAAAAAGTGTTTCAGTATTGACATATAAATATGAGATAATGTCAAACAACTATTATCCTGACGATACAGCAATTCAATCAATGTTATTTTCCATTGAGGTATCTGTTGTCGCCATGTTTCAGGAATAGGTTTATTTGCAAAAATAAATAAGGGAATATATGCTTCAATTGATCCTTCATTAAGAATTTTAAAATCATCATAAGAAGGAATCTCACTATCTTGTAAAGTTTTTAATTTGTCAGAAATGGAAATTTGATTTTGGTAAAACTGCTCGTCATAATCAAATAACCAAGGTGGTAAATAGCTCTCAGGCTCAAATCCTCTGGTCATATCTAACTCAATACCCTTATCACTAAAAATTCCAGCGAGACTTTGCAGTCTTTTATAACTTAATTCTCCTAAATAAATAGAAATAGGAGGATCAACATAAAAATCTGGAGTATTACTACCATCCATGTATTTAAGTTGAAGATTGGGAGATAAGACAGCCGCGATAATAACATCTTCCCCTTGAATTTCTTTAAATTTGCGGACGCACACGTCTGAGTAAACCTTGGATTTAAAAGCTTGACGAGTATTTTTTACATCAAGTAGCTTTTGGGATTTGTTTGAACTAACTCGAATATCTGCTTGTTTCCAAAGCTCACTTTTCTTCGTGACTTGATGAATAGCAATATCTTCTACGTTATTACCTAAATTTTCATAAAATTTCCGAACTAATTTTTCTGCCCCTCGCGCTGATAGCATTTTAGCTCGAACAGATTCACTGGCGTTGCTTCCTGCCCATAAACTCGCAAGAGTTTTATCATTTATATTAAATTGATATAAATCTCTATAATTCATGCTGATTCCATCTACACCAACATATCCAGAGTCTTTAAATTCATTGACTAGACTAAAAAATACAGAATATCTTGCTTCAATTATTTTTTTCTTAGAACTGATAGGAGCAAAATTCCACAAATAGTTATGATATTCAAGACCTATCTCTAAGTAAGTAATTTTTTTCCACAGAGTATCTCGATCCTCATTGGAGCAGTTACTATTACTAATAGTTTCAAACAATTCAGTCCAAGCCTTTTGGCGAAAAATGCGGAGATCTTCGACTTCGTTATGAAAATTGAGAATTTCTTGGATTAATCCTGCATATTGGTTAATATTACGTTCTTTTAGCAAATTTCTTAAATCTTCAGAGCATAAAAATAGTCCTTTTGAAAGAGACAGTAATCTTTCAATAAAACTATCCAATTGATCTAATGGAATTGACCGAATTTTATTACAGACAAGTGCTACGGAGTGTTGAATTTCAACTTTAGAAATATATAACCATAAAAAAGGCTCAAAAATTTTATAATCAGGGCTGTTTAAATATTCTAAAAACTCTGTCCATAGTATTTGACGAATAGATTCATCTTCATAGTCTAAATTTTTCTTTATAAAATCTACATATTCTTGAAAATTAAAGTTAAAAAGTACATCACGCAGTTCCCTAGATATAAAAAATAAATTTTCCGAAACTTTTTTCAATAGTTCTAAAGCTTCGTCGTTATTAGAAACAAATTTGATTTTTTCTAAAATAAAATGAATAGCTTCTGCTTCTGACAATGTTGAAACATAAGACTCGATAAACGGCTTTGAAAGATTAAAGTTAGAGCTATATACAAAATCCTTTATAGTCTTCTTATCAATAGTATTGGGATCAATCTTAACAACTTCAATAGCTGATTGTCTCCTATTATTTTTGATGGCAAAGGATACAATATCTCCATTGTTAATCCAACGATGATCTTCAACATACACCTGTGATTTATCCTCACATTCGATATAAGCTTTTTTATAAATTTCAAGTCTTAAAGACGAACGTTGGCGAACAAAAATACCATTTCTTTGGTGTAAGCGAACATTAACTGCACAGGGGCCTCTGTGATTATTTCCGATTTCAAACTCAACAACAATACCTTTTCCTTTTTCTCTGTCGCCTTCAAATAGTTCTTGTAGATGTTGAGGTACTTGATTTCGATCAACATATATTTTATTCTTGTCTATTTCTGTATAAAAAATAAACCCATAATTATTTTTTTGACCATCTTTATGTCCACCAAACCAAAGAATTTCTCCAATTGCCATAGATTTAGACTTATCGCCTTCTCTCTCACAATCGGAATTTTGTAAGACTTTGTTTTTATTAGATTCTTGCCATTCAGAAACCTTGTCAGTTGCAAATTGAGTGCAATCTTCTAAAATACCTTCTTCTGCTAAAAAATCATCAAAAGACGAACCGATATAAGGATTATTAGTCATTGATTTGCCTCACTAAAGATTGTCTGTTACGAGCGATAGTTAAATCTCGTTGGGGTGTTTTTTGCGTTTTCTTAATAATGCCGTGCAGTAACACCATCCGTTCATTATGAATACAAAAAAAGATTCTTGCTTCTCTGTTTGACGGCAAAGTTGTACGGACTTCATAAAGACCATTACGCAATGGACGACAAGTCGGCATTCCAACGGGCCAGCCATACTCTAACATTTTAACAGCTTGTCCTATTTTTGTCTTATCAAGGTTATCTAGGCTTTTGAGCCAATCACGAACTGGTTCAATACCTTTTTTACTCCTGTAAAACTCAACGGGCAAGCGTTTCACATTATCCGATGAATCTGGCATCAAGTTGATTTTAATATTTTGGGCATCCTAGCAGAACGATGTCAAAATAACAAGATTGCATGGAAAATTCTCCCATATCTCCCGTCTTACCTCAATACGATCGCCTATGCGCTTAACCATCAGATGACATTGAGATCGCCGCAAGGAACTTGTCGCCCGCGATCGCATTTCCAATCAGCCTGAAAAGAGAAGAATTTGATTTAATGATAGGCTTATAAAGGGAAACTTGAGTCTAGACAAACTCAGTTATTTCCATCACAATTCAAAAACAAAAGGAAAAAACAATGGCACGTTTAGCTCTGCTGAGTGTATCGGATAAAACAGGTTTAATTGAATTTGCTCGTCAGTTAGTAGAGGAGTTTCAGTTTGATCTCATCAGCAGTGGCGGAACTGCCCAGGCACTAAAAGCGGCGGGATTGCCCGTTACCAAGGTGAGCGATTATACGGGGTCTCCCGAAATTTTGGGTGGAAGGGTCAAAACCTTACATCCCAAGATTCATGGCGGTATTTTAGCCCGCAAGGATTTGGCGCCGGATTTTGCGGATTTGGAGGCTAATGGGATTCGTCCGTTGGATTTTGTGGTGGTTAATCTCTATCCCTTTGAACAGACGATCGCTAAACCGAATGTCACCGTTGCCGAAGCCGTCGAACAAATTGATATTGGTGGCCCTGCCATGATCCGAGCAACAGCCAAAAACTTTTTCCACACGACAATTTTATCCAATCCCAATCAGTACGACACCTTTTTAAACGCTTTACGGGAAAATAATCAAATTTCCTTGGAATTGCGCCAACAATTTGCAGGAGAAGCCTTTGCCCTGACCTGTCGCTATGATTCCGCGATCGCGACCTATTTTGCCGAGTTAAATAATCTTGCCTCCCCAGGCTTTGCCCTCAGTGGAACCCTATTACAAACCCTACGTTACGGAGAAAATCCTCACCAAAGTGCTGCCTGGTATCAAACGGGCAATGAAGCTTCGGGCTGGTCTAGCGCGGAGAAATTACAGGGAAAAGAATTAAGCTATAACAATTTAGTCGATTTGGAAGCTGCACGAAGAATTATTGCCGAATTTGACCCCGTTGAACCTGCCGTTGCCATTCTCAAACATACCAATCCCTGTGGTGTGGCGATCGGTGAGAGTTTAGTTAATGCCTACGAAAAAGCCTATGGAGCCGATTCGGTTTCCGCCTTTGGGGGAATCGTGGTTTTGAATCAGTCCCTAGACGCGGCCACTGCCCAGGCGATGACTAAGACCTTTTTGGAATGTATTGTCGCCCCCGCTTGTACCCCAGAAGCTAAGGCGATTTTAGAGAAAAAACCGAATCTGCGAGTCCTGATTCTGCCCGATTTAACCACTGGCCCCGCCCAAACCGTCAAGGCGATCGCGGGAGGACTATTAGTTCAAGCTTCGGACGATGTGGTTGATAAAGCGGAAAATTGGCAAGTTGTCACCGAAAAACAACCGACCCCAGAAGAGTTAGCTGAATTATTATTTGCCTGGAAAGTTGCCAAACACGTTAAATCCAATGCGATCGTCGTGACCAAAAATCGCGCAACCTTGGGAGTCGGGGCGGGACAAATGAATCGAGTCGGTTCCGTAGAAATTGCCCTTAAAGAAGCAGGAGAAAACGCGATCGGTGGGTTTCTGGCGAGTGATGGATTTTTTCCCTTTGATGACTCCGTGAAAACCGCAGCATCCGCAGGAATTACGGCCATTGTTCAACCTGGTGGCTCCGTCCGAGATAAGGATTCCATCCAAGCCGCAAACGAATTGGGATTGGTCATGGTCTTAACGGGAATTCGTCATTTTCTGCACTAAAACAAAATCAGGAAATGCAGTCATTTTGTTAAACTCCGCGATCGCCATTTTCTGCGTTAGCAATTTTCCTGCAATTGTTTGAGCATTTTTCTCAAAGAATCACGCCAGTAGGAAGGATAATCGCCTAAAGTATCGGTTATTTTTTTACCCGAAAGCACTGAGTAGGCGGGACGGGTTGCAGGAGTTGGATAGTCCGCGGTGGTAATCGGTATTACCCGTTGAACTTTTAAGGGAAATCCTAATGCCCTAGCTTCTTCAAAAATCGCGATCGCGAAATCATACCAACTGGCCACACCGCTATTGGTGAAATGATAGATTCCCCTTGCGTCGGTTTGCAGTAATTGGGCGATCGCCTCGGCAATATCTTTGGCCCAACTAGGACTACCCACTTGATCTGCAACGACTCGCAATTCTTCTCGATCTTGACCCAATCGGAGCATAGTTTTCACAAAATTACCTTTGCCATAAACGCCATAGACCCAGGCGGTTCTTAGGATCAAATAGTTATCCGTGACCTGTTGAATCCCCATTTCCCCCGCTAATTTACTTTTTCCGTAACTACTGAGGGGATAGGTAGGATCAGTTTCGAGATAGGGCGTATTTTTCCGGCCATCAAAGACATAATCCGTAGAAACGTGTAATAACAACGCTCCTATTTTTTCCGCCTCTTCGGCCAGAATGGTCGGAGCCGTACCGTTAACGGCTTGAGCCAAGTCAACTTCACCTTCTGCCTTGTCCACTGCCGTATAGGCCGCCGAATTAACAATTATGCTGGGTCGAACTTGCTGAACAAGCTGACGAATTTGCTCACCCTGACTGAGATCCAATTCTTGACGAGTCAGGGCAATAACTTCTCCCAAGGCGGCTAGGGTTTGCTGTAGTTCTTGCCCTAGCTGTCCATCTGCACCTGTCAGCAAAATACGGTTAGTCATGGCGGGTTAGGGATTGAGTGTTATTGAGTAATTGGGAATAATCAACTAGTTACTCACTTTACCAATAACGCCCTCCACTAACCAATTCATTTTTTCTAATTCAGGATTCCCCTGATCAAAGGATTTATCGGCAGGAATCACGATTTTACCCGTATTATCTTTAATCGGCCCTTTATAGATAATCATGCTACCATCCATAAATTTAGCTTTGGCCGCATCAGCTTCTTTTTTCGCTTTTTCACTCACTGCCGCTCCATAGGCTGACATTTTGACAAAACCTTCCTTGAATCCTCCCCGAACCAGATGGGGAATTCCTCCATTCATCAGGGTTTTACCCGCTTGGATTTCTTTAGCGTATCGAGAATAAATGGTTGCCCAATCCCATTCCGCGCCTGTGAGATACCCTTTAGGGGCTAATTTTGCTTGGCTGGCATGATAACCAGAGGAGAAAATACCCCGTTTTTCAGCAGTTTCTACAATAATTTTAGGGCCATCCACATGGGAGGTAAGCACATCAACCCCTTGATCCGCCATACTATTGGCTGCTTGCGCTTCTTTAATGGGTTCTGACCAATCTCCTGTAAAAATCACCTGGGTTGTGACCTTGGGATTAACGCTTTTGGCTCCCAGGGTAAAGCTATTAATATTTCTCAATACCTGGGGAATGGGTTTGGCGGCCACAAAGCCTAATTTATTGGTTTTGGTGGTTAATCCCGCGACAATCCCCGCGACATACTGGGCTTCATCAATGTAGCCGAAATAACTGCCGACATTTTTGGGATGAACGCCTTCCTGGTAGAGTCCGCCTGCGTGGAAAAACTGGACTTCAGGGTATTGTTTGGCCATGACTAACACATGGGGGTCAAAATAGCCGAAGGAAGTGGGAAACAGAACTTTTGCGCCATCCTGGTCGATCATACTCCGCATGGCTTCTTGAACTTCGTTGGTTTCGGGAACACTCGCCTGCTCTACGATTTTAATTCCAGGTAGGGCTGCGATCGCGGCGGCTCCTTCAGCATGGGCTTGGTTATAACCAAAATCATCCTTTGAACCTACATAAATAAACCCGACAACCAAGGGTTCACCCGTTGTGCCAGAGGTAGCAGGACTCGCGCCTGTTGTCGTTTCTGGGGTAGTTTCTTGGGCGGGGGTACAACCTGTGCCAAATTTTACTGTTGCGGCAAAGGCTGATGTGGCGAGCATTCCTCGGATGATTTGACGACGGGAGAGGGAAAATTTTTCGGGTTTCATCATTATTTAAAAAGTCCTGATTGAGCTTGAACGGTAAAGAATTGATTGGCAAAATCACCCATTTCAAGAAAAATAAAATATTATTGGATAATTTTGTCGGTTTTTATGGTAAATGTGAACTGACTGGTTGGATAAGGTTAAATTTTAACTAAAAGAAAATTACCGAAAAAAAGCGATTCCAAACCATCTAATCATTCTTTCGTAAATGGATTGTATCGTTGATTACGGTTAACTGAGCTTTTTCAATAATTGCGATCGCTGACAACCTCTCTCTCCCTTATCAGAGATAAAAAATCATCCCTAATCGACAAAAGATAACCGATAATTAATCCATTACAAGTTAAAAGCCTGATCTATCTTCCCCGATGAACCAGCCCATCAAACCCGGTAAATTAATCAATGATCATTATTTAGTCAAGCTCATCCTGGGTCAGGGAAGATTTAATCGAACCTACTTGGTAGAAGATACCCATCGTTTTAATGAACCTTGTGTTGTCAAGGAATTCGCCCCCCAAATTGAAGATTCTATCATTCGAGAAAAAACCGCAGAGATCTTCCATCGTCAGGCGGAAATTCTTTATAACCTGTATCATCCCCAACTCGCCAATTTTAGGGAAATTTTTCGAGCATCCCAGGAAAATCCAGATTCCATTTTTCTGGTTCAAGATTATGTTGAGGGACAAACCTATCAGGATTTATTAAATTTACGGCGGAGTCGGGGTAAATTTTTCACTGAAGCCGAAATCAGAGCTTTGTTAAAACAGCTTTTACCAATTTTGCAGTATCTCCACGAACAGGGCATCATCCATCGTGATATTTGTCCTAAAAATATTATTCAGCGTGAATTTGACTCATTACCCGTTTTAATCGATTTTAGTAGCGTCAAACTTCTAGAATCTACCTCACCGCAAGAGCCGTCAACTAAAACCATTAATGACCAACCCAAAACTTCTTGGATTTTAAGTCAATTGGGAAAGATGACCTATGGAAGTAAGGGACAGGAATCGCTTGAATGGGTCTCTATTGATGGGGATTTATACGGTTTAGGGGTTACGGCGGTGGTACTGCTAACGGGAAAGGAAATTTCTCTTTTAACGGATACCCAGCAAACCCTAACAGAAATATTGCACGAGCATTCTATTAGCCCCGAACTAACTAAGATTTTGCTGAAAATGTTAGCGAAGCCGACGGAGCCTCACTTTTCTTCTGCTCAGGAAATTTTGGATGATTTAAGCCGAGATGATTTTACCGATTCTGCTAATATTGGGAGAAAAAACAGGAAAAATACTCGCGAAATCCCAGTTAATCCGTCTAAATCGACTTCCGTCAATTCTATTGCTCAAAATCCTGATATGGCCGTTGTTTCTCCCCCTTCTCAAAAAGTTTTCTGGGGTTGTTTAGGTAAATTAAGTTTATTTCTCTTATTGGTCGGTACTTCTGGGCTGATGGGCTGGTTTGCGGGTAAAACTTGGCTAGTGAAGATGTTGCAACCGACGGCGATTAATTCAACAAATTCCGATATTTTGACCTCAAACAACGGTTCCACTGGGACGACTCCTCCTACAGAAGAGGGAAATAAAACTAAGGAGCTGGTCACTCGACGGCGAGAGTTGGGGATCGATCGCCTCTTTTTTGATCAGTTAGTTGATCAACTCTTAGCTATTCAAGAAACAAATCCCGAAAATAAGACAGATTCTAAGGAAAAAGCGCGGGAAAAAGCCGCTCATGACCTATTAGACAAACTTGATCGCCTGAGTCCAGACGCATTGGGGGAATTAGGTCGTTATGGCATTGAACAACGGTCTGAATGGGCAAGACGGGTGAATCAATTGCATCTTAGTAGTCGGGCCCTCTCTAATTTAGTGAATATTCGTTTTTTAAAGGATTTTCCTGAGCTAGAAAACCAGAATTTTATGGATCAGCCCCTGGGTCAGGTTTGGTACGCGATCGCGTTTGATACCGTCAAATCCCTAGAAGCCAAGCAAAACTATGAACTATTAACCAAAGATGCAACCCAGACGACTCAACAGGTCATGGGTAAACTCGAATCTGGTGAGGGAAAAGCCTATAGTATTTCTTTGCCCGCATCTAAACCAATGGAAATTAAACTCCAAGCCAGTCCCGATGCCCTGCTGACTATTTATTCCCCCACTGGACAGGAAATTTTATTAGACAACTCTCGCACCCATCAGTGGTCGGGAATTCTGCCCGAAAGCGGTTACTACGAAATTCTGGTTACGTCAAAAGCCAAAGAAGCCTTTGATTACCAACTGACTCTCAGTGTTTGGTAGGGTCTGGGAACTTGAATTTTTGACCCAATTATCCCGTAACGAAACGCCACAACGCCCTATAATAACAAAATATTACGGTGAAAACGCAACTCGAAGACTATGGCAGAAACCCTACTATTCAAAGCATTACAACAGGCGATCGACGAAGAAATGGGGCGGGATGAAACCGTCTATGTTCTTGGAGAAGATGTAGGGCAGTACGGCGGTTCCTACAAAGTAACGAAAGATTTATACGAAAAATACGGTGAATGGCGGGTACTCGATACTCCCATTGCTGAAAATAGCTTTACAGGAATGGCCGTTGGTTCAGCGATGACAGGTTTGCGTCCCATTATTGAAGGAATGAACATGGGCTTTTTACTGCTCGCCTTCAATCAAATTGCGAATAATGCGGGAATGCTCCGTTATACCTCTGGGGGAAATTTTAAAATTCCGATGGTGATTCGCGGGCCAGGCGGAGTCGGCAGACAACTCGGTGCAGAACATTCCCAACGACTAGAAGCCTATTTTCATGCCGTCCCAGGGCTAAAAATTGTGGCTTGTTCCACTCCCTACAATGCCAAGGGTCTTTTAAAAGCGGCTATTCGTGACGATAATCCCGTCCTATTTTTTGAACACGTTTTACTCTACAACCTCAAAGAAAACTTGCCCGATGGGGAATATATTGTTCCCTTAGACAAGGCTGAAATCGTTCGTCCTGGGAAAGATATCACCATTCTCACCTATTCTCGGATGCGTCACCATTGTTTGCAGGCTCTTAAACAAATCGAAAAAGATGGTTACGACCCTGAAATTATTGATCTTATTTCCCTCAAACCCTTTGACATGGAAACGATTGGAGAATCCATTCGCAAAACCCATCGAGTCATCATTGTCGAAGAATGTATGAAAACGGGTGGGATTGCGGCGGAATTAATGTCTTTAATTACTGAACAGTTTTTTGATGAACTAGATTCTCCTGTGGTGCGATTATCTTCCCAGGATATTCCGACTCCCTATAACGGAGCCTTGGAACGGTTAACCATTGTTCAGCCCCATCAGATTGCCGAAGCCGTTAAGAAAATGATGAATTTAGGTTTTTAAGCTTAGATTAAGTTAAATAAAGCGCAATCCAATAAACACGAACGAGGGATTACAGTTTATTTAAGGATTTATTCCATTTCTTTGGGTTTAATCTAGGTTATTGGGTTCTACGGGTTATTTTATTTGTATAGAACACGTTTAAGGGCGCACGCCATGCGCCCCTACTAAAACTAATTTTTTTACACAACTGCATAGTAAATTAGACTCTGTTTTGTTGGGTTTGTCCGTATTTAACCCAACCTACCTTTTTAATGTCATAGCGTTAAGACCCTATTTTTTGGTAGAGTTCAAAAATATCAGGCTCAACACCTATTTTTCTATTTCTTACTTCCTTCTTCCCGTATGCAAAAACAGCGTTGGTTAATTGCCCTCATTCTGGCTCTAGTGGTCGGTTCCTTTGTGGTTTTGTTTAAACTACCTCTACAACTCGGTTTAGACCTCCGAGGGGGGGCGCAGTTAACGATGGAAGTCCAACCGACAAAAGAAGTCACTCAAATTAAATCGGAGGATCTAGCCGCCGTTAAAACCGTAATTGAAAATCGAGTGAATGCCCTGGGAGTCTCGGAACCCTTGGTGCAAACGGTGGGACAGGATAAAATTTTGGTGCAATTGCCTGGGGTTACTAATCCTGAACAGGCAGAACGGATTTTAGGGGGAACGGCTCAACTGGAATTTCGGGAACAACGGCAGGGAACTGAAGGGGAATTTCAGGCTGAATATAGCATTAAACGCCAATTAGAGGCTCAATCGGTTTTTTTGAGAAAACAAAATGTTGATCCGACTAAGTTAACCGAATTAATTCAATCTTTGGATAATTCTAATCAAGCCTTACTTAAACTCTTTGAACCCGTTGGATTGACAGGAAAAAATCTCAAGGATGCTCGTCCTTCTCCCACTCAGGCGGGTAATGCCTGGGAAGTGGCCATTCGTTTTGATGATGCGGGGGGTCAGAAGTTTGCGGAGTTAACCAGAAATTTAGCGGGAACGGGACGGAGTATCGGAATTTTTCTGGATAATAGCTTAGTGAGTGCGCCTGTGGTGGGAGTTGAGTTTGCGAGTACGGGAATTTCGGGGGGGAGTGCGGTTATTACGGGCAATTTTACGGTGGAAACGGCTAATGATTTAGCGGTGCAATTACGAGGGGGATCTTTACCTTTTCCTGTAAAAGTGGTGGAAAATCGGACGGTGGGAGCGACGCTTGGGCAAGATAGTATTCGTCGTAGTATTGTTGCTGGGGCGGCGGGTTTAGCGTTAGTTCTGATCTTTATGGCAGTTTATTATCGTTTGCCTGGCGTAGTTGCGGATGTCTCGTTGTTGATCTATGCCCTGTTAAGTTTGGCAGCATTTGCCTTGATCGGGGTGACCTTGACTCTTCCAGGCATTGCAGGATTTATTCTGAGTATCGGGATGGCGGTTGATGCCAATGTTCTGATTTTTGAGCGTACCCGTGAAGAGTTGCGGGCGGGTAATACTCTTTATCGTTCAGTAGAAGGCGGTTTCTATCGGGCTTTTTCGAGTATTTTAGACAGTAATGTAACGACGTTAATTTCTTGTGGTGCGCTCTTTTGGTTAGGTTCTGGTTTGGTTAAGGGCTTTGCTTTAACGTTGGCGATCGGGGTTATGGTTAGTATGTTTACGGCTTTAACCTGTAGCCGCACGTTTCTCTTGATGGTTGTGTTAGGGGTTCCTGGGATTCGACAAAAACCTGAATTGTTTTGTCCCAATATCAGTAATCTCGCGATCGCGGAAAATAGAACTTCACCGAATGCGGCTAAATCATAAGTTAAATTATTAGGAGGAAATATGAAAATTAATGTAATAAAAAGAGAGCGTTTGTGGTGGGCAAGTTCGGTTTTCATTATCGCCTTTGGTCTGATTGCGATGGCGGTTTCCTGGTCAATTATTGGCACACCCTTAAAGCCTAGCTTAGATTTTATCGGTGGAACGCGGTTACAGTTGCAACTAGAATGTGCCGTTAATAAGAGTTGTGCCGAACCGATTGATGCGGCTAAGGTACGTTCTGTTTTAGATGAGGAAGGATTGGGGTCAAGTGGTATTCAAATTGTTGAAGATTATACTTTGTCCATTCGTGCTAAAACCCTGGATGTGGGAGAAAGAACAAAACTTCAACAAGTTCTAACCGAAAAAATTGGTAAATTTAATCCTGAAACTATTCAAATTGACACGGTTGGCCCGACCATCGGCAAAGAATTATTCACCTCTGGACTGTTAGCGTTAATCCTTTCTTTTTTTGGTATTGCCGTTTATTTAAATTTTCGTTTTCAAGCAGATTATGCTTTTTTCGCGATCGTTGCTCTATTCCACGATATTTTATTAACCGTCGGCATTTTTGCAATTTTAGGCTTAGTAGCAGGCGTAGAAGTTGATAGTTTATTTTTAGTTGCACTGTTAACAATTATCGGTTTTTCTGTTAATGATACAGTCGTTATTTATGACCGTATTCGAGAAAATTTAGAAAAATATCCCGATGAGCCGATTAATGACGTTGTCGATGATTCCGTTAACCAAACCCTAACCCGCTCTATTAATACAACCTCAACAACTTTATTGCCTTTAATCGCAATTTTCTTTTTTGGTGGCGAGACTTTAAAATATTTTGCCTTAGCTCTCATTATTGGTTTTGTCACAGGAGCCTATTCCAGCATTTTTATTTCCAGTACCCTACTCGCTTGGTGGCGCAATCGTCCTAATTTCAAGAAAGCAACTTCGTGATTTCGCTCTTCATTGCTAACGAGTACTCCCAAAGCGGATCACTCGCTACTGAATTCTGATAAAATTCGATTTGGCTTCCGTTTTGATTATTCATTGACCCCTATCGAGAAAAGCACACCATGATTCACGACATCTTCATGCCAGCCCTGAGTTCGACTATGACCGAAGGAAAAATCGTTTCCTGGGTTAAATCTCCTGGCGACAAAGTGGCCAAGGGAGAAACAGTTTTGGTCGTCGAGTCAGATAAGGCCGATATGGATGTGGAATCCTTTTATGAGGGTTATTTGGCCATTATTCTCGTCGAAGCAGGTAGTGAAGCTCCCGTTGGTTCTGCGATCGCGCTGATTGCCGAAACCGAAGCTGAAATTGCGATCGCCCAGGAACAGGGTAAAGCCGCCGCCGCTCCAGCCCCAACCGCAGTTCCCGCAACCGCTCCCATTGTTGTAGAAGCCGCCCCTGTAACCGTTGCAACCACAACCAATGGCAGTGGTCGATTAATTGCTTCACCCCTTGCCAAAAAATTGGCTAAAGAATTAAAAATTGATCTAAAAGGACTCCAAGGTAGCGGGCCTCACGGTCGAATTGTCGCAGAAGATGTAGAAAAAGCCGCAGGAAAAACCCCTACGGTGGCCACTGTGATCACGCCCGCTCCCGTTGCAACGCCTACTCCCCAACCCGTTGTCTCAACTGCACCCATCCCCGTTACCGCGATCGCAGGAGAAACCGTTCCCCTCACTACTTTTCAAAAAGCCCTAGTGCAGAACATGGTGTCCGCCATGCAGGCCCCGACCTTCCGAGTGGGTTATACCATCACCACCGATGGTCTGGATAAGCTTTATAAACAGGTCAAATCCAAGGGCGTAACCATGACCGCTCTTTTAGCCAAAGCGGTTGCTGTCACCCTCAAAAAACATCCCCTCGTCAATGCCAACTACACAGAAAAAGGCATTCAATACAACGCCGCCATCAATATTTCGATCGCGGTCGCTATGCCCGATGGCGGTTTGATTACCCCTGTGTTACAAAATGCAGACCAAGTGGATCTCTATTCCCTGTCTCGGCGTTGGAAAGAATTAGTCGAACGGGCGCGGGCTAAACAGTTGCAACCCGATGAATACAGCACAGGAACCTTCACGATTTCTAATTTAGGAATGTTTGGAGTTGATCGCTTTGATGCCATTTTACCTCCTGGTCAAGGAGCGATTTTAGCCGTTGGTGCGTCTAATCCCCAGGTTGTGGCAACCCATGAGGGTTTAATGGGAATCAAACGGCAAATGTGCGTGAATATCACCTGTGACCACCGCGTTATCTACGGGGCCCACGCCGCCGCTTTCCTACAGGACTTGGCAACGTTGATTGAAAGTAATGCTCAATCTTTAACTCTCTAGAAAATACCCTTAATGAATTTTCTCATCTCCCAAAAACTGCTCTAAAATGGAGGTAAGTTTCTTCTTGCTTGTTTGCAGTTAATCAAGCAGGGAAAAGATTAGCCAAATTATTGAGAATTGCCAAGAGATATGAGTCCCCTATTACCTCGATTTGTTAAAATTGCCTATCGCAAAGAACCCATTTCTAGTTTTATTTTGATTGTGGGGGCAGTCGATGTGGTAATTGGGGGCATGGGCGAAAAATGGAGTTTATTGTCCATTGGGTTAGCCACTGCGGCCTTAGCAGTGGGTCTGCGTTGGTGGCAATCCCAAAAATCCCAGGCGATCGCGGTTGAACAGCCTCCCAGACGCTATTTACCCCCAGCTTCTTCCCGCGCCCCGTTACCGAATTTAACCAAAGAAAATCGGCATTACTAAATCCGTTAACGGCATTAATATTGCTCTAATTCGGCGATCGCTTCGGCTAATTCAAACAATGGTGAAAGAGCCGTTTCAAAGGGGAAGGTCTGTTTTTTGGCATCGGGTTCATAATTTTCAGCATAGATATTGAGATTAACCCGTTCATTGGACTGGTAGGGAGTATCTAGTTTAAAAATTAATCGTGAACCATCGGTAAAAACCAGGTTTAAGCCAACCTGTTCTACTCGCTGAAACTGTAATTCATTATAAAATTTTAGGGGCTGACTATAGGCGACTTGATAGGGCCCGTATTCTTTCCCCTTAAGGTTTAGGGTCGTCAAGGCATGCAATTTATCATACATCGCAGAGAAGGTTAATCCTGGATAAAGTTGACAGCCGTGATAATTTCTGCCGTATTTTTGCCAATGATTTTGAACAGTTTTAAGGACGGATTGGGGACGAGTCGCGAGTAAATTTAACCAAAATAATAAAGCCCAGAGTCCATCAGTTTCTCGGCTATAATTTGCGCCAATTTGTCCCTCTTCGTTGCCGCCAAAAGTTACTCCTTGAATGTCCATCAGTTGACTGGTAAAAGTCCAATCAGTAGGGGTTTCATAACAGACAATATCTAAAGCAGTACAGGCATGATCGACCGCAGTACTGGCAAACAGCGATCGCGTTACAGCGTTAACAGCGCCTCGGTAAGCGGGAATGAGGGGGGAATTGGCCGTTAAAATGGCTAAACTATCACTGGCTGTTACCCCAATATTGTTGCCAAAAATTCCGTAGCGATCGCCCACTAAAAGACAGGTGATATCGGGAGGATCAATTTTCCAGGGAAGATTGGTGGTTCCGATTAAAGCATCGAGGAAAATTGGAGCGATTTCAAAGGAGACAGTTCCTGGTAATAAACCCAGATTTTTTTCTAATAAATGTTGACTATAAGCGTAGTTAATAGGGTCAAGACAGGTTACCCCGACTCGAAAATTTTGAGTTTTTAAAAAGTGTTGAATACTATCTAAATCAAAAATCGACGACATCAATTTTTCATAGATCGTGGCCGAATTCACTACTTCAATCGTCAAGTTTTCTAGGGTAACGCTCCCTAGACGATTGAGGGAAATATCATTGCTCTCTAAAATTTGATAATGCTGAATAATTTGGGCACGTTCTTGAATTCCTTCTAAGGCGTTGAAGGTTGCCTTGGAACCATTGCCTAAATAGTAATCTAGATGGATTTCTCCGCCCTTTTCTGAAGCATGAATCTGAATTAAAATTCCCGCGATCGCCGTGTGACGACGAATGAGGTAGGAAGCGATCCCAGGAGAAAGTAATCCCTGGGAACCCACAATCACTTTCCCAAAACCATTGGCGGCGGCTAATTTGATAATGGTTTGTAAAAATTCCTGGGTAATCTGTTGACCGTCTCCCCCTAAAACGAGAGTTTGACCCTGCCGATTGGGAAGAATGGTAAAAAAACTTTGGACAGCATTTTCTAGATAATGGGGTTGCCGAAAAACCGACAGGGGCTTACGAAGACCATAGGGGAACAGTTTTTGATCCGCAAAGGGTTGGGTGGGAACTGTCCGAAGAAGGGTCATAGGTTACTGTAAAGAGGAATGGGGGACATTTTCAGGCTGGGAAGGAGAAACGGGGGGATGCAGGTTTTCTGGTTGACTGACCTTGGCTCGATATAAAAGCTTTTTACCCTGGCGATAACCCACATAACGCACGATGACGGTACTGCCCGCTTCAACGGTTCCATCCATTAATTGATGCCATTGGGGATTATAACTGACGCTTTCTCCCACCGCCGCGATCGCTTCAATTTCCCATTGTTGCAGAAGATTCGCCAAGGGCTTCATCAGAGGTAATAATTTAATGGCGG
>QBMS01000015.1:36224-49463 GCA_003249095.1 Snowella sp.
GAAATTGGGGATTTTGATGGGCGGCGGCCGCGGCAGTAGGCCATTGCAGTAACCAGGATTCTAAAATCGTGATGGCGTGATCTTGAAATTCCTGCACTAGGGTTTCCCGTTGTTGATCAAATTTTTGCTGGAGTCTTTGATATTCCAACTGTAAACGTTCGATCTCGGCACTGCGATCGTCAATGTTGGGTTCGGTGTCCGTTGGGGAATAGCCCGAATCAGGACAAAGTTGGGCTAACACTTTTTCAGGGGAAAGTCTGAGAGCAGTGGCTAATTTAATCAAATTTTCCACAGACATTTTAGACAATAAACCGTATTGAATGCGAGCCAATTGCCAACTAGAGAGTCCCGAAACTTGGCTTAATTCGTCAAGATCAGCAATTCCCGCCTGTTGCATCAGGTCAGCTAAAGGGAGGGCATAGGGAGGAGGCGTTGATTTCATAATTTCATAGTGAAGTAAGAGTAAAACTTAATAATAGTTGAAAATTTTAACCCTCATTCCACCAGTACCGAAGAACTTTTAAAAAATTTCAAAATCCTTCCTGAACAAGGATTTCACGCATTACGGGTTGGTTCATGGGCTTATGACAAAACGAAACATAGGCTTGCCGCTATAGGGAATTCAGTCAATATCTTTTGACTACCGCAATCATTACTATGTAACTGTTTCTAATAAAGCTTCATTTCCCCAGAAAAACAGTTCAGGATCAACAGAGGTAAAATCACCTAAAACTTGATCAGGAATCGTAATTTCTAAACCTAAGACATCAACTGAAAGACCATCACGAACAATAATCTCAAGAGATTTTTTCGGACTTGCCATCAATCTCGCTTCCAATTCGATAATTTGTCCTTCTTTTAATAAGGCTAAAAATTGCTCTGTACGAATAAAAACGTGTTCCTCTTCGTTAAGTTCAGCAGTCCAGCGATCGCCGAGACAACCTGTCGCATCGAGATCACTAAATACCCAAAGTCCCGATACATGACGATAATCATGAGCCAGATATTCCACAATTCTCACTAAAAGACTTTCTAGCCTTTCTTGAGGTTCCAAAGTTAGAGTAACAGCCCATTTTCTTGATTTCATAATAACCTAATAGTCGTTTTAATTTCAGAGTAATTGGATGAAGTAGATGATCCCTTTGTTAAGAAGCGTCCGATCATCCTTTATTGAAACCCTAAAACGATCGCTAATGCCTGGGCAACTAACGCGATTTCTGCTTCCGATAATGTACCTAATTGTTTGATCAATCTGGTTTCTGATATCGATCTAATTTGAAATGTATCCACAGCAGAGGGTTTTGTTAAGCCATTTTCCAGGTTTGCTTTTAAGTAAACCATCCAGGGTCGGACAGCATATCTATCTTTCCAGTCAGTGATAGGCACTATAACTTTTAACGGCAAAATTCCAATGGCATCATCATTGACAATAATCGCTGGACGAGTTTTATTGATTTCTGTCCCAACGGTAGGATCTAGATTGACGAGCCAAACATCTCCTTTACGCATCGGTTTCTGGCAGTTCAATGTTGTCATCACATTCTTGGAGAAAGTCTTCCCCGTCCAATGCAGAAAAGGCAAGTAGATCACTATCGGGTTGATAGTCTGATATTGCTGTAATGGCAGCCAGCATTAACTGTATTTTTCGTTGCATTGGGGTTAGAGATTGCTGTTCTTGCCAAATGAATTTCAGAGCAGTTTCGGCAATCATTAGCCTGTCTTGAGTCGGTAATGTGGGTAGGGTTTGTAAAATAACAGAAGTATCCATATATTAATCAGGTAAAAAGATGATTTTGATAATCAGAATTGTCTCCAGTATGCAATATTTGAAAAAAGTTCGTTGTATTTGATTCATACACTCCATAAAGTAGGCGATCGCCTAGACATCATAACCAAATAGATTAGGATTCACTTCGGTTAAATTGAGATCCCCTAAACCGTATTCTTGCCAACGTTGAGTCACTTTTTCAGCAATATCAGGATCGGATTCCAGAACAGCACCCCATTCATGATCAGTTTCAGGGGGAATTTTTGTGGTGGCATCAATGCCCATCCGTCCGCCTAAACCAATTTTTTCGCTGGCAAAATCCAGGGTATCAAAGGGCGTTTCAGGCAAAATAAAGACATCGCGCACAGGATCAACCTTGGAACTGATCGCCCAGACCACTTGACGAGGATCGCGGATATTAATCGATTTATCGACCACAATCACAAATTTCGTATAGGTAAACTGGGGTAAGGCACTCCAAAAAGCGAGGGCGGCTCGTTTGGCTTGACCTGGATAGGCTTTATCAATAGAAATAATGGCCGCTTTATAACTCAGGGCTTCCATCGGCAAGAAAAAGTCAGTAATTTCCGAAACTTGTTGGCGCAAAATGGGGGTATAGATGCGGTTAAGTGCGATCGCCATCATCGCTTCTTCCTTGGGAGGTCGGCCACTAAAGGTGGTGAGATAAATGGGATCTTTGCGATGGGTGATAGCATGAAAACGCACTAAGGGAGAATCTTCTACGCCGCCGTAATAACCCATGTGATCACCAAAGGGGCCATCGGGTAACATTTCGCCAGGGGTCATGGTTCCTTCTAATACAAATTCTGAATCGGCAGGAACTTCTAAATCGACGGTTTTACAGCGAGCTAATTTCACGCCCGATCCCCCGTATAGCCCCGCAAATAACCATTCGGACAGATCGACAGGAATGGGAGTAGCCGCCGCCATGATAATCAACGGATCGACTCCTAACGCGATCGCGATTTCTAATTTTTTGCCTGCTTCGGCGGCTTTGCGTAAGTGTCTGGCTCCTCCCCGCACCGAGAGCCAATGGACGGTCATGGTATTTTTTGATTGCAATTGCAGGCGATAAACTCCCACATTGGGCGTACCTGTTTCGCAATCTTTGGTAATGACTAATCCCAAGGTGATAATTTGACCTGCATCCCCTGAATAGGGACGAATCATGGGGATTTGGGTTAAATCTACATCATCTCCTTCGATGACTATCTGTTGACAGGGGGGAAAATAATCACGGCTCGGTTTGGCTTTGAGGACATCAAATAGCACTTTGCCAAAATCGATCGCTTGGGAAACAGTTTTGGGCGGTTTGGGTTGTTGTAACATGGACAATTTTTTGCCTAAATCCTCTAATTCCAAGGGATTTTCCATATTCATTGCCCAACAGATGCGTTCGACGGTTCCCATTAAGTTGACGGCAATGGGAAAGGCCGAGTCTTTGACGTTTTCAAACAATAGGGCTGGGCCGCCTGCTTGTAACATTCGGTTGGCGATTTCTGCCACTTCGAGGTCGCGATCGACTGGGGCGGTGATGCGTCGTAATTGTCCCCGTTCTTCAAGTAGTTGGATGAATCCTCGTAAGTCTCTGGCCATGATGATTAAAAATTGTTAAGCAGTTCTTTTTTGATCCTAGCAGGCTTCACCCTCATCATCTACATCCCACCATTCCATAGGTAACAAAGAACTTTTAAACAATTTTAAAATCCTTATGTAGCAGTATTCAGTCGTATGAGAGGTAATAAAATTTCCGAAAGGCTTGCTGTACAAGACTCCAATACACTTCTCTCATGTGACTACTGCTATAGGACAATGGTTTTCTGATTTAGTACATTTTATCAAAACGAAAAATAAGCCTGTCTTGATATTGAATCAGGGGTAGAAATAACCTCTACCAGACTATCCCTACCTCATCCCAGCTTTTAACTTAATGTGCTGTAAGTTCTGCCCCGATCGCCATCCTGACGCTCAGTCAAAGATTAGATCGGGGATTGATATCAAGTTCGACTAAACCACTTCATTGAGGCCATAATAAAGAGCCATATACTGTATTACAGATGATTCATAGCCTTGAAGTTCTGGCAGATAAGTGGCGATCGCTGTGCGTACTGCATCAGCAAAGGTAACAAAGTCTTGAGTCTTCGTTTGGACAAAGGGTTCAAGTTTCTTGATTAACTCCCAATTACTTTCAATATTGGCCGCCCGGATCGCTTTTTCTAAGGGTGGGGCATTTTGAGCCGCAATCTCAGGCAAAATCCGACTGACAAAGGTAACACGGTGGAAAATTCGCCAACAGGAAGGTTTTTTATCTCCTTGGTTTGCTTGACGCAAGGCGATCGCATTAGGCTCACTACTTTGTTCTAACCAAATCGGATCAACGACTTTGCCAAAGAAGTCCTCAAAATTCTCAGTTGTGGGTTCAAAATAGAAAGTCATAAAGCGGTAGGCATCCACTTTCCCCGGCTGTTTAATGGGATTGCCCTGAGCGTCATATACTCCCAGTTCTTCAGGATCAAACTGACCATGATACTTAGTTTTCAGGGTTTCCGTATTAGCACGGAGTTGAATATCGCGTTCGACAGCCATTTCCACTTCGACAGCAAAAGATTTCTCGGTTTCTCGTCCCTTCGTTTTTGTGGTTGCCACATGACCACCAAATAATGCATCTAGTTGTAGAGATACTGCGGTTATCACTTTAACATTAAGATCAATCGATAGACCAGCCATTCCTTGGAAAGAGTAATTACCCGTTGTTGTTTCCGAGGTAGCCTCCATCACATCTGTAGATTCAGAGAAAAAGCCACCATCGGCAGTCCAAACATGGGTATTTACTAAATTACGAGTTGCCATCTTTTGACTAGGCAGTTCTCCCAGAGTTCCTGATGCTTGGAAGCTCACATTCTGGAAAGTTGAATATTGATCGTAGTAGGTTGCTAACTCCTGCCGTTGCCGCTCAATACGTTTTTTTAGGCTATAGGCTTCAATGGGCTTAAAGTAACTCCATTGTCCATAAGTCGCCGCATTAGGATAATGAGGGTCAGCTTGCACACTACCATCTTCTTTTAATCCAATCTTGCCATCAAGGGTTCCCTGCTTAGTATAAGTGGGATTAATGGGGAAAGTAATAATATTCCAATCTTTAGGGATATCAGGATTGGGCAAAAAGCGATAGGACACCAACGCATTATTATGGGCCAAGCGCAGAGCAAATACATCCATTGTATCCGACTGGACTAAAGCCAATCCCACATTATTAGGCACATAGCGACGACCCACGTAGGGATTAAGTTCTGAGCCAATTTTTTCACGGGTTCCCAAAGTTTGTAAGCGACTAACTTTAGTTGTATTGTAGCCATAACTGACACTAGCTTCATCAACACTACCTTGGGAAGACTCAAAAGTCGCCTTACCCCCAATGAAAGTGGTGACCTCAGCAATTTGTGTCTCAAGGCCAATCCCGCCACTAGTACTTTGTGAAAGACCTAGCCTCGCTACCGTTTCCATCGACATATCAAAGCCGCTTTCCTTAGAAGACGAGTAGATATAGTTAACCGAATCAGCTTCGACTAACTGAATGGATGTTTCATTATAGGGATCTTCTCCAGTCAGGTTTTCACTGGGGACTGGAGGTGCCCCCTCAATGTATCCAATAATCTGAGGATCGGCTTGTACTTGCCCAATCCATTCGGTGATTAAATTGCCTACTTTATAACCAGTCAATAGGTTCCATTGACCGTTCTTGATGTAGCTATAACAGCGTTTCTGAATACCGATTAAATTGCCTTCAATATCGTATTGCAAATCTGAGTATTCTTGAACTGCTGGGCTGGAATGAATTGTTTCGTGAAATTGAGTTTTGACTCCCGCGAGGGCTGAACGAATAATGGCGGTATCTTGACTAATGGGCGCAGTGGATAAAACCGATGTAGGTTTCGACTCATTCACACCCAAGGTTAAATGATTACCCATCAGAGATTGATCGAAAAGCTCGGTCTGACTTTCGAGATCAAAGGTGTAATTGGCGATCAGGTCTTGTTTTTCCCCTTTAATGCGGCTAAACAAATTATCTTGGATTTGTTCTTGAGTTCGGGCCACTTTCCAGATACGCACCTCTTCCATAATTCCAGCAAAGGGTTCTGAAACACCACCGAGATCGACAGGATGGCTAATCGGAATACCATATTGTTCCCCTAGCCATTTTTCTACCTTATGTCGTTCGGACTCTGAAAGGACGCGATCCCAAATCAGGATGACGGCAATATCAGCATCACTCCCTTCACTAGAGTAGGCTCCACCTCGACATAGGCCTAATTTCCCTGGAGCCGTAATGCCTCCACCACTGCCTTTGAGAACCCCATCCACAAACCAGTTGGAGGTAGTTCCTTCTAAGGTCACAGTACTAATAGTGAATGTGTTTTGGGTTGCGGCATAGGCACTTCCAACCCAACCTTCCATATAACAGCCATTGTTACCGTTGTGTTTCCCATGCAACCAGTTATTATCGCGGCTTGTGAGAGTGCGACCTTTAGTATTGCCATAGTAGCGTTCTACAATGATGGCAGTGAAAGGCTTTTGTAAGTTCAGGCTATCAGGGAAAGTCATGCCACAGTTACCATTAAAGCGCATGACCTTAAAGTTTTTGCCGTTATAGTCGTTCACCGAGTACTGACTGGGCATTGCGAAGCTAGAAGATTTGCTGGCATGGTTGCCACGAATTGATAGATCATTCCAGCGATCGCCGCCTTGGTAACTATCTCCCGTCAGATATACCAACAAACCGTTAGTTGGCACAGGATTAATGACATTTTGAGAGGTTCCCCCTAAGCTAAACTGTTTCTCTCCCCAATTATTTTGAGGTGTGAAAGATTCAGTTGGCACAGGCAAGCCATTTTGATAGAGAGTTAAACTTGACCCTTGGGGATCGGGATTTTTGACCCATTGGGCGGCAATGATCACCGCATGACTTTCACCTTTAGAGTCGGAGGCAATGTTGCCTTCATTTTCCTCTAAACGCCACCAAGCAATGAGTCCTTTTTCCTGACCATTAATCTTCATTCCCAAGTTAGCGAGCTCAAGTACTGTATTCCAAAGACGAACTTCACTGATAAACCCTTGGAAGTAACTGGGCTGTGAGCCTTGATAGGTTTTGCCAATTTCTAATTTTTGAGAATTGCGGTCTAAGTCAGCACCTTTATAAATGTCATAACCTGCTGCTTTTTGGGCAATATAAAAGCGAATATCTGCCCATTGATTAACGATTACATCGGGGGCTTCTGCGCTACCTTGATTTTTAACTTCGATTTGGTGTTGACGGGTGACAGTAATTTTATAAAACTGTCCGACTTGCAAAGCTTCACGGGATTTATAAACGTAGCTTTTTCCTTTCTTATCTTCAAAGGCAAAGGCAATTTTGCCATCGGTATCGAGATAGAGGGAATACGGCACATTTTGAGTGGTTCCGTCTTCCAGTTTCCCTTTGGTTAAGATACCTTGACGTTGATTGAGTGACCCGACTTGCAAGAACACTTCAATACTTAAATCTCGGTCTAAATCCAAGGTAGGATTATGATCACATTCCAAGAAACCATTCCCTTTAAATTGCAAGGCGTAGGACTGGTTATAGACGGCGGACAGATGATGCCATTGGGCCAAAGGGGCTGATTCTTTAGATTTGAGAAATAGATTCCCTACTCCCGCAAAGCCGTAAATTTGTTTATCTTGAATAGCGGAAGCCACAATGGCGGGTTTCCCAAAGATTTGTCCGTGATAACCATTGGGGGAATAATCTTTAGCGATCCCCCCCGTAAATTGCCAATAGCCCATTAAGCCTGGTTCATTACCGGTTAGTCGGCGATTCATGTCACCCTGAATTTCGGCTTCTGAACGTACTTTATTCCAAATCTGAAGTTCATCGAGACTTCCATTGTAATAGCCTCCCCAACTATGACCTCCTCCTACAAGGAGAGTTTTGGCTTGGCTTAAAGCCATAGTTTTGCCTGTACCACTGTGCCATAACTTACCATTGAGATAAATTTTCATCTCTCCTGTTGCCACATTTTTGGTGAAGGCCCAGTGTGACCAAGCCCCTTTGAATTCAGAGTCTTGAGCCAATTTTTCAATCCGATCATAGGAACCCCTGCCGTCACCACAGTCAAAGTAAATTACACGGTTGTCCCAGGGGAAGTGAATTTCAAGCGCCTTTCCATTATTAGCACTATAAGCTGCCAGTATGGAGTTCTGTTTAGGGAGTTTGGAACCTCCAAAAGCCCAAAAACTGATCGTAATTTCGTTTCCGCTAGGAATACAGGCGGCGGGAAGTTCGATATAGTCATCTACTCCATCAAATTCGATGGCTGAAAGGCTATTACTTCCTTTGGATTGAACCCCTAACGTATATTGAGAGTCAGCCGAATGATGATGAATCACCCGTGCACTTTCTGCGAGTTGGGCGGAACGAACCCAAGCTTCGAGAGTTAAATCGCCTTTAGCGTCAAATTTGGAGAGTTTGGCGGAGTCTGCTAACTTCACATAATCATTTTGCCCATCAAAGGATAGGGCGCGACCAGGAGATTCGGCGACCCATTGACAGGAAAGCGTGGTATCGTCCCCTGTAATTGTTCCGTTCTGAACCTTACCGCTACTACTTCCAGGTTGGAAGATAAATTGTAGCGAGCCTTGGTCAAGAGAATTACTGGTGCGATTGTTACTTGTCCAAGCTTCATAGTCGTAGGGAATAAGATAGACGGCAGCATCAGCAGGAATACCTAGACTAATTGGGGCGATCGCAATAGTTTCATCCGTAGTCTGAGTATCTCCACTGACGACCACTTTTCGGTTGCCAACGGAGAGGATAGAGCCTGGGGCTAGAGTTTGCTTGGGTCTTTGACTGAGGAGCAAACTGTTAATGGCTTCACCAGAGACCGATTGTTCGAGCTTGCCAATAAAGATTAGTTCACGTGCTCCCCCATTGAGAATATTGCAAAATTGCTCTACATCGCGGGGTAAATGTTGCCAGGTTTCTTCTAGCTTTGTTGCTGAGTTGGTAATAGTGAGGGTACAGGTTTCAGGAGTATCGCTGTCGCTAATGGTAAAAGTGGCATGATCGCACTCTGGTTCTGCTGAGCGAGCCGTAGCCATCAGTTTGCCCGTTTCTGCTTCTAAGAGGTGCTGGGCTTTGGTGGTGTTGGTGTCGTAATAGGTGACAAAAAATTGATCGTTGATTCCTCGGAAATACAAGGCCACATTCCCCGTTGCCCCATTCACAAGCAGGGGAGTGTCTTGGGTATAGGCAAAGTTCAGTAATCCTCCCGCTACAGTCAGTCCACAGGGGTCTGTATGCAGCCAGGACATTGGTAGGGAAACTTCCCCCTGAACACCAGAGCGTGCCAATTCTAAGGTAGTTTCTTTGTTTTCTAGTTGAACTTTTTGCAGAGCGAGTTGACTTTCTTTTTCTTGCAGTCTTTCGCGATCGCCGTAGAGTTTATTTAACTCGCTAGTGGTATTACTTAGTTCTGCTTGTTTGCTACTAATAGCATTTTCTGCATTTGTAATGACCGAAGTGGGACGATTAGTCTTAGTAAAGGTTAATTTGCCTTGAAATATAACTGTACCGTTTCCGTATTCAAGTCGGACATTAACGACGAGATTAGTTAAGGAGCTGTCATATTGGTGATTACTAAATAGCCAATCACCCTCTGCCGTGCTGGGCGACTCATCAAGAATCAAAGAGCCTTTATAACACAAGCCACGCTCAGCGCCCCCCACTTTTTGGCTTCCCCCAAAAAAGCCAAAACCACCAACGTAGGTGAAACCAGTTGTTAAATGATTGGCAGAACAAAGACTCTTCCCTCCCTGAGAAAGACCACGACCGATCTTCCAATATTGACCTAGACGGTCATTTTCACCTTGATACGATAATTTACAAGAATCATCAGCTTCCAAGTAACCAGAATTGTTATCAAAGCGAATTCGACAAAAATAATTAAAAATATCCCGTCTTTTATTATTTAAGTCATTTTCTAATGACTGAATATCTGCTACCAACCGAGCTTTTTGGGCTTCTAAGGTGGCAATCTTGGGATTTGATTCTCTTAAGGCAGAAATACTAATTTCTAACTGGTTAATACTCGCCTTTAAGGTAGAAATTTCTTCCTGTAAACGGCTGACAGCATCTAAATCTGGGTTTGCCGCATTACCCTTCTGGAGGCTAGGTAACGTTAGACAATCAGGAGCCTGAGCAATTTTCCCTTCCCGTGAAACAGCAAAATCGACGGCGGCGATAAAATTCTGATCGGGGGTGGCAGAGTTACTGGTGCCGACGGTCAGCATCACCCTGGCATTGCGTTTGACAGGTTTTTCCTGTTGATCATAGCCCGTAGCGACTTTTTCTTGTTGATGGTATAGAACAGAAGCTAAACCTGACGCAATTTGCCGTTCCTCTGATCCTGATTTTAGGGAAAAACTGGTGCGTTGGAGTCCTGGATGATCGCCAATCGGTGCATCGGATTTTACCCAAGTCGCTCCTTGGATGCTGGCGTGCATTGCGTTTTCCGTTTGGTCATGGAGGCGATCGCCTAACCCTTCATCAAAACGATAATAAGCCCATAAACCTGGCTCATCCCCCACTAAACGCTGATTGAGAGCCGCCTTAATTTCACTTTGACTGCGGCAACGATTCCAAAGCCGCACCTCATCCATCTGGCCATTGAAGAAAGCATCACCAGACCAATTACTCTTACCTAAATAGTTCTGATTTCGTACTAAATTTTGAGGAAGATGAAGCTTTTTCTGGGCAACAATTACACCATCTTTATACAGGGTTACGTTACCTGACTGATCCATTGCTACAGCCAGATGAATCCATTTATTAATTTCGAGAATATTATGAACTTCTACATAATCTCCTGACCCACCAATAAAAATACCAAAGCTAGTCTTACCAGAAGCATCAGCTAAAAGAAGGATATTATCCGAACTAGCACCATTCCCAAAATCAAATATTCGACTGTAGGGGCTAAAGGAACGATAATAAACCCATGTTTCAATCGTGAAAGTTTGAAAAAGATTTTCAGGTAAGGCTGGCAATTGCACGTAGTCATCTTGCCCATCAAAATCAAGAGCCGATTCCGCATAACCCGATTGACTAATAACGGGAATTAAGGGTTCTCCCGTAAAAGAGTCGGTTCCCGGTTGACGTTCTAATACCGAGTTCTGATACTCAGGATCGGGGCTGGTATAAAGTTGAGTTCCCTTTGTGTTAAACAAACCATCACTTGAGCGTTCAACATTAAAACAATCAATTAATCCCGTTTTACTGTTGTGGGTAAAAAGTTGCCACCGTTGTAGATCAGCGATTTGGGTAGGTAGCAATAAAACGCTAAAGCGGCCATCCTTTAAATTGCGAACAAAATCTAACTCTTGGGTTGGTTCAAAAAAGGGCTTTTTCTCTAAATCCTTTGCCCCTAAACCATCTTTACTGGTTTGAGGATTGTATTTGTGGCGACTGCGTTGGTAGCGCACTTCCATTTTAAGCTTTAATTCCGTCCCTGCTAAAACATAGCGATCTACCAATAAGGTTTCATTCACCAAGGGAACTTTTTGTTGTGCCTTATCTAAAACAAAGTTACCTGCGCCATCTTTTTTGTAAAGCATATCACTATGTTCTTTACCAATAGCTTGACGGAAAACATAAATAAATTTACCGTCTGACAATACTTGAAAAGGAGCTTGGGCAGTAAAGCGGGCAGTAGTTGATAAAAAAGGATCTACTTCTTCAGGACGTAAAGTTCCCAGTTTGGCTTCTTCCCTTGTTCCTTTTTTAATCAAGCCCATTTTGACGTTAGGCAGAATAGCATACCCGACCTGGGCAATTTCGTTTGGAAAACTGATCTCTTTAGGATTATCCAGCCAATAATTCACATCCAGGGGACTTTTCCCTTGAATTTGGGTATTTTCTAGGTCTAAAACTGAATAATAGATACGTCTTAGCTCGTCCATCGCCAAAGCAATGACTGTGCCTTTGTGGTTAACCTGAACGGTGTATTGATACTTGCGGTCAGTGTAGGTCTTGAGAAAATTATTGAGAATCGTCATAGAAATTATTGCGAGCTAAAACGGCAAAAAATAACCTTTTCCAAAGCTATAATCACTGATGACTTTGATCAAACCGTAGATTTACTTAAAAATTAAACCGTATATTTACTTAAAAATCAAACCGTATATTTACCGTATGTTTTAGGTAAGATTTATCCCTCCGCCGCAACGGTCGCTTTTCTCCCCTTCCACATTGTTAAACTATTTTCTAAATCATTTGATGGTTCCCATTAAGTTAACGGCGATGGGAAAGGCTGAGTCCTTGACGTTTTCAAACAATAGGGCTGGGCCGCCTGCTTGTAACATTCGGTTGGCGATTTCTGCAACTTCGAGATCGCGATCGACTGGGGCTGTGATGCGTCGTAATTGTCCCCGTTCTTCGAGCAGTTGGATGAATCCCCGTAAGTCTCTGGCCATGATGATTAAAAATTGTTAAGCAGGTCTTTTTTGATCCTAGCAGGATTAACCCTCTTCGTAATTGGTAAAATTTCAGATTCAACGTCTGTAGGATAATATGAAAATTTTGACCCTCGCTCACTAAGCAAATTTAATCGTCCAAATCCGCTAAAGCTATTTTTAAACAATTTCTAACTTCCTTCCAATCACGTTCCGTTAGATGACCAATTACAATGAAATTAGTAGATCTCGGTAAAGTCACGATAAAACTACGGAAAATAGATGCACTCTTTAACCCTGCTAATCTCCAGTCTTGAAGAGGATAATCGGTACTGCCTAATCCAATAGATTGCGTAGTAATCAAACCAATAATGACATCGGGACGAAGAGAATGGTAAGCAACTGAGGATAAAACAACAGCAGGGCGACGCTTAATTCCATTGACTCCAGGGAAATCTACAGTAACTACATCACCAGGATTAATACTCATCATCTACGTTTTCTGTTTCATAAAGTGAGGTAACTGCATATTGTGATGAAAAGCTAAGAAGATCGGATTGATCTTGCTCTGTCCAAGTGTCACTTTGATTAATAACTGATAATGGCTGTTCAACAAGATCATTTAGAATCAGTGTTGCTAGTCGTAACCGCTCATTTGGGGATAATTCACCCAGGATTTGCGTATAAATTTCTTGGGCTGTGGCTAACATAATTAATCTTCCTCTCTCTAAATATTATCAATATTTACATAATCAGGAGGCATGGGAGAGACTTCTACGAAAAGAGACTTGACTTAGCAGGTGTTTTTTGATCCTAGCAGGATTAACCCTCATAATCTACGTCTTCTGTCTCTTACATCGATATAGCTGAATATTGATCCTATTGCTCAATAAAGCTATCAATAGTCACTTTGGGTAGAGTCGAGGAAGGCTATTAAACCTTGCCCCTCTCTGTTAGAACCG
>QBMS01000160.1 GCA_003249095.1 Snowella sp.
TTTTGCTAAACCTCTTTGAGTATTTTCTTGGTTTTGCCATGCCGTTAGTATTCTTTGGCGTAAATCTAGCGAATATGCTGCCATATCTCATTAATTTCTTTAAGTTTTTTTCATGTTACCATACTTATAGCGGGTTTGAACGAAATTTGCTGTAATACGGGGTCAGTAGGTCTTTTTGGGAGTGTTGCCGTCAGGGTGATTGACCAAATGAATGTTTTTACGGAATGGACGGGTCAAGATTTGAATATGGGGCTTTCTATTGCTCCTTTTCCTGAGATACCGATTGTTATCACCCCTGCGGCTTTTGATATCACAGGCAGTGCAGGAGACGGTGTAAGGTTTGTTTTGGGAATCAGTTACGGATTTCGATTTTAAAATTAACAAATTTGTAATTCACAGATGAGGTAGTGACAATGAAAATTTATTTTTGGAAGAATAGCTGTCTTTTTAGAAACCTTGCATTTCTAACTTTATTGTTATTAATGTCCGTTTATGCTGATCAAGCTTTAAGTCAAGTATCGCGTCGTATGGATTATCCTCAACGTCAAAACAATCAAAGCGATCGTACTGGCTTTTTGGGCTGGTTAGATTATTTCTTGAGTAGAAGAGCAACTACTGGCTGGTCTATGAAAACAGATCGCAGTGGACCATATGGCAATGGAACTTGGGGTCGTCCATTTGGCGGCGTTACTGGTGGCCAATGGGGTGGCTCTGGTGGCCAACAGGGTGGCTCTGGTGATCAACAGGGTGGCTCTGGTGGTCAACAGGGTGGCTCTGGTGGTCAACAGGGTGGCTCTGGTGGCCAACGGGGTGGCTCTGGTGGTCAACAGGGTGGCTCTGGTGGCCAACAGGGTGGCTCTGGTAGCTTGAAGTTGGTTGTACCTAAAACTGCGTTTAATCAACAAAACACTATTCTGGTAGCCAGCAATATTTTGTTAGCCAGCAAAAATCCTATTGATGTTTTATCAACAATCAATAATTCGATAGGTAATGATATTAGCCTTGTTGAGCAAGGTACTGAAAATTTAAAGGCTAATTTAGAATCATTACTTACCAGCGAAAACCGAGTTAATATAAGTGCGTTAGCCCCAACTAATGCTTCTGCTCAAAAATTGCAGAATTCCATGTCGGGTCTGCTAAAAAAACTTAATGAAATACCGAATGATAATGCAGAAGTCGTTGTTGCAAAACAAAATGTACTTAATGAATTGTCTAAATCAGTTGTTGGTTTAGAAAAGACCAATGATTTGATAAAGGCAATAAATAAAGCTGTTGCCCAATCTGAATAGCTGCTTTGGTAGATTAAATTAACGAAAGGAAACCCAATATTTTCTCACAAATAATGTTTCCTTTCTTCTCCCCAAAAGCGATCATGTTTCCTGTTCTGTTTTTATAAAATGCGATCATTTAAACAATATGCCGAAATGCGATCATTTTTATAAACTGCGATCGTCCAAACAATATCCCGAAATGCGATCATTTTTAGAAAATGTGATCGTCTAAACAATATCCCGAAATGCGATCGCCGCTTCGTAGGTTAAGTTGACGAAAGAAAACCCAACCTCTTCGGAACTAGGATTAAATGAGGTAGGATAGACATCAGATAGATTTTCTTTTATTGCCGTGAGCGAAACCGTCTATATCGAGACCAGCATTCTAGGCTACCTTACTGCTCGACCAAGCAGAGATATTGTTGTGGCCGCTAATATTGAAATAACGAGGGAGTGGTGGAATATACGCCGCACAGACTTTCAACTCTACTCCTCCCAAGCTGTCGTGAAAGAAACCTCGCAAGGCGACACCGCGATCGCGTCTCAAAGACTAGAAATCATCAACAATCTATCTTTACTCGACTTGAACGAATCTGTGCTGGATTTAGCAGAGCAATTTTTGAAGCGCAGCAACCTTCCCGCGAAGGCTGATGTTGATGCTGTTCATATCGCAGTTGCAACTGTTCACGGAATGGATTATTTGCTGACATGGAATTGCAAGCACATTGCCAATGCTCAAATTCAAAGAAAATTGGCAGAGATCAGCATTAATTTTGGATACGAGTTACCGATTTTATGTACACCTTATGAACTTCTGGGAGATTGATTATGTTTAAAGATAAGATTGTGGAGGAAATTCACAGAATTCGTGAAGAATACTCTCGTTCTTTTAACCATGACTTGAAAGCTATCTTTGCTGACTTGCAAAAGCAACAAACTGAAAGTGGCAGAGAAGTTGTAACTCTGTCTCGAAAACGCAGTCTAACTTAGCCGTTAGTGCGATCGCGTTTCCTCTTCTGTCTTTATAAACTGCGATCATTTTTATAAACTGTGATCATCTAAACAATATCCCGAAATGCGATCGCGTTTCCTCTTCTATTTTTAGAAAATGCGATCATTTTTATAAACTGTGATCATGGTTTTATTGTTTATGATTGAAAAGGGCTATCAGTGCGATTATTTACCTTATAATTTTTACTGATCGTTTATCCTAAAATGCCCCGAAATGCCTGTGAACTTTATTTTAAGTCACCATGCCGAACAAAAAATTATTCAACGCGACATCTCTTTAAAAATATTGCAGGAAATCCTCAATAATCCTGAGCAAATTTTAGAAGAAGATGGCCTCAAAGTTTATCAAGGTACTTTTGTCGCCATCAACAATAAAACTTATCTTCTAAGAATTTACATAAATGACTTAGTTGAGCCTCAAAAAATTGTTACAGTATATGTAACCAGTAAACTTAGAAAATATAGGCAGCGATCAAATGAAAGCTCAATATGATGCTGAAATTGATGTTTTAACAATTACCTGGCATAACAAACCCATAGAAGAAAGTGAATCCATCAGTCCAGGGGTTATTCTCGATTATGATCAAGCAGGTAATGTAATCGGGATTGAAATTCTTAATGCTTCTCGGAAAATCGAGAATTTCTCTCCTAATTTGCAGGTGGCTATTCCTTCTCGATAAAATCAGTTAGCACACATAATCAAGTTTCGTCGATTAGGTTGACGAAAGCAAACCCGACATTGCCACACAAACAATGTTTCCTTTCTTCTCCAAATCAGTATCAGGATTAAAGAGGATTTAGTAATTTTCAGGATTAGATTGTAGTGAACAAATTAAGTTACAACTTTTTTCATTTTTTTATCCTGCGAATCTTCTCATCCTAAACATCCTGATACTAGCGAGGTGAAAATTTAGGAAAATAGGCCCATGTTCAACCCCTACGGATTATTTTAAAAATGCGATCCTGCTGAGTGCGATCGCGTCTAAAACCAAGCTGAACAACCCCGCACCCCTCTCGCTTAACAAAATTTTATATAGTTATAGACCCAATCCCCTTGTCCTAACGCCCGATTCAGTCTAAATTTCAAAGATATAGAAAAAATACTTTAACGTCTTTCGTTCATTAATCAACGATAAGAACCACTAGGAGAAACCATGAATGTTGCCGTTGTGGGACTGAGCCATAAAACAGCCCCTGTTGAAATTCGTGAAAAACTCAGTATCCAGGAAGCCAAGATAGAAGAAGCGATCGCCCACCTGCGCGGTTATCCCCACATCGAAGAAGTTGCCATCATCAGCACCTGTAATCGGCTTGAAATTTACGCCGTCGTGACGGAAACCGAAAAAGGCGTTACCGAAATCACCCAATTTTTATCCGAAACTGCCCATATCCCCCTCCAACAACTGCGACGTTACCTCTTCACCCTGCTCCATCAGGATTCCGTGCGTCACCTCATGCGGGTCGCGGGGGGCTTAGAAAGTTTAGTCTTAGGAGAAGGACAAATTCTTGCCCAGGTTCGTAATACCCACAAATTAGGGCAGAAATACAAAGGCATTAACCGTTTATTAGACCGTTTATTCAAACAAGCGATCACCGCAGGACGCAGGGTTCGCACAGAAACCAGTATTGGCACAGGAGCCGTGTCCATCTCTTCGGCGGCGGTAGAACTTGTCCATAGCAAAGTTGACCTAACGACTCAGAAAATCGCCATTATCGGGGCGGGTAAAATGTCCTGTTTATTAGTGAAACATTTATTGGCCAAAGGCGCGACGGATATCACCATTGTTAACCGTTCCCATCGTCGTTCCGAAGAATTAGCGGCTCAGTTTCCCCAGGCAACCCTCAATCTCCAAGCCTTAACCGAGATGTTGCCGATTGTGGGCCAGTCTGACATTGTTTTTACCAGCACAGGCGCGACGGAACCCATTTTAAATCGGGCTAATCTGACTTCCTGTATCCCAGAAAATCACTCGGTCATGTTAGTTGATATTTCCGTTCCCCGTAATGTGGATTCGGATGTTCACGGTATGACGGGGGTAATTGCCTATAATGTAGATGATTTAAAGGCCGTCGTCGCTCAAAATCATGCTAGTCGCCGCAAAATGGCTCAGGAAGCGGAAATTCTCCTCGAAGAAGAGGTAGAAGCCTTTGAACTCTGGTGGCGATCGCTGGATACGGTTCCGACCATTAGCTGTTTGCGGAGTAAAGTCGAGGATATTCGGGAGCAGGAGTTAGAAAAAGCCCTTTCCCGACTCGGTACGGAATTTGCGGAAAAACATCAAGAGGTGATTGAAGCTCTGACCAGGGGAATTGTCAATAAAATCCTCCATGAACCGATGGTGCAACTCCGCGCCCAACAAGACATTGAGGCCCGTAAACACTGTCTGCAATCTCTCCAGATGTTGTTTGATCTGGATGTGAGTGAGCAGTATAGTTAGGTTCATTACTCAAGTTAAGGCGATGTCGCAGGCACACTTTGTAACCGCGATTTGTCTAATGGGGGCCAACTATGACAATTCTGGCTGTTTCGGCATTTTTACATGATTCGAGATAGCCCTTCTCTTGCTGCTGTTGCCATGGCCGAGGCGATCGCGGGAGGAGCGATTTTAGCCATGTTAGCGAGTACGATGATGCCCGAAGCCTATGAATTGGGGGGAAGTTCTGTTTCCTACGCAACAATCATGGGGTTTTTAGTTGGTTTTCTGATTTCGACGGCTAGTTTTTAATGGGGAATTTTAGCTTCATGTTTTCATAAAATGCGATCACTCTTCATCAGAGAAAGCGATCGCAGTAACTCGACAATTAGCAAAAAAAAAGTTATCATGTCTTTACAAAATCGGTGATCGCACTTTTGTCAACCTAACCTATGAAGCTACAGATCGGCGATCAGACTGAATTTATTTTATCTGCGGAATGTAGGGTTAATTTTTGTAAACCCTAATTTTTTAGGTCAAGATTTTATGATAGACTGCCTCAAAGTCAGTGAAATTGGACTGATTTGCAGATTTAATGGCAATCTCCACGCGAGGTATGCCGCGAATCAAACTATTTTCGTTTAATCGACTAAAACTACTGGAGAGACTCATGGTTGAAACTACAGAAAAACTCAAAAAGTTTACGATTTTACATTCCAATGATATGCACGGCGACTTTTTAGCGGAGGCTAAAACAGGACAAGGTGATTTGATCGGCGGTTTATCATTACTTTCTGGTTATATCAATAAAGTGCGTCAAACAGAAAAAAATACACTTTATGTTATTTCAGGTGATATGCTTCAAGGTTCGATGATTGATACCGAATTTAAAGGTTTATCAACTATGGAAATTATGAATTACCTAGCACCTGATGTCGTAACTTTAGGAAACCACGAATTAGACTATGGCTTTCCTCATTTGCTATTCTTAGAAAAAATGGCAAACTTTCCTATTGTTAATGCCAACTTGTACATTAAAAAGTACGGCAAAAGATTGATGAACCCCTATATCATTCTTCATGTAGATGGATTTGATGTTATGTTCATCGGTATCGTCACAGAAGAAGTTCTTAGTGCTTTAAAACTAGATACAAGTATTGGAACATTTGTCGGACTGGAAGATGCAGCGGCCGAAGTCGGTAAAATCTGCAACACCTACAAAAATGAAGATATTGATTTGACAATTCTCCTAACTCACATTGGTTTTGAAGAGGATCAAAAATTAGCGGCTATGTTAGACCCTGAGTGGGGGGTGGACATGATCATTGGTGGACATTCTCATACACTTTTAGAACAGCCCGCCCAAGTAAACAACATTTTAATCACCCAGGCCGCCGTTGGTACTGATCAGATCGGACGTTTCGATATTACAGTAGATGACGATACTAATAGCATTGTCGAATGGAAGTGGGAGCTTGTTCCTATCAATGATCAAGTAGCTAGTCCCGATGTGGATTTGCAAAACTTTATCAATGTCTATAAAGAGCAAGTAGATCGCAAGTACAATCGCATTGTTAGTCGTTTAAATCATAAATTGACTCATCCTGTACGTGAACAAGAAACTGAATTAGGTAATTTAATCGCTGATATCTTTTCCGAAATAGATCTGATTGATGTGGTTTTAGCAGGTAGTGGTGCTATACGAGGCAAAGAATTGGGGCCTGTCGTTACACTCGAAGATCTTAAAAAGGTTTATCCGTATGATGGTTCTCTTTACAAAATTAAAGTTACTGGAGCGCAACTGACCAAAGTATTTGCCCATATTCTGCGTCCAGAAAACAGAAAGCCTGGTGAAAGTCAATGTTATCAAATCAGCAAAGGTGTTAAGGTAGTTTATAACAATACTAAAAAAAGCATTGAGTCTTTCAGTATTAATGGACAACCTGTAGAAGCTGATCGTCAATATGTACTCTGTGTGGAGAATTATCATTATCAAAATTCACTCAAGAATTTGAATCTCACACCCGAAGAAGTGGCTAACGCTAAAGTTGCGACTACCTCTGGCCAAAGTGTTCTTGAAGAATATTTAAGCACTCATCAACTTCTTGACGGTCAGGTGGAAGGACGCTGGACTTTTGTTAACTAGAGTTCATAATTCTACCAACTGAGCCAAATCGGATTAGTGGGAAACGCCGTAAGGAAACCGTTCTTGGAACCATACGCAACCTCCCACTGATTGGGTTAAATCGGATTGGATTAGCTTCGTAGGTCGGGTTGAAGAAAGGAAACTCAACATTTCTACACAAAAAATATCTCCTCTCCAAAACAAATTAACACCATTATCATTTAATTTGTTGAGTTGCATTCCTTAACCCAACCTACCGAATTTTTGAGAAATTTGACTACGATCGCCGTCATCTTATTGATTAAACTTTAAAAATGCGATAATGAGCAACAAAAAGTTATCATTTCTCATAGTTGCTTTCCTTAACCCAATCGATAGAATTGGTGATCGCACTTTTGCCTATAGCCATATTATCAAACATCTGGAGATTTTAAAATGGAAAAAATTGGTATTTTCTTTGGAAGTGATACGGGCAATACCGAAAATATTGCCAAAATCATCCAACAACAATTAGGCACTGGGATTGCTGACCTACACGACATTGGCAAATGTTCTAAAGCTGATTTGGAGAAGTTTAATCTTCTGTTGTTCGGTATTCCGACCTGGTACTATGGCGAACCCCAGTGCGATTGGAGTGACTTTTTTCCCGTATTGAGTGAGATAGATTTCAGTGAAAAAAAGGTTGCAGTATTTGGCTGTGGAGATCAAGAAGATTACTCGGAATATTTTTGCGACGCGATGGGTGCAATATTTAACATAATTGAAGCTAGAGGCGCACTGATTGTTGGTCACTGGCCAACTGTGGGCTACCACTTTGAAGCATCTAAAGCTTTGATTGACGATAATCACTTTGTTGGTTTAGCAATTGACGAAGATCGCCAACCAGAACTAACTGGTGAACGGGTAAGAAGTTGGGTTAAGCAAATCAGGGAAGAGTTAACTCTGTGACATCCATGTTGATTTTGTAGTGCGATCGCCACCATCCTGTTGATTAAATTTTAAAACCGCGATCGTTTTGGCATTTGAAAGTGCGATCAAGTTTTCTTTTGAAATCTAGGGTAAAGCTGTTAAAACAAAACGGATAGACGTTGCCACTACCGCCGTAAACAAAATCCCAATCAAAGCCCAAACCTGCTTGCCTTGATTACCTTCTACCTTTTCTATCTGGAATTCCATTTTATCGAATCGCTTATCCATTGAATCCAATCGTTTCTCTACATTATCAACTTTGGTTTCTACCGTAGCCAATCGAATCTGTACTTGATTCACATCTTTAGAAATTGTATCTAGCTTCTTATTCATTTCTGCTAGAACTTCGCGCAAATCCGTTTCGATGATAGTCGGTGTT
>QBMS01000161.1 GCA_003249095.1 Snowella sp.
TTTTATCGTTGATGCCCCATCCTAGATTGCTACTAATTTTGTAGGTTCCTACGACCGTTTTGCCATCAGCAGAGGTCGTTGAACTGACAAATTGCGCTAATTGATTGAAGCCGTTTGCCCCTGTTACCCGAATATCTTTACTATCAAGATTACCTTTATACATCAAAGTATTATCGGTATAGCTGACAGTGAATAAATAATCTTTGGTACTGGTGGTGATGGTCGGAGCGTTTAAATTAGCTACCGTTGGTGCAACGGAATCTGAGGAGTAGACAAAATCAACACCATCCCCATCATAGGGTGACCAAGGCTCCTGGGAAGGATCACTGATAGGAGATTGGACTGTCCAGAGTTGAATGGAATCATTATAAACAGTGGCATCTGAGAAACCACCATTAGCGTAGAGTCCCCAATGGGCGCGACGGAGATGAGCGGTTTGGCCGTTAACACCATCCGTGTAATTCAGATTCCCGCCCTGGGTCATCTTGAAGATGAGGGTTCCATCCATCCAAACATAAAGAAGGTTAGCTTTGAAATCCATATAGGTTGTAAAACGAACCCAGCGATCGCTAGGCATAATTGCTGGAGTGGAAGTGACCGTTTGCCAAGGCGCATGGGCCATTTCGAGTTGGCCATTCGCTCCGCGTAAGGAGAAACCAAGAACACCCCAATAAGTATTATTAGTCACTGTCATGAAGCTCAGCCAATCGGAATCACTGATTTTGCTGGGCTCCCAGTCCATATAGACATAAAATCGGTTAACAACGGGGACAGCAGGATTACTTAAATAATCGTTAAAGGTAGTATCTGGATTCCATTGACCAGACGGATCAACGTGAACAAGGGGATAGGGACGATGGCTGTCAGTAGATTCAGCATTGATCCAACCTTTATAAACGGAATTTCCTGATAATTCCATTACGCCTTGTTGTTTAGCTTGGGTTTGATTGAGGATAGTCCAATTAGAACTCTGGGTTGGCTCTCCACTAGAACTGTAGGTTCCAGTATCGTAATTCAACCATTCTCCCCCTGGAAAGCCATTCTCAAAACCTGAGTACCAGAGTGTCTTTTCTTGGGCATTAATAACTAGGTTTCCTAGAGAGGTTGCCGTTAAGGAATAGCCTGCAATACTGCGGACTTGATTAGCTTGAAGATTAATAGTATAGATACCGTTGTTTTTAGCATCCCAAATTCCGTCATTATCAACAATTTTATAGGTGGCAATCCATTCATTAGTGCCGTTTTTCTGAACTGATACAAAGTTGGCGGCTTTTTGAAAATTGTTGGGCCCAGTTACCTGTAGATCTCCGTTATCGAGACTCGTTACATCGATTCCATTAGAGCTATAGTAGCTAACGTTAAACTCAAATTCCGATTGACTGCGGGAAAGTTGTTGAGTTGTTGAGGAAAGGCTGGAATATTCAACCGTAAAGCTACCAATCGTTTGGGATGCTGATAAGTTGTTGTTGAGATCTCCGATTTGATTTCCTTGAAGCAGAATGGAATAGGCGTTATTCTGGCCGACACTCCATCCCAAGTTATCAAGAATTTTGTAGGTAGCTGTAACGGTTTTGCGATCGCTGCTAGAAGTCGTACTCACCAAGGTTGCATTTTGGAGAGTTCCATTGGGAGCAAGTACTTTAATGTCATTATTATCTAGGGTTGCTAGATTAATTCCAGATGCATCAGTATAGGTAACCGTAAACTGATACTCCGAGTTGGCATTTACAAAAGTTGTCCCATTTACCATCGTTGAATTGGCAATACTGACACCCGTCGTTGGTGCAGCAATATCCAAGGAATTGGTGTCATACACTCGAATATTTCGGAAAAAGCTATTGCCTAATGTGCCGTTGGGATTGGTATTCACAAAGAATAAATAGCTCATTGCTCCTGTGAACAAATCTCCAATCTTAAACGAATAACTTTTCCAATTGGTTCCACTGTAGTTATTCAGTGACTGATTCCAACCAGACCAGGTTTCTGTGCCAAACAATTTGAATCCCGTTAATTTATTAGAATTGGCATTATCCCAGTAGCTATTATCGTTATCAAAGCCAATTACATGGGCGTAACCCATCGCATCACTGCGGAACTCAAATTCTAGGACGGTATATTGGGTCACGTTATAGGCAAAGTCTAGTTTCGTCCAGAGATCGCCTGATAATTGTAGGGTGCCATCTGGGGAGATATTTACCTCATTGGCACTCATCCCGCCCATCGTATAGTTACTCAATAGAGAAGGATTGATGGTAATAGGCAAATTACCAGTCAGGTTAGAACCAAGATCAATGGTGCTAACGTTAATATTAAAAGTCCCCAAGGTTTGTGCCGCCATGAAGTTGTAGTTGTAATCCCCAACTTGATTCCCTTCTAGGCTAACGGTGTAAACTCCATTTTTATCGTTGATGCCCCATCCTAGATTGCTACTAATTTTGTAGGTTCCTACGACTGTTTTGCCATCAGCAGAGGTCGTTGAACTGACAAATTGTGCTAATTGATTGAAGCCGTTTGCCCCTGTTACCCGAATATCTTTACTATCAAGACTACCCGCATTCATGAAAACGCTGTCGGTATAGCTGACATTAAAGGAATAGTCTTTGGTACTGGTGGTGATGGTCGGAGCGTTTAAATTAGCCACCGTTGGAGCGACAGTATCTAGGGGATTTATATCATATAGTTGAACATTACGGAAAAAACTATTTTCTAATGGACTCGTAGTGTTAGGGGAATTGTGGAAAAATAAATATTGAATGGGGCCTGTGTAATTTTTACCGATATTGAGGGAATAAGTCCGCCATTCTGTTCCACTGTAATTATTGATTGCTTGATTCCACCCTGTCCATTGGTCAGAACCCGCTAGCTTGAAAGCAGTTGAGTTGCTCCAATTGGTATTCCAAAAATTATTATCATTATCAAAACCGATCGCGCTCACTTTGCCGATCGCGTCACTACGGAACTCAAATTGCATTACGGTATTGGCGTTTACGTTATAAATAAAGTCAACTTTTTTCCACGCGCTGTTGGAAAGTTGTAGAGTTGAACCGCCATCACTCACTTGAGAGGAAGCGTTAGAGGAATCCATCGCGTAGCTTGTGAGGGGCTGGTAGCTAAAGTCAACTTTGGTCGCAAGGGGGAGTAGAGGATCAAGAGAGGTGCTGTCACCAACTGATTCCGTCATGGTTTCTGAGGATAAACCATAGGGATTTGTCGATTCTGCGATAGGAAGTAGGGCAGCACTCGTGATTCCGTAAGTAGTATTTAATGTTTCAGTGGACATAACCTTGAACCCTTGCGACAGCTTTTGTAACAAATCATCACACTTTAAAGACAATTTAAAGATAGCAATGAACAACATGATCGTGCTTCCGTACTTCTACTGAAAATAAAATCTTGTGTCGATAAACACCACTAAGTTGCACGGATCAATATTTGAAGAAACACAAAATCCACCAATCCTAATGGCCTAGAGGGATTGATGAGTCTTTTTTCAGCATCATCACACTATGGTGGTGTCGTTGCATGAGATACGGGCAACGGGTTTAAACCTTTGTTTATAGATATCAGGAATCCCTTAACGATGTGACTACCCCAACTAATCAGAATTGTCATGAAAAGCTGATTATTTTACTTAGGTATGCTTGTATGAACAAAAACAGTATTGTTCTTAGACCAAAATAACTTGACACTTTATTTCGATACTTACGATATCCTGATGGCAAAAGATCTGTCATGCCTTTTCGCAACCATTGACCCAGAATCGGTAGAGCAATTCAAGGCAAGCGATCGCATCAAAGAGAGCATCAGATGGAGTAATTTATCCTCAAAAACCCTGACGATCATCCCGATAGGGGAGGGGTATATCTTCAAAGAATCTGAACTTCGGTTCTGCTGACCTTCTCAAAAATACTTGGGTTATTCCGTACTCAACGATGGGATAGCAAGATAAACTAGATAGGTGTGTTAGGAATTCATTTTGTTTTTCTATATCTTCTGTTTAGGGCAATTATTAGGACAATTAAATGTCTCAACTCAATCTTTCTCGCCGTACCGCCCCCCAGACTCGACCCGCTAAAAATTATTATCGACCGAGTGATAGCGCCCTGGGATTGGTCTCTACGAAAAGTTTTCCCGCGATCGTGGGAACGGCAGATATGATGTTGAAATCCGCCGAAGTCACCCTAGTTGGGTATGAAAAAATTGGCAGTGGTCATTGTACCGCCGTAGTACGAGGGAAAATTGCAGATGTGCGGCTGGCCGTAGAAGCGGGAGCCAAAACCGCCGAACAGTTTGGTCAATTAATATCCAAATTAGTGATCGCTCGTCCGATGCCTAATTTGGAAGCGATTTTTCCCATTGGTAGCCATTTAGTGGAAATTGCCCAACAGCAAAGGGGTTCTAGTCGGCTGAGTAACCGTTCCATTGGACTGATTGAAACTAGGGGTTTTCCTGCAATGGTTGGAGCGGCTGATGCAATGTTAAAGTCGGCAGATGTTCAATTAGCGTCCTATGAAACCATTGGAGATGGGCTGTGTACGGCCATTATTCGTGGCACAGTGGCTAATGTAGCGATCGCGATCGAAGTGGGAATGCAGGAAGCAGAAAAAATCGGGGAACTCCATGCCGTGATGATTATTCCCCGTTTATTGGAAGATTTGGAACATACTCTGCCTGTGGCGAGTTACTGGTTAGATCAACAAGACCCTCTCCCGATGTTGCTCCCGAATGCCGTGCGAGAAAAACAACGAGAATTAGTGGCTCTCCCCGAATTAGAAAAAGCTGTCGTTGCTCTTCCCCAAAAATTAATGGAACCGATGGTCGAAGTCCCCGTAGAAGTCCCCAAAGATCTGTTGTAGGTAGCTAGTTTTGGTCACAAGGCTTGCGCCCCTACGTTCCCCGACAAACCTTATGTAATGTAAGGGCGAATTGCGTTCGCCCTTGAATTATTTTTAAAGAGTCAACGCTTGGTTTAAGCGCGTTTTATCCCAACCTTTTTGATTTAACAGTACCCAGGATTGCATTAAATCAGGGCCTTGTAATGCACCCATTAAACCCGCCCTTAAGGATTTCATGACCACACCTTTTTTCACGCCCAGGGATTTAGTAATTTGGTTAATTTGTTCCTTGGCAGTCTCTTCGGTCAGGGTTTCGACCGTATCAATCACCGCTAAGATGCTACTGAGAACGTCTTTCGCGCTGGGTTGTTGTAATTGTTGGATGGCATCGGCTTGAAATTCAATAGTTTCTGTGAAAATTAACCGACTTTCCTTTTCCGCATCCGCTAATCGGGTCAAGCTCGGCCCAATTAGAGCGGCTAATTGTTCTAACCAAGGGCGATCACTTTCTAGATCCACTTGATAGCCCGCCCCTTGCCAATAGGGAATCAAACGCTCTACTAATTCACTGGCAGGTAAATGGTGCAAATATTGACTATTGAGCCAATCCAATTTATCCCAATCAAACTTGGCTCCTGCTTTATTGACTCGTTCTAAACTAAAACTTTCGGCGGCTTGGGCAAGGGTAAAAATTTCTTGGGTAGAGTCGGGCGGTGTCCAACCCAAAAGAGTCATGTAATTGGCTAAGGCTTCGGGGACAAAACCCATTGCTTTAAAATCATCAATAGAAGTTACGCCGTCCCGTTTAGATAATTTTTTGCCTTCTTTATTTAAAATTAAGGGTGTATGGGCAAATTCGGGAATCGTTGCTCCTAATGCTTCATACAATAGGATTTGCTTGGCAGTATTGGCAATGTGATCTTCACCCCGAATTACCTGGGTAATGGTCATATCAATGTCATCCACCACCACAGCCAAATTATAAAGCGGTTGACCAAATCCTTCTCCCCCATTGTCTGGAGTCCGAGCGATGACCATATCACCGCCTAAATCGCTACCTTTCCAAACCATTTTGCCCCGAACCTGATCTTGCCAAACAATTTCTCGACCGTCTTCGATTTTGAAACGCACAACGGGTTTTCTGCCTTCTGCTTCAAAGGCGGCTTTTTGCTCAGGTGTCAGATTGCGGTGACGATTATCGTAACGGGGGGCTTGATTACGGGCTTTTTGTTTTTCCCGCATTTCGTCTAATTCTTCCGAGGTTACATAGCAATAATAGGCAGAGCCGTTATCCAAAAGGGTTTGAATCGCTTTTTGGTAATGGTCTAAGCGTTGGGTCTGGAAAAACGGGCCTTCATCCCAATCCAGTCCTAGCCAGCGTAACCCCGACAAAATGTTTTCGGTATATTCAGGACGCGATCGCTCTATATCGGTGTCTTCTATGCGGAGAATGAACGTTCCACCGTGATGACGAGCAAATAACCAATTAAATACGGCGGTTCTGGCGGTGCCAATGTGTAAGTTTCCGGTTGGACTGGGGGCAATACGAACTCTAACCGTCACGGGAATCCCTCTGAATTAACTAGCAATCTCCTATGGTAGCCTAAAAGCTTACCGTCAAACGATTGGGAACCTTCTGCGATCGCGTAGCAAATACCGATAAAATTAACTTATACAGAATATCTAAGGGGAATAAATATGGTTATTGCTCAAGAGAAACCGACCATTGCGACTGCAACTAAAACCTTTGTGACGTTGGAAGAATATCGGGCGATCGCAGAAACGGCCGAGGAACGTTATGAATACTGCAATGGAGAAATGATTGTTATGTCTGGAGGAACCGCAATCCATAGCGCGATCGCGATCAACATATTGGTTTATTTGGGATTTTTATTAAGAGATACAGATTTTCGCTTGTATAACAGCGATCTGCGAGTGTGGATTCCTGAGTATCATTGCGGAACCTATACCGATCTGATGGTAGTTAATCATGAACCAGAATTTAACGGCGATCGCACGGATGAAATTCTTAATCCTTTATTGATTGTAGAAGTGCTTTCTCCCTCAACAGAAGCCTATGATCGCGGTGATAAATTTAGAAAATATCGCTCCATACCAAGTTTTTGTGAATACCTGGTTGTTAGCCAAGCCGAACCCTACGTTGAGAAATATCTGAGGCTAGAACTAGGCGATCGTTGGCAATTACAAACCTACGATCAACTTGATCAAATAATCTCTCTAGAAAGTTTAAAGATCGAACTTCCGTTACAAGAAATTTATCGTCGCGTTGATTTTGACCATCTTCCTGAAGAAATATCCCCATAGAACAAAATCCAATGTTTTCTTGGAGCCGTTTCCTATGAAAACCCAAAAGCGTACTATCAAACGATGGAGAACCGACGCGATCGCGCATTTAATTTGAAATTAAATAATTTAAGTGGATAATTTCTGATCTGTGATGTATTTTCTTGAAAAGTGATGAATCAAGGTTGAATGGAATGAATGGGTGATAGCATATAATTCAATGCGTATTATGTGCTAAAACTATGATTGAGCTAACCAAAGATATACGGTCTCTGACTGATTTCAAACGAAATACGACCGAATTTTTAGAAGATTTAAAGCGAACCAAGCACCCTCTTGTCCTTACGGTTAATGGTAAAGCGGAATTAGTCGTACAGGATGCCGAATCTTATCAGGAACTCCTCAATGCGGCTGAATTACTGGAAACGCTTAAGGGTCTCAAGCGTGGCCTCGAACAAATGAAGCAAGGCCAAGGTAAAGGAGCAGAAGAAGTTTTTGCAGAATTGTTTGATTCAGTGGGACATTGAACGATGACTTGTCAATATCGGGTTATTATTCAGCCTGAAGCAGAACAAGGAATTAAGGATGCTTACCTATGGTTAAGTACCGCATCTCCACGACAGGCCAGACTTTGGCTGGAGGGTTTATACAAGTCAATTATGTCTTTGGAGCAAATGCCGTTGCGTTGTTCTCTTGCTTTTGAAAATTCTTTTTTTGGAGAAGAGATTCGCCAGCTTATTTATGGCAAAGGACGGAATACCTACAGGATTCTGTTTACAGTTATAGAGGATAGGGTGCAAGTTCTTTTTGTCAGACATTCATCGGCACTGGTTCAGTCTAATTATTAGAATGAAATCCTTACAAGACAAGGACTTAAC
>QBMS01000162.1 GCA_003249095.1 Snowella sp.
GTATTATACGTTTCTGAATATAGTGACTCACATTTTTGACAGATAAATATTTTTCTCTCTCCATTATTTTTCGTTTTGTAATGAGAATGAATTTTCACTTCCTCGCTGTGACAATGAGGACAGTCTCGTTTAAATAATTCTTTTTCTTTCCCATTGCAAAATATAGAATCATTAAACTCTTGGATTGGCTTTATCTTTTGGATTGACATACTCTCTCTCCTTTTTTTACCGATTTATTTATAGTATTATTACCCTTAACACCCCTGTAAAGTTATAACCATTACTTCCAAGCTTATATTTGCTTCTTTGTTTCTCTAATCCTTTGCCCAGTAATCCTTTCTGCCTTTAATCAGGCTGAACCATTGCCGATTAACGGGAACTTTTAAATAACTTGATCTTCTTAATAACTATGAATTAAAATTACTTAAATTTTTTGATGAAAATAACTTCTTACCCCTCTCTTTCTTTTCTAGGAATAATTTCAGCGATCGCCCTTGGATTTATCGGTAATCCTAAACCTGCGATCGCTCAAAATGTTCCAGATCACATGATTGAAATGATAACTGGGATCGGCCAACAGGTTGTTTCTCAAATTGAACAATCTCCCTGCGAGAATTTTTCATCCTCAACGCCAGAGAATCATTTAACGGAAAATCAAAATGCTTTTAAGGAACAAATAACCACTCAATTCATCAATATCTTTCAAGGATTCCTGCAAGATGTTTCGTCATCTCCAGAATTTTTTCGTCAAACCTCTTCCCTAATATTTAAGAAATTATCTGAGTGTACTTTAAAAAAGCCTCGCTATTAACCTTAGTAACCTGTTAACTCTTTCATCTAATCTTATGTTGATCAATCCAAAAATTCCAAGAATTAGCTTAGGACTTTTAAGTTCTATTTTATTACCAACAAATTTAGTTTTAGCTCAAGTGCAATTTTCCGAAACTTTTGCCTATCCAACTAAGAATCAAACCCAGGAACAACAACAACAGGATCATTTTGCTTGCTATAGCTGGGCAAAACAACAAACGGGCATTGATCCCTCCCAAATATCCACCGCTACCACGACTCAATCTTCCCAACAAGGTCAAGTGGTACGAGGTGCGGCAAAAGGTTCTCTCCTCGGTGTTGTGGGTGGCGCGATCGGTGGCGATGTGGGCGAAGGGGCGGCGATCGTGGCAGGAGTGGGAGCTTTAGCTGGATTATTTCGGAAACGGGAAGAAAAACAGCAACAGGCTCAAGTCCAAACTCAGGCTAATGCGGCTGAACAACAACAATTACAAACCTATTATCGTGCCTGGACAGCTTGTATGCAGGGACGTGGTTACACCGTTAATTAATGATTATGGAATCTCTAAAAAAGGAACTTAAAAAAGTTGGCTCTCTCAGTCTTTTTTTCTTTATTGGCTATGGGTATATTCTCATTCTGATGAAGCTTTTTCTCAAGGAATTTTCGGTTGATGTCAGTATTTTTACCAAGGTTGTGGTCTATGCCTTAATTTCAGCTAAATCCGTTGCCATTATGGATATGACTCCTTGGATGAATCGTTTTGAGGAATCTCCTCGTTATCTTCAAGTTCTTTACAAAACCTCGATTTATACTTTTGCGGTTTTTGTGTTGAGTTTGATTGAAAATCTTTTCCATGCTTATCACGAAGCGAAAGCCTTAGCTCCTGCCCTGACTTTATTCTTAGAAACGCGCAATTTCAATCGTTTTTTAGGTACTCTCCTCTGCGTTTCAACGGTATTTTTAATTCATAACATTTTCCAAGAACTTGATCAGTATTTAGGCAAGGGAAATCTCAGTAAATTTTTCTTTAAACCACCGCAATAATTGTTATTCTATTAAAAATCATTGGAGACATTTGAATTATGGCTGTCAAAAAAATTTCTATTTTGATGTTGGGAATAATATCCTCTGTTCTATTCAGTTTTTTAGGACAAAAATTTTCCCTTATTGCTCCTGTCCAAGCCCAGGATAATCCAACTGATCAGGCTCAAAATGCTGCACTACAAGCTATAGCCAAAATGACTGAAGGTCAACGCACCTATTACCAAACAAATGGTCAGTTTAGGGCAACAGTTGACAATATTCAACAAGATTTTGGAGTTGTTTTACCTCAGACTTTTGATTATGCCGTGCGAACAACGTCGGGAGCCGCCTATAGTTACGTTATTCCGAACCAATCTCCCCTCAAAGGTCAGTTGAAAGCCTATGTGGGGGCGGCATTTCTCACGCCGAATCAAAGTCCTAAAATCACCACAATTATTTGTCAAAATAACCAACCAGGAACGATACGACCTGCCGATCCCCAACTCGTTCGCGGGACTGATTTGAATAATCCCACCAAGCTTGCGGTAATTTGTGGAGATTTTTCCGTACAAGTTCCTGCATCGATGGTGAATGAATAGGCTGTAATCCGTTGTTTTCTTAATAGTGAAGATTTTTACGGGCGATCGCGACTTAAATAGAAAAAAATAAGACCAATTTCAATTTTTAATTAATTATTTTTTATGCACATACTTTCTCGAAAAATACACTTTTGTCGATTTGTAATCTCCCTTTGCTTGATCAGTTTTCCTTTAAATTACGGGTTATCAGCCGCCAAGGTCAGAGCCGACAATTTACCGAAAGTTGATCACCCCAATTCCGTCTTAATCTCCGACAATCCCCAGAAAAATCTCGAACCCAAAGCGATCGCAATTCTTAAAGCCATGAGCGATCGCCTGGCTACGGCTAAAACTTTGAAATTTACCGCCGTTACAACCTACGAAAACCCCAGTCGTTTGGGGCCAGCTTTGGCCTATCACACCCTTTCCAATGTGATTTTACAGCGACCGAATAAATTACAAGTTATTTCCCCTGGCGATGGCCCCGCTTCGGAGTTTTATTTCAACGGTAAAACCCTAGTAGCCTTTGCGCCTACGGAAAATTTAGTAGCGATCGCCGAGGCTCCTGGCACCATTGACCAAGCTTTAAAATTTGCCTACGAGACCGCCGCGATTTATTTTCCCTTTACCGATTTTCTAGTGGCGAATCCCTATCAGGACATTGCGGGAGATTTAAAAACTGCTTTTTATATCGGTCAATCTCAAGTCATTGATGGTACAACGACCGACATGATTGCGATCGCCACTGACAAAGTATTTGCTCAAGTGTGGATTGGAGCAAAGGACAAATTACCCCGCATGATTCGGGCCGTTTATCGGAATGATCCGTCACGGTTGCGCCATCAAGTTGCGTTTTCCAATTGGCAGTTAGATGTCCCCATTTCTGCTGATACCTTTGGTTCAACTCGTGCTAATGCGGCTAAACCCATTCCCTTTAAGCGTCCTGAACCCGAACCGCTTGAGAAAAAGCCTGTTGCTAAACCCTAATTTATTTTCCCAATATGGAGATTAATCCGATGAAAAAAATAATGGCGATCGCTGTGGTCAGTAGCTTACTTACGACCTTAAATCTTAGTCCTGCTCAAGCAATGTTTCACGGTGATAGTAGCTCTTGGAATGCCAGTGGAGCCAGGGGAACGGCTTCGGGGGGTGATGGTTCCTGGAGTGCTAGTGGATATCGTGGCGGCTCGGCTTCAGGTGGCGATGGCTCTTGGAGTGGTACGGGCTTTCGGGGAAGTACTGCATCAGGTGGCGATGGTTCCTGGAGTGGGACTGGTTATCGCGGTGGAACAGCGTCAGGTGGAGATGGATCTTGGCACGCTGATGGTGCGGATGGGGGAACGGCTTCGGGTGGCGATGGCTCTTGGAATGCGACGGGGGCTTATGGAGCAACGGCATCAGGTGGTTATGACCACTACTACGGCGGAACCTATTACGGAGCTTATCAGCCGCCAACCGTTGTTAACACTTATTCAACAGGTTGTTCTAATTGTGGTGGTTGGTATGCCGCAGGAGCCGCAGCCACAGGAGCCGTCATAGGAGCTACAGCCGCTAATGCAAATAATGCGAATACCTATGCAGAAGGTTACGCCGCAGGAGCCTCGAATACGGCCTATGCGATGGGAGCAATTTATCCGAACTTACCCCCAGGAGCAGAGATGCAAACCATCGGCAATGCAACCTATTATCTATACAATGGGGTTTGGTTTAGTCCTTCCTATGGGGCCAATGGTGTTTATTATCGTGTGGTTCCTACGCCTTAATTAGTTTAGTGCGATCGCTTTTTGAGTTGAGAGGCGATCACGTTTTATCAGAGACAGTGATCGCAATAACTGACGGTTAAGTTATCATTGGGATGTGTTGGTCAACCCAAGTTACAGAATCGACGATCACACTACGAGTTGTGTGATTGTACTGACATGATAGAAGCTATTGATTCAACAAGATTTTGACGTTCTAACTCATATGCAATAAACGGAGCTATTTCCTTCAAAAAATCAAAGGTGATTTTCTTTTCACAATACCGCATAAGCCAATCTTGCCGATGTTTAACACAACGATCATCACAATTTAGTTTTAAGCGTTTAATGGTGCTTTTCACTTGGTTTTTAACTTGTTCATCCAAATCTGGGTTAGCTTTAATAATTAAAGAGGGAAAATTTAAGATAAACCATCCATGTTCTATTTGAAATGGATCTAAAACATCTTGAAAAATCCATTTCCTACTATTCATCTTTTGACAAGACAAGCGAAAATTACTCCACTCATATGCCAGTTCTGGTTTTACAGATTTAGGAACAAAATGATCAACAGTTGGGCTACCTTCAATCTCAGGAATCCACTGGGCAGAGTAAGCACAAACTTGGTTATAGGCTTTATACAAGTCACTTAAGGATTCTCGCCAATATTCACGACTATCCCAAGTTTTTGGTCGAGGGACAGTTTGTAAAAAGGCATTGCCCTTCGATCTGACTTTATTATCAAAATTTGGCGGTTCAGGTTGCTGTTTAACGGGAATCACAAAGACGCTCCATGTTGCCTTGCAAAAAATAGCCATCGAGACCAGAACTCATCGTCTTCGGCTAAATATTTTCTCAGTACATCTGAAATCTTTTGCACTTCGTCTGAGTTAGGGTTATCTTCTTCTTGCAGTTGTTTTGCTGCTTGAATAGCCTGCTCTCCTTCAATGGAACGAGGCTGCCCTAAACCAAACACATCTGAGATAAGCCATGAATCAATGCGTCCTTGTCGAATGAATGGTAATTGGGTCAACTCAATTTCGTTACTAAGTAAATCATTTTTTGCAAGATCTAAGAGAAATAACTTATCAAACTTCTCATCAAATCTCGACTCTACAGAAGCCATTATCATAGGGGAATGCGTAGCGACCATTAATTGTACTTGTAAGTCGCTTGCTAAATCTTCCCTAATATCTAATAGTGCAGATAGAATTACTCTTTGCCATTGTGGGTGTAGATGTGCTTCTAACTCATCAATTAATATAACCATCCTATTTTGATGTTTTTTCCGAATTAAGTTTGACTGAATTTTATGTTCTTCCCATGCCCATACAATCAAATAAGCAAGCGTTATTATGCGACGAACCCCCGCCGAAGCGTAAACTATCGGGATAGTTCCATAAGAATGCTCAATAGTAGGAATGAGTTTGGAACTGTAGTGTCTTGATGGAATTCTAATAGGATCCCCTGCCTTTAGAACTCCAAGGTCACTTTGAGAAGGAGGCGATAGACGAGTTAAAACTTTTTCTAACGTGTGGAAAGGTGAGCTATCTCGTCTACTTTGCCATTGCACCCAATCTTGTAATAAACCATTGATAAAGGTTGTTCTTTGACCTTTTATTTCAATAGGTAACCCATCCCAAACCTCATCTCTTGTGAAAACAAATGGGCGGGGTGTTGAATCGCTCTCTCCTAGTTCTTGAGTGACTAAATACTCTTTAGCAGGATCCCAGACAGCAAAAGAGCCATCCACCTTCGCATATACCAATAAGCCAGGAATAGTAGGTCGTTTTTTAGGTGGTTTCCAACTTTGAGTTTGCCAATCATAAGATACTTTTATTCTATCGAAATCAGAATCTCCTGAAATTTGAAATCCTATAGTAGGTTCGTTTTTCCTGGTATTTATCATTGGATAGGCTTGCAAACCAGCCCATTTTCCTGTTAAAGCCCACCAAGCACAATCAAGTAGGAAAGTTTTCCCTAGTCCGTTATCTCCAGTAATTAAAGTAAGCCTTTCTCCTGGCTGAAAAACTATATTCTTTGCTGGCCCTACTCCTTGAATTTCTAAAAGGCGCAGCGTTCCACCTTCTTCTGGGGTTGAGTCAGGAGCTTTTCCGATAATCGGCTGCAAATCTCTTAAAGATATTTTTTCCTCCTGAAATAGCTCCTCTAGCACATTACTTTGTGGAATCGAAGAATCGAAAAGACTTTCCTCTTCATGCGAGATAGAGAACTCCTCCAAGAAAGTTACAACTATATCCTGAATGGTTGTACCAGCTTTCCAATTTCGTTCTCTATACAACCAAACTGCTACATGAAAAGCTGGAATTGAAGCTACTTTTGTTCGGTTTAAATGCTCATGTAGTATCTCAATATAGTTTTCTTTCCATCCCCATATATCAGTATTTTTGGAATGAATAAAAGCCTTGGCTAAATCGCCTCTTGTTCTTGTACTTTGCGAGCCTGAACTTGCATACTTTGGTGAGAGCCATCGTTTACTAGGATTGGATGTTTTGAAGACCTGATAGAAATATTGAGAATCTTGCTCTGGCTTAAAATACGTTTCAAGAAATTCTGTCTCTTTTGCATTGATAGGATACTGAATTGTATCACCAATAGGCAAAGGAGCTTTTTTGCAAACTAAAAATGTGATCCCATAGAAGGGGTGAATGGACTTTAGAGGCTCAAGAGATTCTCTTATTTGCTCAATTTTAAGAAACATAAAGCCCTCAGAGAATACATAAAGTATTAACCATGTAGTTGCAAAAATCAGGATTTAAATCTATCCCAGTAGCAGATCTTCCTGATTCTAATGCTACTCTAAGGGTAGTTCCACCCCCAGCGAATGGATCCAAAACAATCCCATCTGACGGACATCCAATATCAAGACATCTCTGGACTAGCTCATCAGGAAATGGTGCAGTATCAATACCATTAGTTGGTTTAGGACGTGCAGAAATAGTCCACATATCTTCAACATCCTCGGTTTCAAGGATTGACCTATTAAAGTAGTAGCGTCTGTTTTTAGTAAACATAAAGACGTACTCATAGCTACGTCGAGGTCTATCTTTAACAGATTCAGGAAGACAGTGTTCTCGATGCCAAACTATTGGACTACGTAAAGACCAACCTCGCAATGTCATGTCAATGGCAACTCGCCAAGGGATTCCAATAAGGGTCTTAGGCTTTAATCCAATACCTAGACCTCCACTTTTATCTACTTCTCTCAAGCCAAATCGGCGTTTACTACTTTTAAGATCTTTGCCATGAGATTTTCCTTTTCCCGAATAGTAAGTGTCTCCTAAATTTAAAAAAAGTACACCATCATCTTTCAAGACTCTTTTCACTTCATCCATAACAGAAGTGATCGCATAAACATAGCCCTCGACTGTCTTCTCTTGACCGATTTGTTCTTCAACTCCATAATCCCGTAGCCAGTAATATGGAGGGGATGTAATTACACAATTGAAATTATTACTTGGCAAATCTAAAAGAACAGAAAGAGCATTTCCTTGAAAAATGCTCCACAAGAGTCCACTTTCGGTTACACCGTTCCATTTGCCTAACCATGTCATATTTTTTTTGTTTAGCCCAGCTTGACCAGTATAGTCAAGTTCGCCACATAAATCAAAATGTGATCGCCGATCTTGTAGTGCGATCGCTATCGCTGTGGGGTGCTTTACTCAAACGCACCTTATTTAATGTTCGCTAAATCTGTAATATTTTGTGCGTTACGCTGCGCTAACACATGCTACATTGGCTAACGGTGCGATCGCCGTTATCTTGTTGATTCATGTTTAAAACCGCGATCATTTTGGCTTGAAAGTGCGATCAAGTGTTCTTTTGAAATCTAGGGTAAAGCTGTTAAAACAAAACGGAT
>QBMS01000163.1 GCA_003249095.1 Snowella sp.
ATTTTATTCGCCAATAATTATTTTGATAAATAGTATTTTTTATACCCTATATCAAAAGTGGCATTAATCAATCGATCAAAAAACAAAAGTTGTGCCATTCATGCAAAATATTTTCTGATAATGATTGAAAAATCGGTTAACAGAAATCGTATATTATGTTGAAAGTTTTAAGTTCGTGCGAATACTCATCTCTGCAATTTCTGTCGCCAGATGGATATTGGGATAACCGAGGGGCAGGAGGGGCGCGATCACCTGTTGAAGAGAACCACTAAAATTATGGGCGGGGGCAGAAGAACGCAAAAGAAGAGCAGAGTGTTGGGCTTGTTTTCTGGATAAATCAAGGGGAAATTTTAGGGAAAGACTCAACCATGAACGCGGAAAACTCACTGCGGTGAATTCTGCTCCTTTTCCCAGCTTTACTCCAGCAAAAAACGGATTCTGGTTCGGTTGGTTTATTGAGTTGCCCTGTAAACAAATTTGTTTTTCTTAAAAATACTAAACGCATCATGGCATTCTATCCATACCAGTTCAGAAGAATTGTCTATGGGAGCTAATTTTGTCGCATTGGGGTTACTACGTCTTCAAATGTAAAGTTTTGTTACGAAATTTAATATTTCTACAGATATATACTGAGACTCCTAACAAAGTCCACCTATAAAAGTCAGGGTAGTGATTCGATAGTAGTGGTAATGGTTTAAGCTTTTTGGAATTTAATATTTCTACGGATATATACAGACATATATTGAGACTCCTAAACAAAACCCATCTATAAAGATGAGTAAATCTAACGTTGCTTGATAACTTTATTTTAATGTAGCTTGATTTTAAAGACTTTTTAAAGACTTTTTAAAGACTTTTTAAGGCACTGCTCAAGAAATAGACCCAAAAAAAGAGGGTCTGTTGGTAATGTTCACCGATATTCCCTTTGGAATTTAATTAAGGTATCCCTATGAAACGTATTTCTGCAATCTCTGCTCTTTTGGTAAGTGGTTCTTTCTTATTCGCACCTGTGGCTAAAGCTGACCAAAGCTTGAATCTAGACTTCACTGGTGTTGCTCAGGCTAACTGCTTGTTCACCAACATCACATCAGGTCTAGTTATTGCTAAGGGTGTAGATATTGGAACCATTGGTTCTAGTAGCAACGGGACACTAGGTACTGTTGGTGGTGTTACTGCCATACCAGCGGGTTTTACTGCTGAGTGTAACTCCCAGACAGCCTTCTTTGTAGATACACCTGTTGCTGATGCTGCTAACCCTGCTTTTCAAGCAGTTAGTACAAAATCAGTTCTAACTGATACTACTGGCACTACCCAAATTGAAGCTTACACAGCATCGCCTTCTGGTGGTACTGTAACAAGTGACCAATTCCTTCCCCTTGCCGCCGCTACACCTTCAGTCATGGAAGTTGATATGAATGTTCAATCTACTTCTGGTATTCCTGTAGGTATCTACAAATATACAATTCTAGTAACCTCTGTTCCTCAATAGTGATATTGGAGTTGATTTCCAGCATCAGAAATAGGTAACAGATATCTACTGAAAATTAACTAGGTGTTATCTGAAAGCCAGATAGAGATGCTCCATAGAACGTCTCTATCTGGTTAAAAATGCTTATTTAAGAGATTTTAGAAGTCCCCGATCCGATATCCTAAAAAGATTTCGCCGTGCTTAAATGTATTTATCAATTAGCTGGAACAATGGTCACTCAATGTTCCTCAATAAAAGGGTGATAAAAGACCATTTGATTCAAATAATAGGACTATGTTTACTATTCAACCTTCCTACTTGCAAAGTCTCCTAAATGTTGGTATCCGTGTCCTGACTTTGGGAAGTTTTATCGGAGTTCCTCTAGTGCTATCTGGACAAACTGCTCAAGCACAATCCTTAAATTTGATTCCTGGTATTGTGGAACTGGAGACCGAACGTGGTCAGGCACAAGGGGTATTTACCGTCAGAAATGTTAGCACCACTTCCCCTGTTCGCGCTCGACTTTATGCCGAACCCTTTTCCTATACGGATTTAGGATTACGTCCAGAACCTAACAGCAAAGCCGACCTGACACCCTATCTGGTGTTTTCTCCTCGTGAGTTAACACTTAATCCAGGACAATCTAGACAGGTGCGACTTGTGACTCGTATTCCCGAAAAGATAACTGATAAAGAGTATCGGGCAGTTGTGTATGTTGAATCCTTGACTGAGTCTCCTGCTAATCCCAATGTACCTAAGAATGTCGTGGCGTCCCAAATGGGACTTGTTACTAGAATTGGGGCAACGGTTTATGCTCGTCAAGGTAAGGTTACTCCTAGTCTCAAGGTTATGGGGGCTAACTATGATCCTAAACAAAGACAAATATTGCTGAATGTAGAAAATACTGGTAACGGCTCGACTCGTCCCCATATTGAATGGACACTGAAACAGGGAGATAAGGAAGTTGTGAGCCGAGTCAATGGACCTGCTTCAATAGTATCGGAAAGTAGTCGTAAATTCCCGATTAATTATCCAGCTAAGAATGAAAAACCTTTGCCGGCTGGTACCTATAATTTGTCTGGAAAACTTGTTTGGGTAGATAAAGGTTGGGCGCTAAATTCCGAGACCAATCAAAATGTTGTTCCTTTTAATTTTTCCTTGACGGTACCTGGTAAATAATCCCTGGGATGTAAATTCAAAATGGGCGGTTAGAAACCGTCAGTTTTAGATGGAAATTGAGTTAAAATTTTTTAGCTTTTACTCGGTTTGTACATCTATTTTCGTCTTAGTGTTAATTTCTACTACTGCCGTATTTGGAAAAACTTCAGGTCAGTCTCCTACAACGGGAGCGGTTAAAAAGTTCAGTGAAACGGTAGAGTTTTTACGGGTAAAAGATTTAGAAAAATCAACCCAATTTCAGCCTACTGTAAACTTTATCCAAGCAGTTGATTTAGAACAAACAAAACCAGTCTCAAGAAAACTTGATGATCAATTCCCCATTAATGAGCAAAAATTTGAGTTTTTACGGATAAAAGATTTAGAAAAATCAGCCCAATTTCAATCTACTGTAAACTTTATCCAAGCAGTTGATTTAGAACAAGCAAAACCAATCTCAAGAAAATTTGATGATCAATTCCCCATTAATGAGCAAAAAATTGAGTTTTTACGGATAAAAGATTTAGAAAAACCGATTCCACCAGAAACCTTTAATAAACCACTCAATATTGCTGAGTCTCCCCCGTCTGCCAACTCATTAATTCCTCCCATTGACCCTAAAAGTGTTGCTGCTCAATGGGGTATTTTGCCAATTGGGATCTTAGTAGATGGCCGTATGGTTGTCAAAAGTGCCTTGGTACGGGGGACTGAAGATGGTTCTCAGGCAATTCAATTTGATGATTGGCTTATTCCTTATGAGGTAATGATTAAGGCATTGAATATTCGGGTGACTAATTTGCCTAATGGTCAAGTACAGTTGCGATCGCCGACAGTCGTATTCGATCTTGATTTTAGTCGTCTCAGACTCGACCCCGAAATAGGTGCTGTTCTATCTATCCGCGATGTTAAAGACTGGTTTGGCATTACTCCAGAATTTGACATCGATAATTATGCTATCCAAATCAAATATCCTCGCACCAACCAATCAGACCTCAGCAAGGCCACCGTTGAGCCACCCATTGACCTCACTAATATTCCCTATATTTTTGCCCCTTCATTCACTGTCACCACCATAAATAATGAAGAATCTGGCCAAAGTTTCCGTTCCCGTGCCACTCAAAATCGAACACTTACTAGTAGCGGTAGCTTATTAGGAGGAGCATGGCTTCTCAGTCTCAATGAAACTCAAACCGAAAATGACAACAGTTGGAGATTGGGTTCAGCCAGCTATACTCTCCAAAAAGACTCTACAGACCTATTTGTAGGCTCACAATCCCCCTTTTGGCGTAGTACTAGTTCCAATCCCTTTTGGGGTGTAACCACAGTCCAACGCTGGGGATTGACCATGCCCCCAGACAATGGTGGATCAGCAAAAATTCGTGTCCAACCATCGCGTTTTGGTCAAACAGTCCGAGGGAAAGCGGCTCCAGGAACTTTAGTCCAGTTACTTTCTCCCTATAATAAGCAGGTTTTTGCAGAGGTTTTAGTTGATGAATCAGGAGAGTACAGCTTTAACGATATCATTCTCTCTCAGGTGCGATTACTGTTATATGCCCAAGGGAAATTGACATCTAAACCAGAAGAAAGAATCCTTCAACTCCCAATTATTATTGGACAATTACCTCATAAAGCTTCCGCCCTAATTGTATCAGTCGGGACAGGACGTAATAATTCTGGTAATAACAACGAGTTTTTAGGTAGCTTTACTGATTTGCGTGGAGCTGCAAGTTACCGTTATGGAATATCTCAAGAATTGACTTTAGGAGTGGGTGGTAGTTATGAAGATGGTTTTCGGGGCTTAACAGAGTTATTTTTTCAACCCGAAAATACTCCTTTACAAATTACAGCTTCAGCTTTAACGCCAACACCTCAAAGAGACTGGGAAATTAACGCAAATATTCGCTACAACCCTACCTCCAAACTCCGGGTAAATTTAGCTACAGATTTGCAAGGTAGCCGACTGAGAATTAATCAAAATATTTTACCCAATTTATTAGTATTTAGTAATTTTAATTATGACTATACTGCTAATTCGCCTTTTAGGTACAATATCGGTACAAGAGCTCGTTTATCAGGACAAAAATTTTTTGCTTCTCTAACTCTGGAATGGGATAATGTGAGTAACCTACAATGGAATTTCAATGTCAAAAAAGGTAATTTTGAACTCGAACACTTTCGTAATGATTCCAGTACCAAAACTAAACTTATTTATGATATTTTAGATAACTCTACTTTAAATGAATACAATTCTTATAATTCTCTAGTTTTAAATTATCAAACCTTTGCCCCAATTAGTTCCACCAGTTCCATAGGTAACTCTTTATTATCTCTAAGTTGGCGGTTTAAGCCTAATAGCTCTAAGTTAGAAATAGAATTAGGCTATGGCATTGGCTCAGAAGGATCGGGATTTATTATTAATTTTGCCGACGAGATTTTTTCTGGTTTATTTTTACAAGCTAATTATAGTAATATTGGTTTAGGATCAAATGCAGATAGATTTAGGCTTTCCCTTTCATCTTGCTTTGACTTCAAACGTGGTTTTTGTTTAAAGGATTCTTTCCGGGCTAGACCCAGAGTTGATAACGGTATTCTTTTAAAACCATTTTTTGATAGGAATAACAATGGCACTAAAGAGCCGACAGAGCCTTTAATTCTCAAAAACTCAGGTTCACTTTTAATTGTCAATAACAAGCCTGTTTTCCAATATCGATCAGAAGTTACCGATAATGGGATTATTGCATCCCTAAAACCAGGAATTTATCGCCTTGATTTAGATCCTTCTGGTTATCCTTTAGATTGGTTTCCTACTAAAAATACGGCTGTGGCGATTGAAGTTGTGGCAGGAGGTTTTACAGAAGTTGTTATTCCCTTTGCTAGATCCTACACCCTATCGGGAACTGTGACTGATGCCAAAGGAAACGTTGTCTCTGGTGCTAGGGTTGAAGCTGTATCTTCTACTTCTAATCACAGGGTTTTTTCTATTACGGGTAGTGGTGGGATGTATTATCTAGAGGGATTAATTGACCGTAAGTATAATCTTTTGATTAATAATATTCCAGCAGAACCAAAAACAATAGATTTAAGTGAATCCTCTGAACCTTATCAACAGCTAAATTTACGAGTTAGTCCGTAATTTGTAAGTTTAGCTGTAGGATGTGTTACTCAAATGCACTTTATTTAATATTCGTTAAAACTGTAATATTTTGTGCATTACGCTGCGCTAACACACGCTACATCGGATCACTTTTAGCAAAATCATTATGCAATCTCAATTCGTGACAGCTTATCTGTCTATTTACCCATATTTAGAAGAAATAAATTTTTGATTCTCTTGAATTATATGCTCGTTTTTTTTGCTTTTTAATATACTGCAAAATTTTTTTAATTATCTACATATATTTAGTCGATAAATGGATATTTAAAATCTACATTAAAATATAAATTTTGAATAAATTGATTATTTTTTGACAAATAAAAGATATTATCAAAAATTTAATTAAAAACAAGTAACCCTAAAATATTACAAAGCATATTTTTTAAAAGTAAAAAATAGAATCAAAAAGTATATCTTTTTTAAAGTTAAGCTGCCAATAATTATTTTTGATAAATAGTATTTTTTGTACTCTATAACAAGAGCGACATTAATCAATCGATCAAAAACAAAAGTTTTGCCATTCATGCAAAATGTTTTCCGATAATCATTGAAAAATCGGTCAACAGAAATCGTATATTATTTTAAAAGTTTTAAGTTCGATAGATAGCGGGCTGAGTCCCAGGAAATTTCGTTTTATTGTGCGCTGTCTTCTAATTCTCGCTGTTGAAAACGATACTCCTTGGGAGATAGTCCCGTCCACCGCTTGAAGGCACGGGTAAAATGGGTGGGATTGCGGTATCCCAATTCGACTGAAATATCCCTGAGTTTAACGGTTGGATTCTGGAGCCAGCGAATCGCTTGATCAAAACGGAGCTGTTCTATCAAACGGGAATAGGTAGTTCCTTCTTCCTCTAGCGATCGCTGCAAGGTGCGAATACTCATCTCTGCAATTTCTGCCGCCAGATGGATATCAGGGTAACCAAGGGGCAGGAGGGGCGCGATCACCTGTTGAAGAGAACCACTAAAATTATGGGCGGGGGCAGAAGAACGCAAAAGAAGAGCAGAGTGTTGGGCTTGTTTTCTGGATAAATCAAGGGGAAATTTTAGGGAAAGACTCAACCATGAACGCGGAAAACTCACTGCGGTGAATTCTGCTCCTTTTCCCAGCTTTACTCCAGCAAAAAACGGATTCTGGTTCGGTTGGTTTATTGAGTTGCCCTGTAAACAAATTTGGCTGGCCTGCCATTCTGGTTTGACAATACGAATCAAGTCCAGCATTAGCGTTAAGGCAAATTGCGGGGGACACTGCATAGATGGATGGGGATTATCGAGATATTGATGACAAAACCATGTCTGCTCACCCCTTTGTTTGAACCAAAGTCTTTCTCTTGAATTGTAAATAGGAGAAATGGTTTGAATCGTTGTTAAGGCATCGTAGAGCGTTAGAGAGCCACAGATAATTCTCCCAAAATTCCCTAGATTAGGGATAGAAATTTGCTGTCCTGCCAAAAAGCCTAAGTTTTCTATCCCTTCTTGGCGAGCTGCTTTTTCAATGAAATTAAATGCTAGATGGCGAGGAATCAGTGCCTCTGGATCTTCTAGGGAAAAAAGACGTAATTGGGACTCTTCCAGCCATTTTTTGGTAGGTGAACCGAGATGATCCAGAAAATTGATGAAAGGTGAGAAGGAATTCACCCGTACCAGAGGGATTGATTTCATGACCTTGGCAGAATAGGCAGTGAGATTAGCAATTGCAAGCAAATTATTAAGATTTTTTGATCTTGGCACGAGATGGTCAAAAAAAATGTACAGGACACGATAGAAATTAGATACTTAAGTACGTTTCTGCGTTCTGTAGAAATTCCTAAGTCAATTTAGAGGCAAGAAATTGTAAAACTCTATGAAAACAACATTCAAAACACCTTTTTTCAAAGCGTTTGTCTGCACAGTTGCGATCGCCTCGGCAACCGTCCCTAGTGTTTCAGCCCAGACAGAAGATCCCTTAGCAGGTGAAGTGGTGAATGCGATCGCCCAGAAAACCATCACTAAATTTCAAAATTCCTCCTGTCAAGATTTAGCCACTTCGATGGCCCAGGGAAAACAAGATCCCAATACACTGAAGGATCAAATCACGGCTCGATTTAGGTAAATCATTCCCATCCTAATAAGTTGTCAGTAATATTCCATAACATGATTAACGGGCACTGGTTCAGTCTAATTATTAGAATGAAATCCTTACAAGACAAGGACTTAAC
>QBMS01000164.1 GCA_003249095.1 Snowella sp.
GTTAAGTCCTTGTCTTGTAAGGATTTCATTCTAATAATTAGACTGAACCAGTGCCAAATGAGGGCTATTATCTTATTTTAATTTATGCCATAGAGATTGTCTATTGTTTATAAAGGCGATCGCCTATTTCATAGAGTCTTGGACTATAACTTTTTCTTCAAAGTTTAATCCATCAAAAATAGGGATGGGATCTAATTTTCAGTATTAGCAAATTTTACCTAAATTAATTCGCGATCGCCTTTTCGATCATTTCTTGATTCAAAGCTTTCCCAATAAAAACCAGTTTAGTCTGCTTCACTTCGTCAGATTTCCATAATCGATCATAAAACACATCAAAGCGATCGCCGACTCCCTGCAAAACTAAGCGCATGGATTTCTGGGGAACATGGACAAAACCCTTAATCCGATAAATTTCTTCGGTTTGGACTAATTTTTTGAGTCGCTGGGTTAATACCTGGGGATCATAGCTCTCGGTTTGGATTACTTGAATATAATTAATTTCATCATCGTGGTCATGCTCTTCTTCGTGATCATGGTGACTAGGACGACTTTCTAAGTTATCTTCTACCGCCGCATTAAATCCCAATAAAACCTCTGGATTAATGTCTCCCTGCTGACAAGTTACAATTTTGATTCCCGATCGCAATTCTTGATTTAACCATTGTTTGACCTCTGTTAACTGCTGATCACTAATTAAATCGGTTTTAGTGAGTAAAACTAAATCAGAACAGGCTAATTGATCTTCAAATAATTCTTCAATGGGGGTTTCATGCTCTAGGCTATCATCGGCTTCTCGTTGTGCTTCTAGGGCGGCTAAATCTCCGACTAATTTACCTTCTGCTAAGGCTTGACTATCCACAACTGTGATAACTCCATCTACCGTCGCGCCGTTGCGAATTTCTGGCCATCGGAAAGCTTGTACTAAAGGTTTCGGTAAGGCTAAACCTGATGTTTCAATCACCACACAATCGAGTTGTTCTCGGCGTGTTAAAAGTTCCTGCATAATCGGAAAAAATTCTTCCTGCACCGTACAGCACAAACAACCGTTAGTCATCTCAATAATCTGACTATTGGGAATCTCTGGTTCGTCGCAAACTTGACAATCCCGCAGTAAATCGCCGTCAATGCCCACATCCCCAAATTCGTTGACAATCACGGCAATACGTCGTCCTTGGTTATTTTGCAAGAGATTACGAACGAGGGTGGTTTTCCCCGCCCCTAGAAATCCAGTAACGACGGTAACGGGAATTTTGTGCATGGTGATTGTATTTTGAGGAATCTAAAGATCAAAATTTAGTATAGTTGATCTGGGTTCAGTGGAAAAAACGCAATCGCATTGCTGGGAATCTGTCCTTAAAAAAGTTTTATTCAAAAAATCAGGTAATGGCGATCGCCGTTTAAGGATTAGGGAAAAAACCAAATTTTACAACGGCGGCAATAGTGGCTCCGATGACTGTGATAATTAATGCCCATATCTGAGAGCGTTGGGAATTTTTCAAGTCTTTGACATCTTCTCTAACAAAAGCTAATTCATTTTTGACCGTAGATAGTTCCCCTTCTATCCGTGCCTGAGAGACTTTAAGCGTGGTCATATCGCTTTCAATGTCTCCTAACCGTCTATCAATTCGATCTAATACTTCTTTCAAGTCGGTTTCAATCATGGTCGCCATGAGAATTCAAAAAATCAGGTAATGGCGATCGCCGTTTAAGGATTAGGGAAAAAGGCGATTTTACCGAGAATGGCCAGTAAGCCACCAACTAAAGCGATGAGGCTACCGATAAACCAACCTGTAAAGCTATTTACGCGATTCTCAAAGCTATTTACACGGCTTTCAATGAGTTCTAACCTTTTATCCATAGCGACAAATTTTTCTTCAAGTCTTGCCTGATTTATGTCGATTCTGTTAAACCCAGACGTAATTAAATCTTTTAATTCCTGTAAGTCGGTATCGGTAACGGTTGCCATGATGTATGATTCCTTTAGTTTTTGTCTGATAGAAGGGAAAAGTTGGCTGCTTTTCTATTTTATAGGGTAATCTATCGGGGGTTACAATCGCGTAACCGGACTCTCGCGATCGCATTGCGGGGAATCTGTTCTTAAAAAAGTTTCATTCAAAAAATCAAGTAATGGCGATCGCCGTTTTAGGGATTAGGGAAAAAAGTAATTTTGCCTAGAATACCTAATAGACCCCCAACCAAAGCAAATAAAACACCGATTAACCAGCCTGTTAACCCATTAACTCGACTTTCGATAATATCCAGGCGTTTATCAATACCTAACACTTTTTCGTCAAGAGTAGCCATTTGTCCCGATAATCTTTTTTCCATTCTGACCTGATTAACTTTTAGATCAGTTATTAAATCTTTTAATTCCTTAAGGTCGGTATCGGTAACGGTTGCCATAATTTATTATTCCTTGAGTCCTTGTTTGATGGAAGAGGGAAGTTGGCCGCTTCTTTTTTCTATTTTATCGGGTAATCTGTCGAGCGAGGATGCGATCGCATTGCTGGGAATCTGTTCTTAAAAAAGTTTCATTCAAAAAATCAGGTAATGGTGATCGCACTGAAAATAATCTTGCTCAATCTATCCAGAATCAGGTGAATTTTGTTTTGCAATAGCACGAGCAATGAGAGGAGCTTTTTTCGCTAAACCTTCAAAACTGATTTCTCCATTCTGATACATATTAAACCATTCTTCTCTCTGACGCATGACTCGCTCATCTCGATCTAAACCTAGACGTTTAAGAGTAAATTCTGCTTTAGTACGGTGAGATTGAGGAACTTGATCTGTTAATACTAATTGTAGAGAAGGAAGAATTATTTCAAACCAATTATCTTCAACTTCAAAAGGATCAAGAATTTGATCATCTAAATTTTTCTTACTACTATTAATCCAACCTGTCGCGTAGCGATAATTAGACCATTCGTAAGCTAAATGTCGATGATTAGTACAGCTTAAAAAATGATCAACTGTTGCAGTAATATCGAACATAGCAGAATAACCACAAAGATTCCTAAAGCCATTAGCTAAATCACGTTTAAAGGGAGACCAATAATCTCTAGGACGTTTTTTGTCAGAATTTTTTGCTAACCAAGCATTTCCTTTTTTTCGACATTTTTCATCAAATTCACTTGGCTCAGGAGTAGGCTCAAACCTCATCATCTAAGTATTTTTCTCCATGTTAACAATCCAACGGGGAAAGAATGGATCATGACCAGGTAAAAGAGTGATTAATTGTTGATGAATACTTTTTTCTGTTCGCAAATTTTCGGGAAATTGTGTCATATCATCTTTTCTCATCCAAGCTTGAGCCGCTTCAATAGCTTGTTCTGCTTCCTTGGAACGGGCTTGTTTTAATCCAAAAATTTCAGATGTTAACCAACTAATAACATCTCCTTGTTTTGTCCAAGGAATTTCTTCTAGCGTTACTGTTTTTTTGTTAAGTTCAAATAGAAACAATTTATCAATTTCTTCATCAAATATTGGTTCAACGGATGCTAATACTAAAGGAGAATGGGTTGTAATAAAAGCTTGTACATCTATTTTCTGCTGTAATTTTTCAACAACTTTTATGATAGCAGGAACAATACTTCTCTGCCAACGAGGATGTAAATGGGATTCAACTTCATCCATTAAAAAGATCAACTGATGGGCAGGTTCTTGTTTTAACATCTTTGAGATAATCAGGTTTTCTGACTGCATCCAGACTAAAATATAAGCTAGACTTAAAATTCTTTTCATTCCCGCCGAAGCGTGAGTAATTGGAATTGTATCGTAGGGAAGTTTAATGGTAGGAATATCTCGAATATCATTTAGTGAAATTCTCGTCGGTTCTCCTATTTCAATCGTCTCATCCGTAGCAGATAGTTGACTAATCACCTCAGAAAGTAATTGAAAGTTAGTTTGATCAGGTTGGTTTTGCCACTTAATCCAATCATCAATTAACCCATAGCAGGAAACCTTATTTTTACTTCTACGGCCATTCCAAACCTCTGAAGAAGAAAAAGAAAAGTTAATAAATCTATGATTGCTAATTTTTCTATCCCCAGATATAAGAACAGAAATTCCGCCATCTACTCTAATATAAACAGCTAAAGTATTTCTGAAAATAAAAGGAACATCGACATGAGTATTGATCCATCTTCGTTTAGAATATTTAAACTGACTTTTAATACTTTCTATTTTATTGGTTTCAGGAATTAAAAAATGGTAACTAATTTCTGGATTTTCTATCGCTTCTTCACGGATAATGGTAGGATTTTCTTCTGCACCGCCTATCACACACCACCAAATAATATCAAGCAAAAAGCTTTTTCCTAATCCATTATCCCCTGTTAGAATATTTAAACGATCAGCACACTCTAAATCAAATTGATCGGCAGGGCCAACTCCTTTTAAATGTAGTTCTTTTAACATAATTTATCTTTCCTCTAACAGCGATCGCATTGAGGGGAATCTGTCCTTAAAAAAGTTTCATTCAAAAAATCAGGTGATCATCGTTTAGGGATTAGGGAAAAAACCAAATTTAATAATGGCTCCCACTACAGTAACGATGAGAACCCAAATTTGCGATCGTTGAGAGCCTCTTAAATCTTTAATATCTTCTTTGACTGTCGTTAGGTCGGCTTTGACGGTTGCCATATCAACTTTAAGAACTGTCATATCTTTAGCTATCTCAGCTTTAAACTCAGTTAAATCGTTTTCTATTCGTTCTAAGCGATTATCTATTTTAGCTAAGACTTCTCTTAAGTCAGTTTCAATCGTGGTTGCCATAATGTATCATTCCTTTAAGTCTTTTTTCTATTTTATAGGATCATCTATCGGGCGAAGTTATGATCTCGTAGTGGCAATCTCGCGATCGCAATTTAGTAAAATTTACCAATGGTATCTTGATATTTTTGTTTTGATTAGATTGTACTATTAAGACTTAATCTAAACGTTTTTAAGAAAATCATCATCCAAATCGTAGCCCAATAACTGCGCCATTGATTTTAATCGAAAATTACTCGGTATTCCTTGAACTTTTAACCAATCAGAAAGCACAAAAATCTTATTCATCATAAAAATTTCCAGAGCTTCGGGATTATACTGAATGCCCTCGGAACGATTAAATTGATGGGGAACCAACATCGCGGCATAACGGGCAAATTCTCCCGCTTTCCAGTCTAATAAAAAAGGAAACCAGGGATAAACCGCATCTAAACGGACAAACCAAAGTCTGACTTCAGGAATTTCTGATAATTCACGGGGATCACCTTCTTCGCGGAGAAAATCTATTTTAAATTGAATGGTTTGCTCATGATCGGCGATCGCTGAAAGCGCACTGTTAGTGATCGCGTTTTCTGATAACCATTGCTCAACGCGATCGCTAATAGGAGAAAGATCTAGCGTTTCTAAATGGGTAGAATTTAAAGAAATAATGGTCATTGAATCTTGTTTAATATTGCTTTGAATTAAAAAAGTTTTAAATTGGTTTTTCTCTTAACGCAAGGGTCTCTGTAATTGCATTTCTAAAGACTGATTGAGATCAATGACTAAACCCATCGTCTGAGCTTGCGTAGGAAAAGAATTATCCATCGGAAAATAAACCCAATGACTATGAAATGGCAAATTTTCTAAACTCTTTTCGTTCTGAGTTAACCAGATTAAAGGGACTTTATCGGGAATTGGATGGGAAATGGGTTCATTAAAATTAACACCTGCTAAGTCTTCTAAAACCGTCCGCGTGCCATGAACAATGCCATTTTGAGCCGTCCAGAGTTTGACATTTAACTGAGAACGGAGAGCATAAAAATAGAGCGAAGCTGCCGCAATAACCGCTTGTTCAAAGGTTTCCGAGTCCCAAGTCGCGCCACTATCTAGACAGATCATGACATCCTGTCCTCCCGTCACAATTTCTAGTTCTCGCACCCGAAAGTCATCGAACCGCGCACTGGTACGCCAATGAATCAAACGCATAGAATCCCCATAACGATAGGGACGTAGGGTTTTAGTGATGCCTTCGGTTGAGGCGAGGTAACGGCGATCGCTTTGCAGTTTGGGGCTTTCTTCTTGGCCGATCGCATCCACCAAAGGACATTGCAACAAAGAGAGAACTTGGGGATAAACGATCGCCTTAGCGGGAACCGTTTTCTGACGACGACACCAAAACAGACCTAAAGGCGTACCAGTGCGTAACTGAACCGTTTGCCAATGATAAATTCCCCGTCGTTCGGTGGGTAAATAATAGGCCCAGTCGTGTTGATCATTAGAAGAAATTTGCTCAATCGCCGTTCCCTGGGGTTTACCGAGGGAATCAGGCAAAAGATCCCAGAGTTGCAGGAGAGTTTTCGGGGTTTTACTGCGATTTTTTACCTTTAATACCACCGTCAGGTCTTGCCCCACACTTACTGGCTCAATGGGTAACCGTTCTAACGCTAACGAAAAGAGCGATCGCACAGGAATCACAGCCGCTATGGCCAACAGAGCAAAAATTAATCCACTCAGAACATAGAGCCAACCCGCCATCGTATTGGTTGCCGCCCCAAAAAAGCACAGAGCAAGAACCGCCAACAGCCAACCACCGTAAGCAGGTGTTGCCCAATGGTTTTCTAGCCAATCTAGGGGAGAAAAACGAGATTTCATGAAATCACCAGATCCATCGATTTCCTAAGAGGGATTGAACGGACTGGAAGGGAAAATAAATAATAAGACAAGATAATGATAACCGTACCAACTTTTCTCTACAGAAGTAGAAAAATTAGTCGAAATAAAACAAAGTTACCAACTTGCGTTGATCCTCGGCTTCCTGACAAGTTTGAAGGAGCGTATCGCTCTCATGAAACGCAAAACAGATTAACTGTTGGCAACGAGAAATAATTTCCCGATTACACAACGCACTGGCTTCTCCCAGGGACAGAGAATCATGTTCAGGATTTTCCACCAAATGTATGACCTGTTGGAGTTGCTCCTGGGATTCCCTCGGTTGACGTTCCAAACTCTGGGGCAAAATAACCGTTAACAAATTGGGATCGGCCCGCATGGCTCCTTTAATGGCCGCAGAATTCGTTCCTGCTGAACCAGAAGTCATGAGACGATTTCCGCCTAAAACTAGGGCATAACTCATCATTTCGATTAGCTGTTGATGGGTTATGGGGACATGACGAGAGCCAAGCAAGGCAATTCGTTTAGAACCCGTTTGCTGAATGGCAGCTAGTTCCTGGGCTAGGGTATCAAGGGTAGGGATATTTACGACTTGAGTCAAAGACGTTCTCTATAAAGGCTGAGTGACCGAAAGTAATTGTAGCAAACCTAGCCGATAAGTGAAACGCCCAACGTCAGAATTGCGCTTTTTTCTGTTAAAAGTTAACAATGTCTTTTGCTTTTGACGAGAAAATTGTCTCCACGCTAGAGAAAAAATCGGGGTGGGGAGTTGGGGAAAAATCTTGGGTAAACCTTGCCAGGACAGAACTTGTAAAAAGCTTGAATTGCCTGCGGAAATAACAAATGAATGGCTCGGTTAACAAGAATAATTTAGAAATGATTTAGAGCGCGATCGCCCAAGAAAAATTTTAGATCTTTGAAATCATTAAACTGAGGCTTGTTTTCTTGGCAATGGTTCAGCCTGATTAAAGGCAGAAAGGATTACTGGGCAAAGGATTAGAGAAACAAAGAAGCAAATATAAGCTTGGAAGTAATGGTTATAACTTTACAGGGGTGTTAAGGGTAATAATACTATAAATAAATCGGTAAAAAAAGGAGAGAGAGTATGTCAATCCAAAAGATAAAGCCAATCCAAGAGTTTAATGATTCTATATTTTGCAATGGGAAAGAAAAAGAATTATTTAAACGAGACTGTCCTCATTGTCACAGCGAGGAAGTGAAAATTCATTCTCATTACAAAACGAAAAATAATGGAGAGAGAAAAATATTTATCTGTCAAAAATGTGAGTCACTATATTCAGAAACGTATAATAC
>QBMS01000165.1 GCA_003249095.1 Snowella sp.
GTATTATACGTTTCTGAATATAGTGACTCACATTTTTGACAGATAAATATTTTTCTCTCTCCATTATTTTTCGTTTTGTAATGAGAATGAATTTTCACTTCCTCGCTGTGACAATGAGGACAGTCTCGTTTAAATAATTCTTTTTCTTTCCCATTGCAAAATATAGAATCATTAAACTCTTGGATTGGCTTTATCTTTTGGATTGACATACTCTCTCTCCTTTTTTTACCGATTTATTTATAGTATTATTACCCTTAACACCCCTGTAAAGTTATAACCATTACTTCCAAGCTTATATTTGCTTCTTTGTTTCTCTAATCCTTTTCCCAGTAATCCTTTCTGCCTTTAATCAGGCTGAACCATTGCCAAAGAAAATCAACTCTAAGAAATTGCCAATAACTCAGGAAAATCCATTACCGAATTAATCCAAGAGTTAATTATTAGCCAGTTTCCTCAATCATCAAAAAAATTGCCTAAATCGGTGGGAATGGGAGCCAGTGGAAGAGCGGATCTATCTTCTAAGGTAGATCAATTATTATTGTAAATGAGATCTCGTTTGCAGATGGTACAGAATTTGAGACAATCGACACATAGCAGAAAATGTACTAACTCAATAATTTGAAAACGATGTCAGAATCCAATATCGAATCCATCCTTAATGAAGAGCGGTCTTTTAGTCCCTCTGCTGAATTTGCGAATCAATCCTATGTGCGGAGTCCCCGCGAATATGAGCAACTCTATAGTAAAGCCGCCGCCAATCCCGAACGCTTTTGGTCAGAATTAGCCGAACAAGAACTCCACTGGTTCCAAAAATGGGAGACGGTACTGGACTGGCAACCTCCCAATGCCAAATGGTTTGTCGGGGGTAAATTAAATATTTCCTACAACTGCCTAGACCGTCATTTAACCACCTGGCGACGCAATAAGGCGGCCATTATTTGGGAAGGCGAACCTGGGGATTCTCGCACCATTACCTACGGGGAATTGCACCGTGAAGTCTGTCTTTTTGCCAATGCCATGAAGCAATTGGGAGTGACCAAAGGCGATCGCGTGGCGATTTATATGCCCATGATTCCCGAAGCGGCCATTGCCATGTTAGCCTGTGCCAGAATCGGAGCAGCCCATAGTGTTATTTTTGGGGGATTTAGTGCCGAAGCCGTCCGCGATCGCCTGGTAGATGCCGAAGCCAAATTAGTCGTGACCGCCGATGGAGGTTTCCGTAAGGATAAAGTGATTGCCCTGAAGGAACAGGTAGATCTGGCGATCGAAAACGGTGCGCCCAGTGTCCAAAATGTCTTAGTTGTTCAACGCAGCAAGGCAGAGATTAACTGGGTAGAAGGTCGGGATCATTGGTGGCATGACCTCAAAGCTCAGGTTTCCGCCGAATGTCCCGCCGAACCGATGGACAGCGAAGATATGCTCTTCATTCTCTATACCTCTGGCAGTACGGGCAAACCGAAGGGAGTCGTCCACACCACAGGCGGCTATAACCTCTACACCCACATGACGAGCAAATGGATTTTTGACCTCAAAGATACGGACGTTTATTGGTGTACTGCTGATGTGGGTTGGATTACGGGTCACAGTTATATTGTCTATGGGCCTTTGTCCAACGGTGCGACGACGGTGATGTATGAAGGCGTTCCCCGTCCCTCCAATCCTGGCTGTTTTTGGGATGTGATCGAAAAATATGGTGTGAATATTTTCTATACCGCTCCCACGGCCATTCGCGCTTTTATTCGCATGGGAGAAGACATTCCTAACGCTCGTAATTTATCCTCTTTGCGTTTACTCGGAACCGTTGGCGAACCCATTAATCCAGAGGCGTGGATGTGGTATCATCGCGTCATTGGCAAGGAAAAATGTCCCATTGTCGATACCTGGTGGCAAACGGAAACGGGCGGAATTATGATTACCCCTTTGCCTGGGGCGATCGCCACTAAACCTGGTTCCTGTACCCGTCCTTTTCCTGGGATTATTGCCGAGATTGTCGATTTAGAGGGAAATCCCGTTGAAGCCAATCAAGGCGGTTATCTGATTGTTAAACATCCCTGGCCGAGCATGATTCGCAATGTTTATGGTGATCCTGACCGCTTCCGTCGTACCTATTGGGAACATATCCCGCCAAAAGATGGGCAATACGTTTATTTTGCAGGAGATGGAGCCAGAAAAGATGAGGATGGTTACTATTGGGTCATGGGACGGGTTGATGATGTGATTAGCGTGTCGGGTCATCGTTTAGGCACAATGGAAGTGGAATCGGCCTTAGTTTCCCATCCCTCTGTCGCAGAAGCCGCCGTCGTAGGCAAACCCGATGATCTAACGGGAGAAGCGATTTTTGCCTTTGTCATCCTAGAGGGTCAACATTCTCCCAGTGAAGCCTTAGCAAAGGAACTCAAGCAACACGTGGTCGAAGAAATTGGTGCGATCGCCCGTCCCAGTGAGATTCGGTTCACCGATGTTTTACCCAAAACGCGATCGGGTAAGATTATGCGGCGTTTGTTGCGGAATCTAGCATCGGGTCAGGAAATTGCTGGCGACACTTCGACCTTAGAGGATCGTTCCGTTCTAGATAAATTGCGCGAAGGTGCTTAATTTTTTTGAAATCATCCCCTGGATAAAAACGGGGGATGGCTATCTTGCTACAATTAGAATAATTTTTATGACAAGCTAACCCTGTCTGCTTAATCAATCACTATGGCTGTTCTTACCAATTATCAACAACTATACGAAACTGATGATCTTCAATGGCTAGAGGAAACGATCTCTTTATTAAAAAATCGTCAATTTGAATCATTAGATCTGGATAATTTAATTGAGGAGTTGGAAGATTTGGGGAGTGAAAAGAGAAATGCGGTAGTCAGTTTATTAGATCAAGTGATTCGTCATTTGCTTTTATTAGAATATTGGGAATCCGAAGTAACGAATAACAGCATTCATTGGCAAGGCGAAATCTATAATTTTCGACTGCAACTACAGGATAAAATGACTAAAACGCTTTATAATCACTTGGTTTATAAATTAGATGTGATTTATGGACGTGCGTTAAAAGCAGTTAACATCAAAACTCAAAAATCAGTTGATTTCCCCGAAAAATGTCCCTATTCTCTTGAAGAGTTGTTGGATATAGAGTGGTTGCCAATTTGTAAAGGGTCAACATTTTCTTCGCTGTAAATTTTTCGTTGATCACGTCTCATGCGATCGCTTTTTAAATTGAGAGGCGATCATCTTGAAAGAGGCGATCGGAGGATTTCAGCTAACAAGGCTCATTTTGACTCGTTGATTAAGTGCGGTGGCAATTTATCGCATTATTTTATTTAGATGTGGTTAATTCTTCGCGTAAAATACGACGTAATAATGATTCTAAGGATTCTCCTTTTTGCTGAATATAGTCTTGTAAGGCTTGGTTAATTAAGGTTTGGTAGTTACCGCCATTTTGGGCGTTGACGGTTTCTCGAAACCAGCTAATAATTTCATCATCAAGATATAAGGTGATCTGGGTTTTTCCTTGGGGAATGGGATCGATCGCGCCTCGTTTTCCAGTGCTAAAATCGTATTGTTCTTTCATGATTTATCCTTCATATTGTTGGCGTTCAATTTTGTTAGCTTTACGGTCTGAGATGATTCTGATTGTATTTTGATCTCGATAGGTATAAGCAATAATCAGAATTCGTCTGAAAAAGTCTAATCCTATTATAATAAATCTTTCTTCGTCGGGATGATCATCGCTAATGACGATGGCGAAGTTGTCATTAAAGACAGAAACTGCGTCTGCAAATTGGATGCTATGTTTACGAAGGTTGGAATGTGCTTTGTTGTGATTCTATTCATATTCGTATTGCGTGGTGTTTGATCAATAATACTTTTTTGATGTGCGATTATATTGCATCGCTGGATAGCTCATAACCTCGTTGAAAAGGGCTATGTGATCGCCCCTTGATTATCTCCTAATTTAGACTTAGAAATTCCGCGATAATAGACATCAACATCGTCAAGCATCAAGTTCCTGAAAAGCTGATGTTTACGTGAGCAAAATCCCTAAAATTAGACTTGATAAAAGACTTGAGATTGTTATACTCTAGAGGTTACAAGCTTTTGCACGAGACAGAATGTTATGCGTCCAACTTAACCAGTCGTCCACGAGCCTCCCCCCACCCAAGGAGAAGACATCTCCACGACCAGTACCAACGCTGACCAAGCCTACAGGAAGGTGCGCCTTGGGGGCTTTTACCGCATTAAAGATTAGGTCTCTGTACCACAACCAAGTTCCTTCTTTTGTTGTCCAGCCGACGCGATAACCGAACTTATTCCGCACTTCGTAACTAACCTCTCTTGTGCCACCGAGACTCTCATAGATTTTTTGCTGAACGCTGAAGCCGAATTTACCCTTACTAGCTGACAACCAAAGTTGGTCAATCATGCGTAAATCTTCACAGGAAAAGCTCTCAATATCTTCATCGCTTAACCACCCTAGGTTTTCTCTCTTCACAGCGATAACCATCGCCCTAGCTGTTTCCTTATTTGCTTCTTCCCATTTCCCTGCTGCTAGTAAGTCTCGCAGGTAGGTATAATTCACTCCTGTTGATCTAGATATAAGAGTACTTCCTGGCTGGCTGAAGACAAATGAAGGAGTCGGTTTTGGCGTTGGTAGAACAGCAATAGATGGACTAGGTTTAGGAACAGGAGAGCTAGTCACAGGACGAGGTGAAGGGGGCGGTTTCGGCGTTGATACAACAGCAATAGATGGGCTAGGTTTAGAAACAGGTGATACGGTAACGGACTGCGGATTGAGATAAAACTCATCCCCTTCTAAATTCCCTTCTGTCCAAGGTTGTTGGGCTGCATTCGTTTTTTGCTTAACCGACGTACTTACCCGCCGAAACATCAACTGCACATCAATGTTAGGTTTCTTGATATTTTCGAGTAATGCCGAAGTAAAGGGAGAATTGCGCTGTCCGACTCCATCTTCTGCCGTATTTCCTTCCCTAGTTGCGTAGGCAACAATGATCCCACTGGGAGGAGAAAGAGCCGCCAATCCCCTGACATTGCTACCCCGACCACTTGATCGCCACCTTCGATAAAACGGATTATTCCGACAAGCATCAATAATAACAATATTGACCTGATTTCTAGCCTCTTCCATCGCATTTAAAACTTTTCCTAGTGCGACTGCCTCATAACGGGTATCTTTCTCATTCTGAAGCTGCGCTTTGAGGGGAATTAAATAGTTCTCTCCTTGTACCTGTACTCCATGTCCTGCATAATAGAAAACGCCCACGCCACCTTTTCGCAACTGCTGGCTAAAAACTGCGATCGCATTCTCCATTGATCGCAAATCCTGATTTTGTAGTAACGTCACTTCAAAACCAATCTCCCGCAACGCCTCAGCCATATCTGTCGCATCATTGACTGGATTCTCCAACCGCTCTTCCTCATAGTTTGCATTACCAATTACCAGCGCAAATTTAGGCTGTTTTTGTGCCATTAATTGAGGATTAATCCCCTTCAATTGCCCTTGCAGAGATGGCAAACCAAAACTTGCATCCTTCGCCAAAACAACGGCTTTTTGGGTTCTATTAGCAGCAAATCCTGCAAAAGCCATGACAGTTAAACCAGCCGTGACAGAGACAAGAGAAATCAGTTTCAAAGGCGACATAAAACAACTCAACAATTTTCAAACTCAATGGCAACTTACTCGATCTCTCCAATGTAAATCGTCATTTTTTCCGACGAATCCAAAAGAATCTTTTTTACCCCATAGGATTTATTCTGGGTATCCTTTAGCAACCGTTCCAACCCTTGAGAACTCATCGTGGCTAGAGCGATCGTTGCTTTTTTCGGCGGATTACCTAGCTTAAACGCTTTAGTTGGTAAATCTTGTAAAATGTTACTTCCTCGGAAACGGACAGGAAGGCGTTGCCCCTCAATCCAAATATCTCCCTCCTCAAAATCAATAGATTGCACTTGTGTTAATGGAATCTTTTCGGAATGACCCATCGCCGAAAGCGTCAAATTTGCTTGGTTAAAAGCCGTCAATTGCCCTGTTAAAGAGGGTTTACCCTGCCTTCGTACCACCGTCGCCTTATCCAGCACTGCCACATCCAACGTCACCTGCTGACTATGAACAGAACTCGGCAATCCAGCCAATCGCCCCTCACTCACCACCCCCAACAACAAAGCCAAAACACTCCCCCGCAAAATAGCTCTCATCACCGAAGTAAATCCTCAATAGAAAGATAAATAAGAGATTATAGAATACAATAACACCTCCTTTCTAATCCCAACCCTCCTAAGCAGTTTGTCATGGCTGACCCCCAAACCTCTTCAGAATTTAAGCCCCTCGGCAAACTCATTAGCGTCCTAGTCTTACTCGCCGCCGCCCTCTACTTCACTGGATGGACTTATCGCTGGACTTACTTCAGCTTCTTCCAACTTGAAGTCACTACCCTTAATCTACCCAGCGAATCCTTCTATCTTGCTGCCTTCCAAACCTTTTTTGGGGAACCTCTCGCCATTGTTTGGACAATCCTTTGTCTAGCCCTTACTATCGCCACCATTCTGGCAACCCTGCACTGGGGACAAAAATGGGTCGGGAAATATTGGCGACGCTTGCCCTTCACCTTCAATGATGCACAGAAGCAAATCCTTGGGTTCCTCACCGCCCTACTCAATGAGCTAATTATCGTCCTATTCGTCCTTACAGCCTTATTTTGGCTCGCTCGCTGGCAAGCAGAAGCCGACGCTTGGAATGATGCTGTTAATGATACCTCCTCCCTGCCCATCGTTACTCTTGTTCTGTCCAAGGATGCGCCGCTAGGACGCAAACTAGATGATCCCTTGCTTAATCCGACTGGATTTCGTATTATTGGCGATCGCAAATCCTATGATCGTCTGCTCGGCCAAGAATTGAATGATCGCACGAAACCCAGAATCTGGCGACTACTATTAAAAAACAACGGATATTTATATCTTTTCCCCGCTTTACCGAAAAAAGAGCCAAAATTAATAATACCCGTGATTATTGTCAGCGAAGGCGATAAAGGCGCACAGTTGACCATTCTAAACGGCAATTACTAACAGATCGTTTTGGACGTTGAAGGGGAAAATGGGGAAAATAGCGATTTTTGTAAGGTGAAGGGGAAAGCTGCGATCGCGTTTTGCGGGGATGAGATGACGATTACTCTCGGTAAAAGCTATCATAGAATCAAAAGTTAAAGATTGCCATGCAGACTCAAGAACTCATCCTAACCCCCGCCGAATTAGAAGACTTTCAAAATTTCGGTACTCAAAATATGCCGCCGACTACCTCAACAGAATTGGCGATCGCGGATGCTATTATCGCTAAAGCCTGGAAACTTGCCGAAGAATCTGGCCATCAGTCCCCCGAAAAAATCTGGTCAGAACTTGATAGTATTCGTACTAAAATAGCCAACCGTGACGCAATCACTCCCTAAAGTTATTCTCGATACCTCCGTATTTGTTGCCGCACTACTCAGCAAGAATTCTCAGAGTTCTCCACCTCAAGTATTAGATGCCTGGCGCAACAGCAAATTTACCCTTGTCATGTCTCCTCAACTATTACAAGAATTGATAGTTATCTTAAATCGGCAACACATTTCTTTACTAGATATTCAATCGTTAATTACAGTAATTGCAAAAACCAGCTTGTTTATTCCTGGAGCTTATGAAACAACAATTTTGGACAATATAGACCCCAATGATAATGTTTTTTTAGCGGCTGCTTACGAAGCAAAAGCAAATTATTTAGTCAGTTTAGATCGGCGGCATTTACTCCCTCTAAAATATTTTCACGGTACACAAATTCTTGGCACTGGTATCGTCTAATTGGAGGCTAGAAAGTTTGCAATACAAGAGGTTCAAC
>QBMS01000166.1 GCA_003249095.1 Snowella sp.
CCTCTAAGCCTTACACCATACCTTTTTTCGCCTTTAATCAAACTACACCAGTGCCAAATTTGTCGCGGGGAATGAAAACTATTTACCACTATAGAAAAAAGCAATTTCTTTTTCCTTTAAGGGGGCGAATCCTGCCTGAACTAATTTTTGATCCAGTTCTGCCTGGGGGATATGTTTTGCACCAATACGGACAATCCGAGAGCGCATGGTATTACTCACTCCACTGCGTTGTCTGCCCGCTTCTAATCCCATCACGCTATGGTACAGTTCCAGTTTTTCGGGCGGGATCGGTGAACCATCAAAATCAATGCCCGCCGCGATCGCGGTATCAATGGCATCGGCTCCTGTGGTGGTTTCTAAATTAGAATTTATGTCACCCATGATTAAAATTAAAAAAAATAAGGATCAACCTTAATGTTACCGTTCTTTGTGATCTCCCGATTTCACTTTCAAATAAACCTCTAAATGTTCGCTTTACTCAGAAAAATAGTTAAATCAATTAAAATATCACAACCAGTTACCCACTAGGACAAAGGGGGCCCAATAGTAGGGGTTTTGGTATTGAGGGGAATGCAATAAGGAAAGTTGAGCCTGGCGCAGAGCTTGGGCTTTAGAGACATTGGGCTGATTGATAGCTTGATAAAACTCCGTCATGAAATCGGCAGTGGATTGATCCTGAATTGACCAGAGGGTTGCCAAGGTACTCCTCGCCCCCGATCGCACTGCCACCCCCGCTAAACCGAGAGCCGCACGTTTATCCCCTGTGGCAGTTTGACAAGCACTTAAAATCAGTAATTCAATGGGATTTCGGGTAATTTTATCTCTTTCTCTTAATAATTGGTCTAACTCTTTAACCTTAATCTTGTCATCCCAAGTCACCAAAAAGGTTTTGTCTGCCTGGGAAGAGAATTGTCCGTGAGTGGCTAAATGAACAATCGGGAAATTTTGGGTCTGAACTTGGCTTTTTAGGCGATCGCGGGTGAAGTTATCATCCAATAACACCTCGGCTGAAACGGAACTGGCAATTTCTTGGACTTCTTGTTTGACTCCTGGTAAGGCCGCAAAACCTTGACGGGACTCTGTTAATCCACCGACTAAAACATTCAAGTTAGTCGATGCAACGGTCGGAGAGCTAAACAGTTGCAATCCTGGGGTGAGGGCAAGATTATATTTTTCAATGAGGTATTGCTGACCATCATGGAGAGCCGCCACAGGAATACTTCGCAATACTCCATCCAGGACAAAAACTAGCGTTTTAATGCCATTTTTCGCTAAGTTTGCTTCTGCGGGACGAATTAACCAATCATAAAGTGTTTGATTCGATTTTAAGGGGTCAAGGCTCGCGACATGGGGAATTAAAGTCGCAAATAAGTTATCAACGGTCTGCTCAACGATTACCTGGCCCCCTTGTTCTCTTGTATTCGTTGCGTAATACTCTAGCGGCTGGTTGGGTAAGGATAAAATGACCGCTAGGCGATCGCGTAAAACAATGCTATAGAAAACGGCGGCTTGGGTATCAATTTGATCAACTTGCTGGGGCGTGGTTTCTAAACAAGCTTCTCGAAAAAAGTTATTTAATTCGGCTAATTGGAGAGATTCAATAATATCACGGGCTTTTTTGAGGGTTGCTTGATCAGGATTCTCTTTTTGCAGTAACAAATCCACAAATTCATGGTAAACAGGTTCCACACTGTCACGGAAAGTATATTGAATATCGGGGTTTGTGGTGACTAAATCCTGTCGTAGGGATTGGAGGGTTTGATAGGTCAGACCATAGGCTGCGATCGCCTCTTGAGTGCTCCCCTGGCTCTGATAAAGTCGGCCCAATTGCCACTGCCAACGATAGGTAATATCAGGGAAATTATAGGCAGAAATGGGTTGTAAGGCTTGTTTTGTCAATTGTTCTGCCGATGTAAGATCCCCTCGTTGTTGGGCGATCGCACCCAGATAACCCAGGGCATTGGACTGGTTGCGTTTGTCCCCTAGAGACTGGGATTGTTGGAGAGCGAGGGTAAGAGATTGATTAATTTCATCCCAAGAAGGAATCTTAGATAATGACGATGAAGACGAATTAATAATAGGAAGATTGCGAGAAAGGGGCGGAATTTGTAACGGTTTTGGGTCTAAATTTTTATCTATTTCTAAACTGCTCGCAAAAGCAGAACATTGTTGGACAACAGGAGAGACAAAAGCCAGATCTTTTTGAGTAAGAGAGGGCATGGTGCCAATAAATTGCAAACAGATCAGATTTTGAGCAAATTTGAGTCGGGAGCTAATGGCGTTTCGGCTAAGGGCTAATGAGTCTAGTCCAGTCTGAATTTGAGCAACCAGGGCAGGAATTTTGTCCCACTGCTGAGTCTGATTAAAAAGATCCAGTAAATTAATTTGAGCTTGGACAGCATCAAGTTGGGAACCCATCGCGGCGGCTTGCTGATAACAACTGGCGGCCTGTTGATAGAAAGGAAAGTTTTTTTCTGGGGTGATTTCGGCAGTGCAAGAAACGGGTTTATCTTCTAGATTGGAGCTTATTTTGGCGTTATTGACGTTATTTTTATTTCCCAAGGCGCGGGCCGTATTACCTAAACTGAGATAAATCTTCCCTATTTCCTGATTATTCCCACTTTTTTCTGCTAATTGAAAACTTTTGAGCAAAACTTGTCGAGCTTCCTCTGTTCTTCCATTAATGCGTAACACATTTCCCAGACTGCGGAGGGCGATCGCCTGTAGATTGAGGGAAGCTGTATTAGGAAGGCTTTGCAGTTGAATCTCAGAAATTTGACAGTGGTCATTAGGAATTTCTAGGGCATCTAATAAAACCTGACAAGCCCTGGGATATTGCCCCAAATCTTGCCAAGCTTGGGATTGATTAATTTGGCTCTGCATTACCCCGACAGGATTAGACATTTGTTGATTGAGTTCGATCGCCTGTTGCCAGGTTTTGACCGACGCTTCGGTGGCTCCCGTTGCCAGTTGGCCCTGACCTTGAATCTCTAAAGTTGCGGCAAAAATCCGTTGTTGGTCAGGAGTTTGGGGTGAATTTTTTAATAAATTTAAACTTTGGGCGATCGCCTGATTACTCGCTTCCCACTGACCCAATTGTTGTTGAGTTAAGGCTAAATTACTCAAGGCCATTGACTGATTAACGCGATCGCCTTGGGTCGCAAAGATCTGGGCAGTTTTTTGCCAAAGGGTTGCCGCTTGCTCAAATTCTTGATTTTGATATAATTTTTTTGCCTGGGTTACTAATTCCGTTGTCGATCCAGAGTTAATATCTTGGATTGATGCGATCGGCGTTGATAGGGAAACTTGACTGATTAATAGGGGCAGGAACAGAGAAAACAAAAAGCAAAATAGAAAGCGCGATCTTTTGAGGAAAAAATTAGGCAAAACTGTTCCTAAAAATCTTTTAACCCAAGCTAAAAATTTCTGAGTTTTTATAACCGTTTTGTTCTGCATTTTTATATTCCTTAAATTCCTAAAATATTGTTTTTTTATAATTCAGTATAAGAAGTAAATAGCTTGTTGCAATTAAGAAGTAATATTAAATCCCCTTGTAAAAATATCCTTAAATTTTGTAGGGGTTTGGTTTCCAAATTCTTAGAACATAGGACTTAGAAACTAAGCCCCTACACGCGATAGATTTAGAATGGGCTTATTGGTGATTTTAGCGGTTTTATGGCACAACACAACCTAAAGGATTCACTTTCACTCGTTGAGAACTTGTCATCGTCGGATCATAGGCTACCAACATCACTTCTCCCTTCTGATTAAAAATCCAACCCTGGGCAGGTGCGATTTGATTTTGGGCAAGAGGTAAATTCTCAGACGCGATCGCCTGATTTTCTGCTTGACTCACCGAACTGGGAGCAGGATCAATCAAGCCCACTGCGATCGCCTGACTATTGAGATTTTCAGAAATTGTTGGCGGTAAACCTCCCCGACCCGTTTGGGTTAATTGACTCGCTGTTCCCCGTTTACAGGCATTTTGCGCCACTAGGGTATTGGGATCAACTACCTCTTCGGGTAAAGTCACGGTTCCTTGATTCGGGTCAATGGTGTTATTGATTAAAACGCGGCCTGGTGCGCCAAACTCAGAACTGGCATCAATATCATTGGTTCGATTTCTGGCGATCGCCTTTCCTTCCGTAATGCCAAAAATCCCCTGGGAATTAATCAAAATATTTCCCCCATTTCCTGCTTCTGCCTTGGCAATAATGTCACTGCCATTGGGGCCTGTGGGAAGAAGCACCGCCAACAACGGACTATTAAGGGTTACGTTACCCCCATTGGCTCCCCCCGTTGCCTGGGCAGAAATTAGGCTTTCATTCTGCATTTTTAGTAAGTTGGATAATTGCAAATTAATATTGGCTCCATCAATCCCAGTTTCGGCAGTTTCAGCCGTCAAAAATCCGCGATCGAGAAATAGATTATCAGCATAAATGTTTAAATTTCCTGCTTGTCCTTTTGTATTGTTAACAGTCACTTGTGCGCCATCAGAAACATTAAGATTTCCCGTTTTTATGGTCAAACTTCCTGCGGGTCTGAGTCCATCTCCAGTCGCCGCCAAAATACTATCAGTCCCCATCAAATTGACTACTTGTGCGGCATTGATAATGAGATTTCCTGCTTTTCCTGTTCCATTGTTATCAGAGCTAACGGTGATGAGTCCACCCTTTTGAATGGTTAATGTTCCCGTATTGATCGTTATATTGCCCGCATTCCCCACACCATCGGTACTAGAAGTGATGCCAGTGCCAAGATCACTAATCAAAACAGAGGTAGATGCCTCGATACTGACGTTTCCACTATCTCCTGTCGCAACAGCATCACTGATATTATTACTATTTGAGGCTCCTAGCGATTGAACGGTAATTTGTCCTCCGTCCTGTATCGTCAAATTTTTAGTGGTAATATTGATATCTCCGCCTTTTCCCGCTAGAACAGCACCGCCAGTCAGTCCACTAAAAATGCCATCAGTAATCCCTCTTATTTCAACCGATTCTAAGGCATGGATAACGAGTTGACCTCCATTCCCTCCACCCGCACTGGTATTGGATATTTGCGCTCCATCTTTGACAAGCAATTTTTTGGTATCTATAATAACGTTGCCACCATTTCCATTTCCGTAGGTGAGGATCGATATACTAGGATTATTAATAATACCATAGGGAGGATTTCCGACGATTTCTAGGTTTTCTCGTGCTGTAATTGTAATATTTTCCCCTGATTGTTCTCCAAAGGTTTCAGCCGCTAAACTTGACCCATCAATGATCCGAATATTATTACCTGTTACCTGAATACTGCCTCCGCGATCGCCACTGGTATAAACTCGACTTCCTTGAACAAGAGATACATCTGCTAAGGCTAAATTACTAGGAAAATTAAGACTGAATGAGTTTCCATTGATGCTTAAACCTACTATTCCCGCTTCTGCAACTCCTCCTAACTCTACGCGCCCTCCATCCAACGCATTTATCTGGCTATTATTTAGGTTCACATCACCACCCAATAGCATTAAACTTTTGCCATTCGGAACTTGTAAGCCAAAAATACTTGTTTCCCCATAAATCTCATCGTAACGGACTCCCACAGGTTCCTGAGCAGAATTTAAACTGATAGGACTAGGCCGCAGTCGATTAAAAATGAACGCAGAAGGATTAACGGTTAACAAGGGAGGAATATTAGGCTCTGAAGCACTAAATAGCCCTTGACCATTAAACTCAATCGCGTTAGCAGTAGTCGCAACAAAGGAGCCTCCTAAATCAAGAGAAGCTTGGGGCCCAAAGATAATTCCATTGGGATTAATCAAAAACAAATTGGCATGACCTAATGCACCCAATTTTCCCAGAATCGATGATGAATTACCGCCCGTAACTCGGCTAATAATATTGCTAATTCCTGCTGGATTGCTAAAGTAAACGCCATGCCCTTCTGCCACATTGAGGTCTGAAAAGCTATGAAATAGATTGCTTCCTCTGATTGCCCCCCCATCAATGCGATCGCTGAGAATGCCATTAATTTCGATATTGGGCGTTACAATTGAATTTTCAGCCCCCAGGGTTTCATCTGTGCGTATTTGGGCAGAAACTAGGGAAGGCATGGTAATTATTGCAAAAATTCCCCAATATAATAACTTATCTATTACACGAAAACGGTAGAAATTGAGAGACATTTATTAAATTACCAAGAATTAATTTGAAATAAAATTTAACAAGGACATGATTTCCACTGACCACTACAAAAACATCTTTTTGCCTGAAATGCAACTAATACTGGATTGTCAATTTCTGAACTTGTAATACCAAAGTTTAGCTTGCCCGAAAGAGAGTCGTCGATCTGAAAATCTCGTCCTTTCGTCAGGGGATTGCTTTGAATAACAGCAGTCATTTTTTCCATCAGTTCTTCTGGGGTCGTTTGATCAAAGGGTTTTTCTGAAATTACAGCCCTTAGTTCTCGATGAATGTCTTCAAGAATATCTTGAGAAACAATATTGTCAATAATTTGATCTTTAGAAAAATCGGAATCTGCCATATTGATCTCCAAGAGGTCTTTTTTGAGTTTTCCGAACAAATCAAGCGTTTTTTTATGCTTGAAACTTTTGAAAAGAATTGTATCAAAATAATTTCAATACTGCAAGGAATCTTTCGTTAACTTATATTAATATATTGATTTTTCTGAGAAAAGCGATCGCGACTCCAAAAAGTCAGGGCTGACAGTTTCTCTCGGTAAAATAGTCAATCGACTCAAACTTAGGATAATCTGGACAAAATATCTTTTTTTCTCAATTTTGTTTTTCTATGAAACTCAATCTCGTCACGATATCAGCTTTGTGTTTACTCTCCAGTCTTTTCATTACAAAGCCATTTTTGAATGTTCAAGCTCAAGATCCTCCTGCCACAACCTACAAATCTGGATTTTGGCAACCTGTAGCGGATTTCGATACGACTAAAAAAATAACGGTTAAATTAGTCAATCAAACCCAAATTCCCTTAGAATATGGTCTGGCAGGAAGTGAGGAACAACCCTCCCAAAAAATTGAAGCAGGACAAACGGGAACCTTAGAAGACGTAGATGATTCAGCTAATATCGCAATTTATCCCAGTATAAGTCTCGATCCAGACAAGCCGTTTGTTTTAAAGTTTGAAGTCAACGTCGATCCCAAAACCAATACGCTTAACGTCAATATTGTCAAAGCCGATCGAGGTTTTATGGGTCACAGAAGTATTAATCTGCAAGATACAGGCAAAGTTTATCTCTACTAATTTTTTTTAATCATGGGTCAAAAGCAAGCAAAATCTCGGCTTAATCTCCTGGCAATTATTCCCCTGTCCCTGATGTTTTGGCAGGAAATGTCTGTTTTTGTGCTGGCAGACACTAAGCGCACTACAGAGCAGAAACCTGCGCGATCGCCCGATCAAAAAGTGGAATGTGAAATGCTGATCGTGGGGGCTGGTTTGGCAGGAAGTGCGGCGGCCTATGAAGGATTATTGGCAGGAAAAACCGTTTGTTTAACCGAGATTACTGATTGGGTCGGGGGACAAATTTCTTCCCAGGGAACTTCGGCCCTGGATGAACGACCTACTCAGGCAAAAATGCTCTTTTATCCGCGTGGTTATTTGGATTTTCGGCGACGCATTCAACAAGAATATGATAGTCGTAATCCTGGGGATTGTTGGGTCAGTGAATCCTGTTTTTTGCCTTCCGATGGCAACACCGTTCTCATGGCTGAGTTAAAAAGTGCCGAAAGAAAAGGGCAAGGAACTCTGAAATGGTTTCCCAATACAGTGATTAAGGATTTAAACATTAAACCCATTGGATCAGGCAAACAAATTACTAAAGCGATCGCGATTCAACACAGTCCCGCCC
>QBMS01000167.1 GCA_003249095.1 Snowella sp.
ATCCTCATACAATGTACTCTATTATACAGTTTTTACTGTGAATCCAGAAGAGCCACCAGGACAAGCAACAATTCTTCAGGTTCGGTATGCGTTGATAATGGCGACCTTAAATAGTCTTGCAAATAACCTTCCTGATGAATTAATTAGTGCTTTAGTTAAATCTAATTATTGGACAGCAGAGCAGGGTTTATTTTATGCAGAACGAGTTCAAGAAGAATGGCATCGGGGAAACATTATTATTGAGCTAGTTCCTTACCTCTCGTATGAGCTTGCAATAAAAGCGATAGAAATTGCTTGTACTATCGAACGTGATGATACAAAAAATAATACTCTATATAGTATTAAAGAAAAATTTCCTCAACTTTTTTTAAATTTTGAGTTAGAAATTTACGATCCTATAGAACAATCAAATAAACAAACTAATCTTTTAGATTCACTGGGATTTAGTTTGGATGCAAATAACCAATTTGATACTCTTGAAAAAATTAGTATTTTAGAAGATGAATTTGACAAGACTGATGCTATTTGTTTACTCGCAAAATATTTAGACTTGTCTTGTCTAGAAAAAGTGTTTCAAATCATACAAACAATAGAAGATGAATACTCATTTGCTCAGGTAATGTGTAGTCTTGCTGAGGTTTTTCCACACTTAAAAGATCAAGCATTGCAGGCAATATTATCTGTAAAAGATGAAGAGTTTTCCGCTCTTATTTATTGTGAAGCACTTAAACTATTTCCCGATTTAGTCTCTACTGCACTAACAAAAGCAGAACAACATTTAGAACATGAGCAGATGTTAACCGCTGTAAGTTTATTAGTGGTTTACTTAGATGAGGAACAATTTAAACAAATTATTGATTATATTTTCGCCTGCTCTGATGAAAAATATCAAGCGATGGCTTTGGAAACTATCGCTCCATATATTCCTTCTCATTCTCTAAAAATGATTGTCGAAAGAGCCAACTTAATTAGTTATGAGCCAGATCGAATCAGTGCATTAAATTCATTAGTAAATAATTTTTCTGTAGAACAAACTTATGAATATATAAAGATTATTCGACAAATAAATGATCAATATGAATATGTTCTTTCGTTAACTCGATTGTCTACTATTTTTTCTTATTTAATGCCTCAACTATTAGAACTTTCCTATGCAATTTCAAATGAATATAGGTACTATGAAATTTTAGTAATCTTGATCAAGTATTTGCCTCCTGAATATCTTCCATTATTATTAGATTCGGCGTATAGGATTCAATTTTATAATGATTATAGATATGTTCTCACATTGGCAGAATTGGCGAAACGTGATCCTATATATTTACCTAAAGTAATTGAAGAAATGAATTTTTTTGATGAAGAAGATCAAGCAGCAATTATGACATCTTTAGCAGATAAATTTCCTAAATATGTTAATCATTCACTCAAAAAAGTTTTGATTCTTGATGATATTAGAAGTAAATCAAATCTCCTAATAAAGTTAATCCCTCATTTAAATAAATCACAACTTAAAAAAGTTCAAAAATATGTCCTAAAAACCGAGTTAAATGACTTAGAACCTATTGTATTAATAAAGCTTACTCAAAGAATCCCAAGTTTATTGTCTTTAGCTATCGAACGTGTAACTTCTTATAGTTATTCCATGCCGATTTGGTACATTGAACTGGCTAAAATATCCTCTAATTTTCTACCCGAAGCAATAAAAATCTGTAGTAAAAATAATGGTCTTCCCCAAAATTATCGACTATTACAATTAGTAACGTATTTTCCAGAATTGTTATCTCAAATAATGGAAGGATATCCAGTGATGCAATGGGAAAATCTTGAAGTATCAAGTTTAAAAATGCTGGCAGATTCCCTATTACCAGAATTACTACTAGATGCTTTTAATACAATCAAAAAAATTAATGGTATGCAAAAAAAAGCTGAAGCTCTTAGTGCCTATGTATATCGCTTATCACCATTATCAATGACTTATCAAGATTGGCAAGAAATTTTATCTATTTTATCTGCACTTAAGCGTCCTAACTTTTTATTGGTACTTCCTGATCTAATCCCATTCATTCAATATTTTGGAGATAACGATACACTTAGTAAAGTTGTTCAAGAAATGCAAGAAATTTATGGACAATGGAATTAAAGTTTGAATTTGAAATAACTATTAATGTTGATCTTTCAAAATAATTGTTATAATCATCACTCATTACCTAACAGATTGATAAGCATTTTTGTTACCTTTTTGTTCATAAGCTTTAGCTAATAAATCTTGCCTAGAAATATTGACTACTCCATTAATCATATTATTAACTTCATCAAAAATACTTAATTGAACTTGAGGCTTCGGTAATAAATCTAACGATTCCAATAAACGATCCTCAAGCTGAGAATGAGACTCCAAATCTCCATTAGATAAAATATGATGAATATCCAGATCAAAATCCCGTAAATATTGACAAACTAGAATCGCTCGATGACAAGTAATCGGATCTTTCTCTGCACACATCAACGCAATCCGATGTTTTTCCGCCCCGATCGCGACCCTCTCCAAACCCTGCTGAAAAGTAACCGTATTTGCTATTTTTTCATAAACGGCTTTCCCCTCAACATAACAATTTTCATCACTTGGTCTAGCCCCTAATTGATCCCCTAAAAAAACATATTGAATATTATTTTTCTTTAACAAAAACTTCAGATAATCCCGACAAAAATGAGGTAAATATCGACTATAGGGATGGGATCTCACATCACCCAAAGCCGTGATATTATGGCATTTTAAATGATCAATAAAATCTTCCTCACTTAAATTGGAATGCCCGATGGTAAATAGCTCTCTTTTTTGAGACATAGCAAAGACCATTAATCTAGAAAGACAGTAATAATAAGAAAAAACGCCCATTAACCAACTGCGTGAATTATATAATAAATCTATCTTAAAATTTCTAGTATTCACCGCACTATACCAGCTACACAACATCAAATCGACGAGGAGTAAACCGTGACCGTTAAACCCGAATGGCTCAGAGTAAAAGCCCCCCAATGGCAACGAGTGGGCAGTGTTAAAGAGATTTTACGCGATTTATCCCTCAATACCGTCTGCGAAGAAGCATCTTGCCCCAATATTGGAGAATGCTTTCAGGCAGGAACCGCAACCTTTTTGATCATGGGGCCAGCTTGCACCCGCGCCTGTCCCTATTGTGATATTGATTTTGAGAAAAAACCCCAGCCTTTGGATGCAACAGAACCGATCAGATTAGCCGAAGCCGTGAAACGCTTAAATCTCAATCATGTCGTCATTACTTCCGTCAATCGTGATGATCTGCCCGATGGTGGTGCGTCTCAATTTGTGCGTTGCATTGAAGAAACTCGGAAAATTTCCCCTAAAACGACCATTGAAATTCTCATTCCAGACCTATGCGGAAATTGGGACGCTCTAGCCATTATTCTCAGTGCCAATCCTGAAGTTTTAAACCACAATACCGAAACCATCCCCCGTCTCTATCGTCGGACTCGTCCCCAAGGAGATTATGGGCGATCGCTGGAACTCTTGCAACGTACCCGTGAAATTGTGCCTAGTACCTACACCAAATCGGGCTTAATGGTGGGATTAGGGGAAACCGATGCCGAAATCCGTCAAGTCATGGAAGATTTACGGGCAGTCGATTGCGATATTTTGACTCTCGGCCAATACCTCCAACCGACCCAAAAACATTTAGGAGTGCAAGAATTTGTCACCCCAGAACAATTTGAAGCCTGGCGAATTTTTGGGGAATCCATTGGCTTTTTGCAAGTCGTTTCTTCTCCCCTGACTCGCAGTTCCTACCATGCAGAACAGGTTCGCGAATTGATGGCACGTTTCCCCCGTCCGAATAATAGTCAATCAGGAAAATAAAGAGAAATTACTTGATCGCTAATTTACGGAAAATTAATTCTAAACAATCACAATGATCATTCAGGATTATTCAATGTCGCCTATTCACTCCTTACAAATCTCAATTAAATTCTGCTTAAAAGTTTTATTTTTCATTAGCTTCGCGATCGCCTTTATCGTGTTCACAGCCTTACCCGTTATGGCAGTTGATAATATTGCTAATTACACCTATGCCGACTTGCATGACCAAGACTTTTCTAATCAAAAATTCGTTCGGGCATCCTTTGCCGCCGCCGATATGCGGGGAATTAGTTTGGAGAATTCTGATTTATCCTTTTCCATCATGACCGAAGCCATTTTATTAAAAGCTAATTTACAAAATGCCGATTTTACGTCTGCGTTGATTGATCGAGTAACCCTCGATTTTGCTGATCTAACTAATGCGATTTTTACCGACGCGATCGCCACTCGAAGCCGTTTCTATGACACCACCATCACAGGAGCAGATTTTAGTAATGCCATTATCGATAATTATCAAGTGTCTTTAATGTGTGAAAGAGCCGAGGGAATTAATCCCAAAACAGGGGTCGCAACGAGAGATAGCTTAGGTTGTCGCGATAAAAAATAATTAGATTTTCTCAAAGGATTCCAAAATTAATTCCAACGCGATCGCCACATGAGTCCAATGGGTCGCGCCCTGACAAAACACCGTATAGGGTTCGCGCAACGGCCCATCCGCCGAAAATTCCGAGGTACTGCCATCGATAAAAGAACCGCCCGCCATCACCACTTCACTTTCATAGCCTGGCATCGTCGCAGGCACAGGATCGAGATAGGAACCAACGGGAGAAACGGATTGAATCGCTTTACAAAAGGCAATCAGTTTTTCGGGAGAGCCTAACTTAATCGCTTGAATCACATCTCGACGGGGAACCAGGGGCAGGGGATTTACGCCATAACCCAACTTATCAAAGACATAGGCCATTAAGTGCGTTCCCTTGACCGCTTCTCCCACCATCTGGGGCGCGAGAAAAAGCCCTTGGAACAATAAACGATTTTGATCAAAGGTCGCTCCGCCTTCTGAGCCAATGCCTGGAGCCGTCAAACGACAAGCCGCCGCTTCGACAAATTCTGCTTTTCCTGCTAAATATCCTCCCGCCGTTGCGATCGTCCCTCCTGGATTTTTAATGAGTGATCCTGCCATGAGATCAGCCCCTACCGCAGTGGGTTCTCGGTTTTCAATAAACTCTCCATAGCAATTGTCCACAAAACAAACGGTATGGGGATTTTGATGTTTAATAATGCGAATAATTTCTGCAATTTCGTCGATAGACAGGCTAGAACGCCAAGAATAACCGCAGGAACGCTGAATCAGAGCCAGCCGAGTGTGGGGCTTAATGGCAGTTTTCAGCCCTTCCCAATCCACTGAGCCTTGAGGGGTTAACGTTAATTCTCGATAAGAAATGTTAAACTCAGACAGGGAGCCTTGCCCGTGACCCCTCACGCCGATCACTTCCTCCAAAGTATCGTAGGGTGCGCCCATGACAGCTAGTAGCTCGTCCCCAGGTCGCAATACCCCATACAAGGCACAGGCGATCGCATGGGTTCCAGAAACCAACTGCACTCTAACGATGGCAGACTCTGCTCCCATAATCTGAGCAAAAACCCGATCTAATGTCTCTCGCCCCAAATCATCATGACCGTAGCCGCTCACACTAGCAAAGTGATGGACTCCCACCCGATGATCCCGAAAGGCTTCTAAAACTTTTTGCAGATTTTGCTTGACCTTTGTGTCAATTTCAGAAAAGATCGGGTTTAATATATTTTCTGCTTCTTTGAGGAGTGCTAGATTATCCATAGGTTAGTTTAAAAGTGGCTAGTCCTTACTAGATTCAACTTCTAAAACTCCCTAATGTCAAATCCTTTTATTGGCTTTATGTTAATTCAGTTATGTAAAATAAATTCCTCAAAAACTCTTTAAACAAGGTTAAAGACTTAATTTATTAATTTCTTCTATTGTCAAAACGTAACTGAAAATCATTAGCTTAACTTTGGCTATTTAGCGACTTCTTTAATTTTTTCTATAGGTTCTTCAATGACTGCTGCGCTTCCTAATAACTCAAATGAGAAACTACCCCTTGATTGGGGAGTTATCCTCTATCTAGGCATCGTTCATCTGTTTGCTTTATTCGCATTCCTACCCCAGTTTTTTAGCTGGCAGGCGATCGGTGTCGCTTTTTTACTTTACTGGATTACAGGTGGTCTGGGTATCACTCTGGGCTTTCATCGCCTTGTTTCCCATCGGAGCTTTTCTGTCCCCAAATGGATAGAATACGTTTTAGTATTTTGTGGTACTCTGGCTTGTCAAGGCGGCCCCTTTGGCTGGATTGGCTTGCACCGAATGCACCATAAATTTTCCGACACCCACGAAGATCCCCACGATTCTAATCGCGGTTTTTGGTGGAGTCATATTGGCTGGATGATGGTTGATAATCCCGCTAAGAAAGAAATTCCTCGTTTTACAAAAGACATTTCTGATGATCCTTTTTATCAGTTCTGTGATAAATATTTTATTCCTATTCAAGTTGTTTTAGGATTAGGGCTTTTTGCTTTAGGCGGATGGAGTTTCGTAATTTGGGGAATTTTTGTCCGCTTGGTGTTGGTTTTCCATTTCACATGGTTTGTCAACAGCGCAACCCATAAATTTGGTTACCAGAGCCATGAATCCAAGGATCATTCCCGCAATTGTTGGTGGGTTGCTCTCCTAACGTTTGGCGAAGGTTGGCACAATAATCACCATGCCTATCAATATTCAGCCCGTCATGGTTTGCAATGGTGGGAAGTGGATTTGACTTGGATGACGATTCGTTTGTTAAACATTCTAGGTTTAGCGTCCGATATCAAATTGCCTCCTAGTAATCAAATGAAACAAGATGGTGTTGCTTAAGTTTTAGGCTATCCAAATAATGATTAATAAAATTCCTTCTGTTTTAATTAATAGGAGGTTTTTTGTTTGTGAATTTTGCATAGCATTATTGAATCAGTGAAAGCAAAGCTAAATCAACTTCCCAATTTATAAAAAAAGCGATCGCTGATATTAATCACCCCACATTCCGCAAGTTGGTTAGGAAAGTAAATAACCAAAATCCTGTATTAGCGATGATCATATTTAGCCTCAAGTTCAGTTGCAAGGATTTGTTTGTAGTTGATAGATAAGTCACTTTCAACTGAGCAACATCCAATAAAGCCTGATTCTTCGAGAATATCAAAGGATGTTTTTTGCTTTTGATGTTTGAGTTTTTGATAATAGAAGTCTATCGCATCGCGCAAAATGTCAGATAGGGTTTGATTAGTTTGTTATTGTTTGACCTGTCATTGCTTCATGCCATGCTTGGCGAAAGTCGGATATTATTTTTTCTTTAGTGAAGTCTTCTGCGGGTTCTGGAATTAGTACGATGATTTCTACTCGACTATTTTTGTTGGTCAGGAGGGGACTGTCTAGGGTTATTTGCCCCTGTTCGTTGATGGTTGCCATTGCTTTTAGTGCTTTCATGTTTTTTCCTCAGTTAAAGGTTTTGGCACTGGTATCGTCTAATTGGAGGCTAGAAAGTTTGCAATACAAGAGGTTCAAC
>QBMS01000168.1:0-5461 GCA_003249095.1 Snowella sp.
GTTAAGTCCTTGTCTTGTAAGGATTTCATTCTAATAATTAGACTGAACCAGTGCCATATATTAACAATTGGTTTAAAGTTAAACCCCTTGCCCATGAGGATTTTCGACCATGAATAATTTAGTCTTAATTTTCATTATCTTTGCAAGGGGGACTTCTTCATTGTCAATTACTTGAGGTTACGTTGGGAAACTTTATTTTTCCGCCAAATGCCAAAGCCAAAAAGAAGGGTCGTACCGACGACAGACAAGGCATCGGTTTCCCAAGGAACTGCGGTGGCAAAGGCACGAATTTCACCCCCACCAAAAGTGCTGGTGTGGATATTATAATAGGCTGTCCCAGCATTAAAACTAGCAATAAGAGCGGCTTCTGCTCCTGCTGCCGTTCCCCCTCCAAAGTTATTGCGAAAAGTTGTATTATAGGTACTGTCTAGGGCTAAGTTCAGGACTGTGTTATGAGATCCAGATGTCACTCCTAAAGGAAAACCTGAGACACCAAGAACAAATGGAACGGCCACACTTACCGTTCCTGTTCCTGCAACAGTTGTAGGTGCGTGGATATGGGCATTGGTAGTATTTCCACTTAAACCAGAGAAAGTGGAAGCGACAGTAAGAGTGCGAGCGATATTATCATAGGTTAGTGACCCAGTGCCAGTACCTGTTGCGCCAGTGACTTCAGGAGCAAAGTTTAAACTCCAGACTTGAATAGCTTGGGCTGGGGTGAAAACGCCAGAACCAATAGTACCGACGATCGCCGCACCTGTTATTAATTGAAAGAAATTTGCTTTCATGGTGAAAATCCTGAATGGTTGGAGAGTAAAATTAAAACTTTTGAGTAGAGATTATAAAGATAAGCTTCAATTCTACAAAATGAAAAGATGAACACACTGCAAGTAAATGGCAGAATGTTTTTCAAGTTATTTTGGGGGGAATTGGCTGTCAATCTTTTTTGGCAATCCTAACACGATTTACTCAGTCAGGCCAACCTCTGTTGCCAAGTTTCTAAATCGGCTAAGGCGCGATCGCGATATTGCCCATGACGCTCTGGTTTACTGCGAATTTTTTGCCCAAGTTCGGGTAATATTCCAAAATTGGGAGGCATGGGTTGAAAATGTTTAGGAGAAGCAGAACTAATAAAAGCAAATAAAGATCCCATCATGGTTGTTTCAGGTAACGCTAAGGGAGTTAAACCTAAAACCAATCTGGCCGCATTTGTTCCTGCCAGCCATCCCCCTGCGGTCGCCGCCGTATAGCCTTCCGTGCCGATTAATTGACCCGCCGCAAAAAGCGTAGGACGATTTTTAAATTGTAGATTTGCCCCCAACAATTCGGGAGAATTAATAAAAGTATTGCGGTGCATCACTCCCATTCTGACAAATTCCGCTTTTTCAAGACCTGGAATCATTTGAAAAATGCGTTTTTGTTCACCCCATTTTAAATTGGTTTGAAACCCGACCATATTCCACAATTGACCCGCCTTATCTTCTTGACGTAACTGGGCGATCGCGTAGGGGCGTTTTTCTTTATTTTCAGGAGCGCGAAAATCTCCTAAACGACTATCAAATAGACCAATGGGTTTAAGGGGGCCATAACGCATCGTATCTTCTCCCCGTTGGGCTAATTCTTCGATGGGCAAACATCCTTCAAAAAATTTAGCCGTTTCTCGCTCAAAATCTTTTAATTCAGCCTGTTCTGCCTCACACAAAGCTTGCCAAAATTGTAGATATTCAGCGCGGTTAAAGGGACAATTCAAATAAGCCGCTTCCCCTTTATCGTAACGAGAGGCCAAAAAAGCAATGTCGTAATTAATGGATTCCCCCACAACAATGGGACTGGCCGCATCAAAAAAACTCAGATAATCCAGACCTGTAATTTTTTGTAAATCTTCCGTCAGAGCAGGACTGGTTAATGGCCCCGTCGCTAGTACCACCACCTCATCCTGGGGAATTTCTGTCACTTCTTCCCGTCGAAAATCAATCAGGGGATGACTAGCCAAGGTGTGGGTTAATTCCTGGCTAAAAATCCCCCGATCAACGGCCAAAGCTCCCCCCGCAGGAACAGCGTGTTTGTCGGCAGTCTCAATAATAATCGAACCCAAACGACGCAATTCGGTTTGCAATAATCCTGCGGCGCGATCGCTGCTCATGGCTCCAAAGGAATTACTACAAACCAATTCAGCTAATTCTTCACTGTGGTGGGCGGGACTCTGACGGACGGGACGCATTTCCGAGAAAATCACTGGAACACCCGCCTGGGCGACTTGCCAAGCGGCTTCGGTTCCTGCTAGGCCACCTCCGATTACGTGAACAGGCTTGTGTTGTAGAGTCATGGTAAAGTGCAAGTCGTGCTAGTGTTTTTTGATAAAATTTGGTTCTTGATGTCACAATCCTTCGTAACAACCCAATAAATTGTAACATTCTGTATTCAACCGCGTTTTTGTCCTAACCCAACGAAATCCCCTATTGCCTGAGTGAATAACCTTTTATAAACTCATATTGACTACGATTGAGAAAATACGGTAGGATGGGTTTCGACTAGTCAACAGATAGGTTTTTGCCTGTTTTTGTCCAAACTAATCAATTTTTTTGATAACTGCGATCGCTAACCGATTAATTCTTGTAAAGATTTACCCCAGTTATTTTGATCATTCTGCTCCCCTTAGCATCTCTTTACTAAACGTAATCAAAATGCCTACACATTTAGTTTGATCACAGGGAATGATTATCTATAGGCGACTGGATTTCAATCACGACAAAACGACCTCTGACGAGAGCTTTTGCAATCAAAATGACGACTATTTTAATTATTGAAGATGAAGCGGCAATTCGAGAGCTAATTAGTGAATTGTTGATCCTAGAAGGATTGGACGTGGCGGAAGCGGTCAATGGAAGAGAAGGAATCGCGATCGCGCAGTCCGTTTTGCCCGATCTGATCATTTGCGATGTCATGATGCCAGAAATTGATGGTCATGGTGTCCTGCAAACCCTACAAAAAAATCCCCAAACTGTGACGATTCCCTTTATTTTTCTCACTGCCAAGGGAACTAGGCAAGATGTTCGTTATGCCATGAATTTAGGGGCAGATGATTATCTAATTAAACCCTTTGCCAACGACGAATTATTAGAAGTTATCCAAATTCGGCTGAAGAAAAAAGAAATTATTAATCAACAGTATATAGAAAAATTAGAAGAAAATAAAGAAAAAATTAGTCATTTGCTATACCATGATTTGTTGACTAATTTACCCAATCAATTATCCCTCCGAGAGAATTTTGAACGTCTGATCGCTCCCCATAAAAATCAATCAAACAATCTTTCCTCTGACGAAGAAAATCCATCTTTGTCGGAAAATTCAACAGATTTTTACGGAATATGTTTAATCATTTTGAGCTTTGAGCGTTTTTCACGGATTAATGATCATCTCGGTTATGAAGGTGGAAATCAGTTATTAAAAGAAGCGGTTGATCGAATTCAAGCGACTGTCGGTCAGCCAGGGGCAATTACTCGTCTGAATAGTAACGAATTTGTGATTGTTTTAACCCCCTCGGAACTGTCTAATCTCCCCTCAAATCCTTCCGTTACTAACCTCAAAGATAATAGTATCCAGTTTTCAAAAATTCTAGTTGATGCTTTTTCGTCTCCCTTTTTCACCCACACTCAAGAAATTATTTGTCCAATTATTCTGGGAATTGCTCTCTATCCCCTTCATGGTGCTAATTTAGACCAGTTATTACAATGTGCCAGAAAAGCGAAGGATTCTATTAAAAATCAGGGGGGAAATTTATACCAATTTTATCATCCCAGTTTGGAAAAGAATACGTCTGTCAATGTGTTGGACTTAGAGCGCGATCTACGCCATGCCCTAGAAAGAAATGAATTCGTTGTTTATTATCAACCTCAAATTAATGCCCATACCCGACAAATCGTTTGCGCCGAGGCCCTCGTCCGTTGGGATCACCCCAAAAAAGGTCGTATTTCTCCCTATATTTTTATCCCGATTGCTGAGGCGACGGGTTTAATTCAGGGAATTGGGGAATGGGTTTTAGAAAAATCCTGTGAACAATTGAAAAGTTGGCATAAATTAGGCTTAGATTCTATCCGTATTGCGGTGAATCTCTCGGCTCGTCAATTTAATCAAGCAAATTTGGGTCAATGGTTAACAGACTTATTTCAAAAACATGGAGTTAATCCGAGTCAGATTGAATTAGAACTCACCGAAAGTACTTTAGTGGATGATATTCCCCGCTCGATTGAGCAATTACATCAATTAAAATCCGTAGGCATCAAAGTTGCAATGGATGACTTTGGTACAGGTTATTCTTCCTTGAGTTATTTACAACAATTTCCCTTTGATATTCTCAAAATTGATCAGTGTTTTATTCAGAAAATTGACCAAAATCCTAAAAATGCCGCGATCGCCCAGGCGATTATCACCATGGCCCATCAACTGAATTTAAGAGTTGTGGCAGAAGGAGTCGAAACCACTGAGGAATTAACCTTTGTCCATGAAAATAATTGTGATGAAATCCAGGGATACCTTTTTAGTGAACCCATTACTTCGGAAGAATTTACCCAACTCCTGCAAACAGAAAACCCCTTTTCGTTTTAGGGTTTAAGCTTTCTAAGTGGCCAAAAACTCAGAGAGAGAAGAATCCCCAAAGGTCGGGTTTGCGGTGCGCCATAATTGGTAGAGTTTGGTCGCGGGCATGGTCAAATAGAGCGCGTCTCCTTCGCTTAGGGTGATTTCTAGCAATTCCCAACTATGGATCGTCTGTTCACCCCGCTCTAGATAAAGGGGGACAAAATCTGAATTCATGGCCGCTTCCTTGACCGTTTTATGACAAAAGGGATGATTGGCAGTAATCAAGGTCGCCAGAGCCACCCAAAGTAAATCATCGGTCATGCCATTGCCTAAAATTTTTCCGCCCAAAGCCGCCGCCGCAAAGGAATAGGTCGCCAAATCCGAGGGACACAAGACCCCATCAAAATCAAAAACTTCTTGCACCGATTGCCCAAATTGAGCATCCTGAGTCCGTAGAATGACTCTTATTTTGGGCGCGATCGCCTTAGCCGTGAGGGCAACTTCTAAATTTCCCATATCACTGCTGGTGACGACAATGATCGACTCTGCTTTGGTAATATTAGCCGCTTTTAAACTCGCTTCTACCCTAGCATCAGCGGCAATAATCGGGACTCCCAGCGATCGCGCCGAGTGCAGAAAACGATTATTAGGATCGGACTCAATTACCACCACCTCATGGCCCTGACCCTGTAACTGCTGCACAATAGCCATTCCAATGGAACCCAAGCCACAGACAATATAATGATGACGAGTCGGAACCTTCGCCGCATCGAGAAATTGCTTAAACCGACTCCCCAAAATAAAATCATTGAGCAGGGCATAACAAATCCCAATCACTCCTGCCCCCGCGATCATGGAAACTGCCGTAAAAACTTTAATCGCA
>QBMS01000168.1:5471-7473 GCA_003249095.1 Snowella sp.
GCATCAGGAGATTTTTCCGCCACTTCCTCCTTTCCCCCCGCCCCCGTAATCATGCCCACAGAAAAATAGAGCGAGTCCACTATGGAAATTTTAGGATTAATCGAAACGTAGGTCAGGGTAGCCGTGCTAATCATCAAGAGTAAACAAAGAGAAACCCACAGCACAGGTCGGACATAGTGTTGATATTGCCGTAGATTAATAATCGCCTTAGCTAATTTTTTTTCTAGGGAACGGCTTTTTTTGCGAATTTCAGGCTTGACTCCCACAATAATATGATCGCCCCTGATAATGGATTGGTTATTGACCACCGCCGTAATCAAATCCATTTCTTCATAGGCAGGTAGATAATAAATCAGCATTCGGGTCGGGTCATCCCAAAGTTCCCCTAATTTCAAGCCCAACCAGGGATGGGCCTCGTCAATAATGACCTCCTGAATAGCCCAGGTTTTATCAAAGAGCCGTAATTGCCCGATCGCCTTATTGCCCAAGGCCGCAAAGGAAAAAATTGGAGCCGCCAAGGACGACACACTCAAGCTCACATGATCGGGCAGAGTATGATCCAGTCGTTCTCCCAGGGCATGGTTAAACAGGCGATTAATAATGCGAATACGGGGATTGAGAATGCGAGCCTGGGTCAATACGGCTAAATTCAGCGCATCATCACTGGTCGTCAAAACCAGGGTATGGGCAGTTTGGATCTGGGCGGCGATTAGGGTACTCGGCGATCGCAACTCTCCCAAAATAATCTTGTCACTATTAATCCCTGGAAGAGGTCTATCAGAGATCCCAGTGACCGCCGCTCCCTGTTGTTTGAGTAAACTAAAAATTTTATAGCCCGTCTTCCCTAAGCCACAAATAATAATACGGGGTTTCATCGGATTTTTTGGAGACACTAAAAAGCCTAAGCCCTTATTTTCTCTAAAAAGATCAAATTAAACTGTAGCTAATCAGCCATTGTCATAACTTATCGGAAATACTGACTTGTTCCCCAGAATTGGGGGGTTAGGAGGGCGAAAATGATCAATCGTAGTCCCGCTTCATGGCTCTGGCAATATCGCGATTATCATCCCGACGCTTAAGATCTTCCCGTTTATCGTGGAGTTTTTTACCTTTGCCTAAACCAATGGTGAGCTTAACCCAACTGCCCTTCATATACATTTTGAGCGGAACGAGGGTTAACCCTTTTTGTTCAACCTGTCCAATTAATTTACGAATTTCCCGACTATGCAACAACAGTTTACGAGTTCTGCGGGGATCGTGATTAAAATACTGACCACTCGCCTCGTAGGGAGAAATATGAACGTTAATTAACCAGGCCTCACTCCGCCGCAACAAAACATAACCATCACGTAGGTTGACCTGGCCTGCCCGAATCGATTTCACCTCTGTTCCCTTGAGTTCTATTCCCACTTCGTAGGTTTCGAGGATTTCGTAGAGGTGACGCGCCTGGCGGTTGTCGCTAATTATTTTGATCGTGTCTTTTTCATTACCCATAGTCTTTCTAGAATAACATTTTAAGCCTGACTTTGTTCGCGGTAGAAAGGATAATTAGGATAAATTATTGATTTCATCTAACAAATCTTTCGCAGTTTTCCACTTTTTGACGCTACCATTTTTATGAATTTTCGCAATAAAGGGAGAGGGATTTTCTTCAATAAATTTTTGCATGGAAACAATGGCTTTCTGAAGAATTTTAACCATGTCATCTCCTGATAATTGTTGAGAAGTAAAAGTAAACATTCTTAGACCAGTACGCGCTACAACTTGACGTTCAAGAGCATTTTTGCCTATTCTTTCGTCCTTCGTTAAGATAACCCATTCTTTTTCAGCAATTTGGGGAATCCAGTTAATATCTAAGGCATTTTTGCGAAAGTGTTGATCATGGGTTTCTACACTAATTCCCATTGCTCTCATCGCTCCTGCAATTTTGCTATTCCCTAAGCAGGTGGCACTGGTTCAGTCTAATTATTAGAATGAAATCCTTACAAGACAAGGACTTAAC
>QBMS01000169.1 GCA_003249095.1 Snowella sp.
GTTAAGTCCTTGTCTTGTAAGGATTTCATTCTAATAATTAGACTGAACCAGTGCCGTTGATTAGGTTTTGAAGATTATTTATAAATTGATTGATGGTGATAGAGTTCACAGTTTTTGCCTTCTTTGTTTAAAATTAACTTTAAACGTGTAGTTTTCTCTCGTTAATAAAAATAGAAAGGAAAGACCACCACTATTTTCTCTTCTTAAATTTGTCAATATCTTTTTCTTTTGATAAGAGAAACTGAAGAAAAGATTTATTCTGAAATCGACAGGTTTGCATAATTCCAAGAAGCAACAAATAGTGAGGCATCATAGATTCAAAGAAAGTACCCGAAATTTTCCTTTGAACAGCTAAATGTCTAAGCGCACGTTCTCCAGTATTATTATTCCAGGGAATATTATCTTCATTAAGAAAAGTAAATAAACTTTCTCTATAACGCAATAATCGCTTTTGATATTTGAGTGTTAACTCAGATTTATAATTTTTGTTAATTGTATCTTCATAAAATTTTTCAACACTAGAATTAAATTTACTAAGTTTTTTGCTTTTTAATCCATGCTCCTCGGCAGTTTGCAAAATAGGCACAATCAGATTTCGTACTTCTAAGATAAAGCCTTCATACTCTATATCAAAGGGAGCTTTCCATAAATCATCGTTCATATCTCGAATTAAATGTACCCAACACTTCTGTTGCTTACACTTAACGGAGTCATAACCCGCATAAAAATCTGAAATCAGGGTTCCAGTATAATCACCCAAAAATTCATGGACGACAGAAGCTTCTCTTGTTGGAGTAAGCTTAAAAATAACATGAATTCCATCTGTAAATACCCAAACATATTGATCAAAACCTTGAATATTAACAATTGTCTCATCTGCATGAATAAAAGGACTTTCTAATATTTTCTTGACAAGAAATATTTCAGTTTCAATATAATAATTACTAAAATATTTTAAAAAATTTGTGATTGAACCCTTAGCAATTTTTTCTCCAAACTGATCTTCTAATGTTTCCGTAATAACTCTATAAGGTAAGCGTAGGAATAATCGGTGATATATAACCCATGCTTTAATTCCATGACCATACGAAAAATAGTCTGGATTTACCATCGTTGTTAAAGGGTTATAGTATTTCTTGCATTCCGAACAGAAACTTTTTTTTCCTACATATTTTATAATTATTTTCTTGATAGAATTCTTTGCAAAAATAAGATCGACAATCGTATATTCTATAGTGCGGATTGATTCGGTTAGAGGTTGCTCGGCATGTTCATGTTTCGGACATTCTAATCTTGTGACAAGACTGATAATTTTGTGTACTTTAGGAATTGATTTCGTATGGCCTTCATGCCCTTTTTGAGCACCACGCTTTAACTTTTCTTGATTGCCATTTTCATTTCGTCGCAAGCTAATTTTCCCCTTGTTATAATCGGCATGAGCAATTTTTAAAATTATCTCAAACTGATCGTGTAGTTCAGTTCCTATTCCTGTTTTCTGTTGTTTAGGCTGATCTGCAAAATCAATCTCGGATAAGGTGTCAGCAGAATTCTTAATTGTAGAAAGTTTGTCAGTTAATAATTTTAGGGATTGACAATCCTCTCTATTATAAATCAGTAGTAAATCTTTGTATTTCTTATCCTGTGTATTGTCCCAATGATATCTCCAGACAAGACTTTGTAACCCAGATGCTTCTGAAGATGTCCAGGCAGCCCCAATAAAACGACCAATATTTTTCAATCCGTTTGAATAGACAGGAAAATATATTCGACCATAAATATAAGTGTTAATATTAACAAGGCGGTTTTGAATACTTTCAATATCAACACCTATATTTGATTCATAACGCCTCGCTAACTTGTTTATTGCCCGCGATTCATAATCTCCATAATGATAAATAGGGGCATCTGGATATTGAGTAACCATTTCTATAAATTTTTGCAATATTAACAATTCATCTTCACAAGTATCGGCCCAAAAAGAATAATACTTGCATGAATTTGTTTCATCACATACGAGCAATCCGAGAAGATACTCATACTTCTGATCGGGAATTCCCTCAATATCAAAAAACAGTTCGATTGGTTTTCTGTTTAATTCAGGTAATTCATGGATATAAATTTTATTAGTTCTAATGGCTAAAGCCTGCAATTCTATTTTATGCAATTGTACTGGGGCTTGCTTTTTTCGTTTGTTACATCGTCGAGGTTTATATAAGTAAGAAAGTTGTTTTATCGTAAAAATCCCTTTCTTCTCATAGTGTCGAATAATCTTTGAGGTAACATGAGCTAAAAGACTTAAATTATCTTCCTGTTTAGCCTGTGCTTGGCATAAACTCTGAAATTGGCAGGAAGAGCAATGCCGATTTAGAATCAAGGCAGGAGTTTTAGGAGGTTTTTCTTCTGCCCACTGTTTTAATATCTTTATGAATGGAGCGATCATTTTATACCCACTTTCCAACTTAACCTGGTGTGATTTTCCATCCATCCCCACAATTTTTCCCGTCCCAGGTAATTGCTCTTGAATTAGACCTAAAACTTGTCCAACAAATAAAAGTTCTGCTTTTTGTTCTTGTGTAACGCTATAAGTTCCAACAACAATAGTTGGCTCATAGATTGCTTTATTCGATGTATTTGTCTCAACTTTAGTTAAAACATCACAATGAGCTTCCCAACATCCAGCTCTAAGTGTTGCCTCAATCAAAAGTTTCTTTTCATTTAAATCATGTTGGTTATATTGTTCGACATTTTCGTGGGATTGCTTGACTTTTTTTAGATACTGTATTTTGTTAACTTGTCTTCGTTCTTCTAAAATGCGTGGGTAATCATGGAAAACCCCTTGTTCATCTGAAAATAATAGTAAAAATGCCTTAAGAGGACATTGTGTATAAGCAACAAACACTTCTGACGTAATTATTTTTTTGCTCATGATATTGACCTTATTTAAACATTAAGGAAAAAAGCCAAACCTACCAAACCTGGGGCGTAAACTCCCCATCATTCAAAATCACCACATTTTCTCCTGATTGCACCAAAACAAACAACCCCTGACGATAGGCATAACTCGCAACCTTATCAGGAACGATCATCGCCGCTACTGTTCCCAAAGCCTTTACATCCCGAAAACGAGGCATTAATCGCTTAAACTTGGACAACCGTTGTAAATGCTCATCCACATCCCTTTGGGTTAACTTACTTTTGACCTCCACTAAAATCGCATCCGTATCATTAACCACTAACAAATCAATTTCTAAACCTTCATGGTCTCGTGTTACCGAAAGCCCAGGGTGAAACTCATGGACATCAATTCCCCGCTCCTGAAAAAGGCGCACCACCGCAGGACGCACTTGATACTCAACAAACTCTCCTAAACGATTCCCCAATTCCCCTATCTGTTTACTAACACTTTTAATTTGTCTATCTGTTTCTTGTTGGGATTGGGCTAATTCTTTTAGTATTTCTCGAATGTCGTCAATAGTGGTCGTCATAATCAATTCCTTTCAAGTTGAATCAACTCTATTTTAACCCGATCGCTTTTTCTCACGGTGGTTACAGGCTCAGGGATTTGCTGATGATAAACCAAAAAGAAAGGCGATCGCATCAGGTTTGTTTAAATTTTTTTATTCTATGAGCTAACGACTGCTAACAAAGCTAATCCTGCATTAATTAGGTAAAAAACACCAACAATCTTGGTTTCCTCCCAGCCACTCAATTCTAAATGGTGATGTATGGGAGCCATTTTGAGTAATCGTTTACCCTTACCGTCGGGGCCTTTGGTGGCTTTGTAATAACTAACCTGGGCGATGACTGAGAGGGATTCAGCCAGAAAAATACCACTTAACAGTAATAATCCCCAAAGATTGCCACTGAGTAAACCCACTGCCCCTAAAGCTCCTCCCAAGGGCAAGGAACCCGTATCTCCCATAAAAACTTTGGCGGGATTGCGATTATGGACGACAAACCCCAAACAGCCACCACTCAGACAGGCACAAAAAATCGCTAATTCGGGAGAGCTAGAAGACGCGATCGCGCCTAACCCTAAAAACGCGACGGCAGAAGTTCCCGCCGCCAAACCATCCACGCCATCGGTGAGATTGGTTGCGTTACTTTCGGCAACTAGAGTAAATCCCGCTAAAATCCAAAAGATAAGCCCCAGAGGCAGGACAAAACCAGGTAATCGGACATCGGTAATCGTGGCAGGTTGGGTAAAAAACATCCAAAGACAAAAGGCGATCGCGACTCCGATTTGCAGAATTAATTTTTGGCGGGGAGTCAAACCTTTATTGGATTGTTGTTGAAGAATGCGCCAATCATCGATCCAACCAATGCCAAAGTACGCCAGCGTAACCAGGGAAACCGCCACGACATTGGCATTAAATCCTGACCAAATGAGGGCGATTATGATAGCGACGGGCATAAAAAAAATCCCCCCCATCGTCGGCGTTCCTGCTTTTTTGAGGTGAGATTGGGGGCCATCTTCCTGAATAATTTGTCCCGCTTTGAGTCTGCGGAGAATTGGCACAACCCAATAACCGATCGCCCCACTGATCACCGCCGAAACCCCCAAGGGCAATAATAAACTTAGGGTATCTGCGGGAAATGCTCCTGCGAGGGCGGGCAAGGCGATCGCTAATCCGAGAAGCAACACAGACAAGAGAATCAATAATTGCGTCCCAGAGGGTTTATCAAACAATTTAGCCGATGAAGGGTTTGTATCCACGATTCACTCGCATCTCATAAAATTTTTCTAAAATTAAAATGACTTTACCACCAAACCCCAATTCTTTTAGTCATCATCGGGTGAATCCGAATCACCGAGATCATCATCATAGGAACTGTCATCCACATCCATCAATTCTGAAATATCCACGTCATCGTTCAAAGGTTCCCGTAGGGCTTCTTCTTTTTCGCGGGGAATAATACGGTTTGTTTCGTGTAACCAATCCAAAAGAGAGGTATGACGAGTTACGGGAATAACTGCGGCGGGTTCATAGCGGGGTTCTTTGCGTAGGGAGTCGTTATAGGACATAAAATTAAACTCAGTTAAATTGAGCAGATTGGAAACAGGTAATTAACACAGATACAACGAGTGTATCATTTTAGCAAACTCGGAAAAATTTAAAAAACTTAATAATCTATCGAATTCTGACCCAGACATCACCTGATGACCGAAAATAGTGTTATAGATTTAGGAAAGATTTATGAAACTACAACAAAAAACCAGACTCCTAGAGGCGATCGCGGGGAAAAATCGGGGTCTATTAGCGACAGAAAGCGATACTGTGAATATTCTCACTGCCGTTGAGCAACTCGAAGACCATAATCCCAATCCCCATCCCCTAGAAAAAGCAACTGCCCTTCTAGATGGTGACTGGCGATTACTTTACACAACCAGTCGCAGTATTTTGGGCTTAGACCGAGTTCCTTTGATCCAATTAGGTCAAATCTACCAATGTATCCGTGTGATTGAAGGAAAACTTTATAACATTGCTGAAGTGAGTGGCGTTCCTTTTTTAGAGGGATTGGTATCGGTCAGTGCGCGTTTTACCCCTGTTTCTGAGCGTCGGGTAGATGTCAAGTTTGAACGATCAATCGTTGGCTTACAACGGGCGATGGGCTATCAATCCGTTAGTCAATTTATTCAGGATATTGAACTTGGTAAACGATTTTTAGCCATAGATTTGAGCTTAGAAAGTCGTGATTCTTCGGGTTGGTTAGAAATTACTTACTTGGATGAAGATTTACGCATCGGTAGGGGCAATGAGGGCAATGTTTTTATTTTGGCGAAGGATAAGGCTTAATTTCCGAATCCATCATCTATTATATTCACAAAGATGAAAATTGTAGGGTTGAATCCCTATTTCAGCGATCGCAAATTTTAAAAAAGCAACTAATTGAAACAAAAAAACCGAACTATGGGAACAATTGCTTAAGTCCCCAAATCATCGGTTTTTCATGGTTTGACGCGGGCTATTTTAAGATCTACCGTCAATTAATCTGATAGAACTTGTGATTTGTTTGATCGACGCTTAAACGCAGAACCAAAACCAACCGCTGCGATCGCCCCCAGAATCGTTAAAGGTTCAGGAACGGCTGTAGCATTAACCTGGAAACTATTGTAAAGGTTACTATTAGCAAAAGAAGCTCCAGCATTGTTACTGAATCGATAACCTCCAAAAGCAGCAATCCCCACAGGAGTCGTCGTCGGTAACGAAGACCGCCAGATGATAGATCCTGAATTGCCCGAAGAGGCAGCTATAGATAAGTACAGCCAATAGGTATTACTTGGTTGGAAAGTAAAAGAACTATTGGAAATAAACCTATAATAAGCGTTTGTTGATCCTTGGGGAATTTCACCAGGAGCAAGACTCAGACTAGCTAAAACCGTTGAACCAGGATTAGTTCCCGCATTATTACGAATTTCGACACTAAAACTATCACTAGTATCGTAATCGCCCAAGCGCAAGACGACATCATCAAGGTAATAGTCAGGGCCACTACCATAGGTGAAGGAAACCGCCTTAATATTGGTTCCGCTGGTACTACTAAGAATAGTAGAACTTCCATCATTCGATGGTAGATTCCCAACAAAATTAACGGCAGAACTTGGGGCAATGCTCACTCCCCACGCTAGGGTACTGGTAAAGCCCAGAAGAAGCAGTTGAGATTGAATTTTCATTGTCACAAGAAATTTTTGAAGGTAAAAAAAATTTTACATATCAACATAGCAAAAAACACTTAGTTTGTCAAGATAGAAAAAAATATCAAAAAAAGAAATGTCATAAACTTCACAAAAATGGACGACTCAATGAGAATCCAGACAAGAGGGTTAAACCTCCAAAGGACAATAAACGAAGGATACAACATCAAGATGGTTCATCCAGTAACGCTTGAAGGCTCGGAGGAAAAGAGCAATTCGTCTGTGTATCCATATTTTTAAAGAGCAGCCGTATTGTTGACTTCCCTTTTTGTTTTTCCATAATCATGGACTTTGTGGTAACACGTTTAGTATTGCATCATCGCCGCGTTTCTTCGGTATCCGAAACACACTCAAATAACATCAGGAAATCATCTATCTATATCTCTAGATCTAGGATCGCAATTGCCAACTAAACACAAATTAGAGTTTTTTACTACCTCTCAATCCTTGCCTTTGTCTTTCCAAACATACAACCCAGATGAAACAAGATTTCTGTACGTTCCTTGCAAAACACATACAACAACCGCCCCAATCATCCCCAAATTCCCGTCACGGCATAAAAACTGTAGATATACCAGAGATATACCAGACCTTAAGCGTGGGACCTATTCCATATCCAGACTAAATCCAAACCATTGAACCCGTTACTTAGGGAGGGTTTAGAGTAGATTTAAAAAAACATTCTGAAAAAGAGTTGACAAGATTGTGGAGAGTGAGTATAGTA
>QBMS01000016.1 GCA_003249095.1 Snowella sp.
CCTCTATTCCCATCCCGCCCAACTAGAAGATAATCGCGATTGCGTTTTATGTATGACCTGTTTAAAAGCCTGTCCCCATCGTTCCGTCGAAGTGAATTTACGTCCTCCTGGTATTGAACTGTGGACGACCCATATCCCCCGTAGCTATGAAGTTGCACTCTTATTTTTGTTATTAAACAATATTTTTTTGCGTCGTTTACCAGAAATTAATTTTGAATGGGGATTACATCTCAACTTTGAGAAATTTACCTTACATTCCTTAGCTGCAATGCTTGCCTTGAGTGTCCCCATCCTAATCCCTCTATTAGCCCAACAAATCATTAAACTTTTTTCCACAGGAAAACGGACAACTTTTCTAGAATTAGCCTACGGTTATTTGCCCCTCGTTTTAGCAGGTAATTTAGCCCATTACTTACGCTTAGGACTAGGAGAAGCGGGGACGATTATTCCCTTAACCTTGGCTACCTTTGGCCTATCTGCTCAAAATCTACCCGTTTTAATTGCCCATCCTGCTGTAGTTGCTTTTTTACAAGGTTCCGTTCTGATTTTAGGCGTTATTTGTTCGCTTATTCTGACTCAAAAAATTGCTCGTCAACCCTTTACCCTTCTAATTCCTCAGCATTTAGCGAATCTTACCTTAGCTTCCTTAATGTGGATGGTGATTGTTGGTTATTAAATTCCAACGTCAAAAATTTAAGTCAACAATTCAAAACAATAGGTCTAGATCACGAGTGATTTTTCTCCGCATAATCAAACAATTTTTGACTTCATTTTCACGAATATAACTTAATTCATCGGTCAAAGAATTCATTAACAATAAACCCCGATGGCTTTCCCGTTTGAGCGAATCTTCCGCGTTCATCCTGATTTCTAATTGGAGTTGTTCTTCTAAATTAAAAGTTAACCCATAATCCCAAATTCGTATCTCTATTAGGTTTTCAAAAATGTCCACAAATACCTCAATCGGAGTTTCTCTTGGTAAATTTAGATGGGCATATTTAACCGCATTCGTAAATCCTTCAATGAGGATAATTTGCATCGGTAGAAAAATCCCCTGACTCAGTAGCTCTCCGCAATTATATTCAAACCAAGGAATAATTTTTTGGAGACCAGCTAAATCAGACTCCATCGATAGAGAAAATTCTCTTAGAAGTTTTCCTTTTGATTGCTCAAGATTATGTTTAGGAAGCACCATTATTTTTTGTGAAAATAATCAAAATTGTTTTCCAAATTAGTTGAAGATCATACCAATGACTCCAATTACTCTGATAACGTAAATCTAGCTTGATGACATCTTCAAAGCTTTTTACACTCGAACGTCCATTCACTTGCCATTCCCCTGTCATCCCAGGCTTAACATCCAGACGTTGCCAAGCAGGAACTTCATAATTTTCCACTTCATCGGGGGTGGGAGGACGGGTTCCGACTAAACTCATTTCTCCCTTTAAGACATTCCAAAATTGAGGCAATTCATCTAAACTCGTGCGACGCAAAAATTTACCGACTTTCGTAATACGAGGATCATTTTTATTTTTAAAAAAAGCCCCTTCTGCTTCGTTTACGACTTGATTTTTTAAGGCTTCTGCGTTGGTACACATGGAACGAAATTTAATCATTTTAAATCGTTTACCTAGCCAGCCACAGCGAGTTTGTCGGAAGAAAATCGGCCCAGGATCATCTAATTGAATCGCGATCGCAATGGGAATAAATAAAAGTCCTGTGATCCCTAACCCCACTAAACTGCCGATAATATCTAAAAATCGTTTGAAGTAGGAGCGGATAGAGGGATGGGTCTGGGGTGGTGGTTCAGAGGAAGATGATCGAGATTTATACCTAATATTGGAATTATTGGAATCTGGGACAGAGCGAGTTTCCTTTAAATCGGAAACAATCGTAAAAATCTGGTCTAATCCCGTCATCGTCAATACGGACATGATAGTAGGATTGATTTTTAAAAGAATAAAGCTAATCTTTCTGGATTGAGTGACTTTAAAAACATAAACCAATGAACCAATTCCACTACTGTCAATAAATTGAGTTTGATTAAAGTCCAGGATGATTTCTTTTAAATCAATATTTTCAGCCAGGATTTTGTCAGCAATTTCCTTAAATCTAACGGCTTCTAAAACAGATAACCGCTTAGGAATAAAAATGGTCGAGGAACAATTAATCAATTCGATAGGGAAATCTAAGTTTGACATTTCAATTATTTTTATTCATAACAGTCCTAGACAAGGTCGTAATTCAAAAATATTATTAAGCGGGTCATTATCGCGCTATGCAGTCCGATCAGGTATGGGCAAGGCGTTAAAGTTTCCTGTTAATCAAGCTTTGACCCTACTTCACTGGGGTGAATATCGCTATCATGATTTTATGAGATGGTCTGTTTGGTTTTAGCTTTCGCTTTCGCCGCACTTTGTCTGAGGGCCTGTAATCGAGACTCGTAATATTTACGTTGACGACGGTTTGGCGTTTGTTCAATTAAGGACTTAAAGGCACTCCCCAGACTTTTGTAGGCATTGGGTAAGGTATAACCAAAACGGGTGGCTAGAGCGATCGCCTTTTCGTCGGCTTCAATAGCTTCCTTGAGTTTTTTATCACCATTATTTTTTTGCCAGAGGCGATACCCAGAAATCCCACAGAGAGAGAGGGCGAGTAAAAGTAAGAGACCATCTTGAACCCAGAGTTCTCCCACTGCTCCCCCTAAACCGATCGCCAAAGCGGCCATTTCCCAACCTTCACGGGGAATGGTGTCATTTTGTATACGGGCAACTTCATGCCAAAACAAGAGATTGCGCTGATCAATCGCCAAATTTTCCCACTTCGTCAGGTCAATCTGAATTTCAATTTCATCTCTACCCAATTCTTCAGAACGGAGGAGGGGCGGGTTAATCTCCGTTGTTCCTTCCACCATTACCCAACTTTGCAATTCTGGTGGTAATAAACTTTTGAGTCGCCGCAATTCACTCATTTCGGCTCTAGCGGTGGCGGAGGTATAGGAAGTCATAGTTATTTTAAATAATTTAGATCACAATAGAAGATTCTTAAATCAATTTTAGCTTGAAGAGTCTCTTAGTAGCAGAGTGTGAATTACCCATCAATCATAGCGGTAAATTTATAAAATCGAGCTATCAAATCAATTTTCATAAAAGTCCTCATTCCCAATGGGAAGATTCCATCCCTTACTCTTGAAACATCGCTGTTTTTTGCCAATCTTTACCGAGTTGAATCGTGACATCGGACACAAGATAGCCCGTACTCTCGACCAATATTTCCCCAAAACCTAAATTAGCTCGAACATTGGCCGCGCCCAAGGCATCCCCATTCTGGGCAACAATACGGGTTGATTGGAGGGGTTCACGCCAGTTACTCGCCACTAAAACCCTGCCGTAGCCCAATCTATTCAAATGACGAACTAAAGCTTGGACGGCTTCGGGATTATCGCATCCATCCTGAATAGCGATGCGGATTTTCATGGGATCGGGGGATGTTGATTCAGATTGCAATTCTTCTCCGTCTAAGCTGCTGGATTCTGTGGCATGACCGAAATATTGGGACATTAGGGTTTGGATTTTTCTTTGGTTCGGCAACCAATAGCTAACTTCTCGCCTACCGTTACTACTGAAATCCCCAGGCAACATTAACATCTGTACATCGTTGCGCTTGGTCTGGGCCGCTAATCCCGCGATCGCAAATAACTCCTCAGTCGTCAAGTTTGTATCTATATAGGCCTGTACAATCGAGAGAATGTCAGGAATTTTGAGTAAGGTTTGAGGTTTTAAGGCTTGTTCAACCAAAGCCCTGGTGAGCATCTGTTGGCGTTGTATCCGTCCAATATCCCCTAAACTATCCTTTCTAAAACGGAGTAATTGCAGGGTTTTATTTCCGTCGAGATGTTGTTGGCCTTCCTTCAGATTGATGTAAAGATGTTGGCTATCATCTTGGTATTTCATGTCTTTGGGGACATAAACGGTCACGCCGCCCAGGGCATCCACTAATTTTTCAACAGCTTGGACATTAACTCGAATATAGCGATCAATGGGAACATCCCCCAATAAATGACTGGTGCTTTCTGCGGCCAAAGACGGCCCACCCAGGGCATTGGCTTCGTTAATTTTTCTCAGACCGTGATCTCTGATTTCGGCTTGGGTATCGCGGGGAATGGATAAAACCGAAAGTTTATTTTGGATCGGGTCGAGGCGGACTAACATCATGGTGTCGCTGAGTCCGCTGACCGAATTGACGAGGGAAAAATAACGTTCATTTTCCTTGGGTTTACTTTGAACATCGGACGTTAAAACTTTTGTGCCTAAAACCAGAATATTGACGGGGCGACTCAGTTGGGGAATATTGAGGTTTTTATAGGAAATCGTTTCTTCTTTACCAAAAACAGCCGCTTGGGCAGGGGTAAGCTTGGCTTGTCTAAGGGGAACAGAGGCCAGGGAAAAGGCTAGTAACGCGCCTCCTACGGCCGAAATACCCGCGATCGCAGTGAGAGCCAAACTAATCCAGAGCCACCTTGCCCGATGCCCTTTTTTGTTTTTTCGGGGGTTTTTCCTGGCAGAGGGTCTAGAGGAAGTACGGACGGATTTTTTGTTGACGGTCACAGAGGCCTCGCGAAAGAGAGAAGGAGAATCAACCGTTAAACTCTTAATTAACTAACATACACCAGGATTCCCCACTTGATTCAAGGTTCTAGACACCGCGATCGCGCAGTGTTGCTAGGCGATCGCGTTTTTTCCCTTAGCCCCCAAAACAACAGAGAAAGAATACCTATAGATTTGTGTCGTATAGATTGAGGGGACTTGACTTGTGTTCACTCGGAAATGATGATATTAGATAAACTAAAAAATTCGGCTTCTGGGTAAGCCACACCCAAACTGCTGTTAGGAGAACAATTTAATGAGAGACGCGGTTACGACCTTAATTAAAAACTATGATGTTACTGGCCGATATCTAGACCGAAACGCGATGGACGAACTCAAAGCTTACTTTGACTCTGGTTCAGCCCGCATCGCCGCCGCCAGTCTGATTAATACCAGTTCATCCGATATTGTCAAAAAAGCAGCCGCTTTATTATTTGAAGAAGTTCCCGAACTCATTCGTCCTAGTGGGAATGCCTATACAACCCGTCGTTTTTCGGCGTGTTTACGAGACATGGACTATTATCTCCGTTATGCTACCTATGCGTTGGTTGCAGGGGATAACAATGTTTTAGATGAAAGAGTTTTATACGGATTACGAGAAACCTATAACTCTTTAGGTGTTCCCATTGGCCCGACAGTACGGGGTATCCAAATTATGAAAGATATTATCAAAGAAATGGCCAATGAAGCGGGTTTAAGCAATACGGCTTTTATTGACGCGCCCTTTGACCACATGACTCGTGAAGTCAGTGAAATTTCAGTTTAACAACAAAAATTCAGTTCAGATAATTGAAGTTAAGGAGAGATTTGGCAATATTTTGTTGAATCTCTCTTTTTTTCATTTTTAATTTATGGACGCACTAACTTTAACTTGGGGCTTCGGCTCCTTTTTTGTTGACTTACTGCTTTTCGATTAGGCAAACGTATGTAAATTATTGTGCTAAATTAAATATGTCATAAAATATCCCATTTTATCTTATTTATGCCGATAGAATCTAAAGTTTACCGTATTTTTATTGCCAGTCCTAGTGATATTAGGGACGAAAGGGAGATTGTTCGTAAACAGATTGCTCGTTGGAACTCACTTCATGCTATTAGCTATCAAATGTTTTTACATCCTGTGGACGGGGAAGATTCAGCACCGAGTCTTGATGAGCGTGGACAGGCGATTATTAACAAATTAGTTGATGATTGCGATTTTCTTATTGGTATTTTCTGGACTCGATTGGGAACTCGAACTCCCGAAGCAGAATCGGGAACGGCTGAAGAAATTGACAGGGCGCGTAGCAAGGGAAAACGCTGCATGGTGTATTTTTGTGAGAAGTCTCAATCTCAAATCGATCAAATTGAATATGAAAGACTTCAGAAGTATAAAGAAGAATTACAGCCAAATGGATTAATTAATAATTATGAAACTCTAGAAGATTTTAATGATAAAGTTTTTGGTCATATAACTTCTACTGTTCTTGAAATTTTTAACGAAAATAATCAGCGACTTGCTATCGAAAATCGAGCGAAAGAAACGGAAGATGCTATCGGTTTAAACATAACAGGAAGTGGAGGAGATGTCAATATTAAAAATCTCTTGATCAATCCATCTTCTTCTAGTACCAATCTCTCATTTAATACTTTATTAGAAGCCAAATTTTCTGTGAGAGCATTATTGGAATCACGCTTTGGCATTCAGGATATGGAGGACATTAAAGATCAAGAAATTGCTAAAATCCAATCAACTTTAAGCTCTCCTCAAATGGCAGAATTGTTTAATCAAAGAACAACAGTTGAAACTATTTCTACGATCACAACGATCATGGAAAAAGCAACAACTTCCTCAATATATGCCTTAGCAATGATTGGACGCTATGCTGATGATGGTTCTCCTGATTGGTTAGATATTGTAGGAGACTGGATTGAAAGACTTAGCACGGAAACTCCGATGACTGACTTGCGTATGCGTTGGGCTAGTCCACTTAAACGTTATCCTGCACTTTTATTACTTTACTCGCTTGGCATTTCATCTGTACGCGCTGGAAAAATAAACTTTTTAAAAGAAGTTTTTTCTCGAAAAGCTTTTTCAAGTGAATATGACTTCTTTTTATCACAGTTACTTAATCCCATATCTATTTTTAGCCATAACATAGGCAAAATAATAGAACCTGGATTCGAGAGGCTTTATACTCCAGTAAGCGAACATCTAGCCTCTGTAGCGAAAAACTTACTTTATTTAAGTGAAGAAGAAGACTATTATTTGCAATGGTTTGATTTTTTTGAATTGTTATTTTCATTAAAAATGACTCAACAAATCTCAAAGACTTATTTTGGCTCTTTTTCGTGGAGGTTAGAAAATGACAGTCGCACACAAAGATTTATTTTTAAACGAATTCAAGATATAGCCATTAGTCATGGAAAAGATGGAGAAAGATTGTTAGATTTTTTTGATGGAGAAATAGAATTCAATAAGACGGCTACTCAATTTGATCAAAATGCTGCTAAACATTTCAGAGATCATCTTTGGGGAAGTCATCCATACTACATTAGCCAACTAATTAAACTTTCCCAAGAAGGAACTAGAGTATCTAATTATTCTGATTTACAAAAGTCATGCAAATAAGTTTAATTTGTAATTTTACTTATAAAATCATCATAAATCTATCTTATGAATAAAATTTTTGAAAAAGCCAAGATTTTCATCATTCTTTTTAAAAAGGTCGGTTATAAAAGATTACTGACTTCTTTTTCGAGTATCTTTGGGGGATTTTGGTTATTTCTGGAACCTGCCAGTTTTTTCTTTCCTGAAAAACTTAAATTTGGATTATCTGGTTACTTATTTCTTGCAGGTATATCTTTTATTATTGCCCTCGCTAAAAATCGACCAAGAAGATGTTTTTCCAGTCGTTTATCATCACCTGATGTAGAAATCGAAGTTAAAATTGGTGATTTGTTTGATGAGAAATCACATTTAGTTATTGGATTTAATGATGTTTTTGATACAGAAATTGGAGAGATTATCAAACATTCAAGTATTCAAGGCCAGTTTCTAAGCAAAATTTATCAAAATGATTGTAATAAACTTGATTATGAAATCAATCAAGAACTTAAAATTGAAACCTATGATAATCAGCGTAAATATGAATCCAATAAAACTCAAGGCAAAACCTGGCGTTATCCAATCGGAACAACTATTACACTTGGTTCTGAGAAAAGACGATACTTTTTAGTAGCCTATGGATATATGTCTAATAATTTAGTAATTCAGTCTAAGCCAAGTGATATATTGGAATCATTAAATAAGCTTTGGAATGAAGTACGAAATAAATGTCACGGCTACCCTGTAGCGATTCCTTTGATTGGAACTGATATTTCCCGTAGTGGTCTGTCTCGAATGCAATCCATAAAACTAATTATTACATCGTTTATTTTGGCATCAAAGAAAGAATACATTACAAAGAAACTAATAGTGACAATTTATCCAGAAGATTTAGAATCTATTGATTTCTATTTAATAGAAGAGTTTTTATCCTCAGTTTGTTTTTAAAAATATTCTTGGGTGGTAGCCGATTTAGCTATCTACTCAAAAACAAAAAATGCGATCGCTATTTTGGATTAAGGTTTTTGATCAGAGTCGCCAAAGGTAAAAACGGGGGATAGGTTCCTTCGGCTTTGATTCGTTGAATTTCAGTGTCGGGAATGGGGAATTTGTGTTTCAGAGCCAACACTTTGATAATATCTCCCCGATCAATCACCCCTGCTACCGCTCCCGCAGGAGATAAAACCGTCAAAATGCGATCGCTGAAGGGATTTTTTTCTAACAAATCGACAACGGTAACGAGAGGCGTTTTTTCAGAAACAGAAGGAATTTCCGTGAGGGGTTGGGCAATATCTTTGAGCGTCAACCAGTCCCACTCACTGCGCTCAATATTTTGTAAAGTTTCAAGCCGTACTAATCCCCGATAACGACCTTCCGAAGCGGCATAGTAGAGACAATTTTCCTGGGGATTTTTAACCATATAGGCATCGATAAATTCCTTGAGGGTCAGATTGGCATCAACTACACGGAAATTGCGGGTCATCACCTCAGCCGCCAAAATACTTAATAAACTATCCTGTAAATCCGTTAAACGGTCGTAGGCATCGGCATTGCGCCAGACAAACCAACCAATCAGAGCCAACCAAGCTCCACTAAAGTCGCCGAAGGACAAAATTACCAATAAACCTAAACCCAAACCCAGACCGCCCATGAATTTACCACTTCTAGCGGCCCAACGCACTCCCGTAAAGCGATCGCCCGAAATTTTCCAAATTAGGGCTTTGAGGACTTGCCCGCCATCCAGGGGTAAGCCAGGAATTAAATTAAAAAATCCTAAAAATAAATTAATTCGACTCAAATCATCGGTTAAATAACTCAACAGTGCCGATTCTTGATTCAAGTTCCCCAGAGTAAAAAAAAGGATCCCTAAGGCAAAACTGACTAATGGCCCCGCGATCGCCACAGAAAAAGCCCCCATCGGCGTTTTAGATTCCCGTTCAATAGAGGCAACCCCTCCAAAGAGAAAAAGGGTAATCGAATTCACCGTGATGCCCTGGGAACGAGCCACTAAACTATGGCCCAATTCGTGTAATAAAACCGAAGCAAAGAGCAATAAGGCCATCACAAAACCCAATAACCACCCCAACCAGGGAGAATTTCCTTGTAAAACTCCACCATTAATTTCCCCCGCATTAACTAGGGTAACTAATCCCAAAATCAAAAACCAAGAAGAATCAAGATAAAACGGGATACCTAAAATTGAACCAAATTGCCTCTTTTTTTCCATGAATCCTCCTGGTATCAAACTAGGTCAATTGAAAAATAAAGGTCATTAAATCTCCTTTTCCTAAAGCAATGCGATCGCCCGCCCGCAACCGATGGCGATTACCTTTAATCAATGTGCCGTGATTAATATAGGTTCCATTGGCACTGCCCACATCCTCAATGTAATAGGCATCTCCTTCTAGGCGAATATCCGCATGAATCCGAGAAACAATATCCGAATTCGGGAAGCCCGACACATCTATATCAGGGGGAATTTGCTCATTGGGTTTCCCGATATGAATGACTGCTAATCCCTGGGGAAAATCGAGTTGAGTTTGGGTCTGTAAGTGGAGCAGGCTGGCAGATTGGACTTGCAGTTGAGTCACTCCCATGACAGCAGGAGTCGCGATCGCTTGGACTGGGGGTTGGGCGATCGCAGGAATTTCTGGGGTAATATTGGGCGTTTCTACTTTACTCGTCACGGAACTTTCGGCAGCAACAACAGGAGGTTGAGCGGTTACACTGTTACCACAACTGCCACAAAAGGTTGCATCCGTTTGAATGGCGGCGTTGCAATGGGGACAATGAATCATTTGGGGTAGCAGAGTGTAGCAGGCTTCGCACTGGGTCGCGCCTTCGGGGTTGGTATGGTTGCAATTAGGACAAATCAACATAAATTGAGTGGAGGTAAATTATTTAAACGCGGCTCCTGCTGATTCATCCAATAACCAGAATAATTCTCCCTGGGGTCGGATAAATCGGGCGGGATAGGTTTGGGGATCGGAGGTTTCAGCAAAAATTTCAGCTAGTGCAGGCTGTTTACTGGCTCCTGCTACGAGGAAAATCACACACCGTCCCTGATTAATTAATGGCACGGTAAAGGTTAAACGGGGTTGACCATCTTTATTGCCGACGGTGATCAGGCGATCGCAGACTTGCAAGGCTTGGGTGTGGGGAAACAGGGAGGCAGTGTGGCCATCATCCCCTAGCCCCAAAAGAATCACATCAAAGGCAGGAAATTCTCCCGCCGCCACCTGAAAATATCGAGCCAATTCATTTTCATAGGACTGGGCATCAATTTGCGGATCACCCGCTTCTGTGGACATGGGGTAAATATTCTGCTCAGGAATATCAATTTGGTCTAACCAGGCCTGACGGGCCATGCGTTCGTTACTGTCGGGATGATCACTGGGAACGTAGCGTTCATCTCCCCAAAAGATGTGAATCTTTGACCAAGGCAGGGGTTGGGATGCCAGGGCTTCGTAGAGGGGCTTCGGGGTGCTTCCCCCAGATAGGGCAATGGTCGCTTCTCCTCTGGTTTCAACCGCTTCTTGGAGTTTTTCAACCACCAATTTCAGCGATCGCGCAATCAACGCCTCTTTATTCGGTAAAATCTCAACCCCTGGTTTCATCTGAGTCATCCTGAATTAGCGAAAAGGTCTATAAATTAAGAATTTTGCCATAGACAAAGCAGAGTGTTTTCCCCATCTATTTAGAAAATCTCCCAATTTATCCCCCTATTATATTAAAATTTCACCATTGGAAAGCCCATACTGCCCATAACTTCATTAAAAATAATGTTCATCTCGATCCATGACAATCACTACGGGGGTCTGTTGAAAGATTTATCTTAAAATAAGCTTTATTCGCGGGATTTTATCAGAATCTTCAGGATTTTCCAGAACTTTAGAAAAGGCTCAGGGCCGATAAAATGGTGACACCTGTCATTTATAGTGGTAAATTGACCTATTTTGTTGCGAAAAGATAATCTTTATTTTGTCTAACTATTTAAAAATCGCAAATTCAGCTTCAAATAAGACTTCAATAGATTAAAATCCAAAAATCATGAATAATTCAACTTTAACGGTACTGTGTGTCAAACTTTTTGGCGTAGTTTTTATTCTCTCTTCGTTGCTGGATTACGTTACTCTCCTTATTCCCCTCAATTTTCAAGATCCCCAGTGGCAGTTGGGACTCGTGACCAGTTTGGTTGATCGGGGCATTGTGCCGATGGTCGGGGTCGGCATGATTATGGTGGCCTATTGGATTGAATCGGTTATTAATGCGAATAACCCTAAAAATTCATCTTCTGGTTTTGATTTACGGCTTCCTACTTTTGTATTGTCGGCAATCTTGGGATTGATGTTTTTATTGATTGTGCCTATTCATCTCAATAATTTGAATCAAGCTAAATCGGAAGCTTTGACGCAGATAGAAAAAGGAGCCAGCCAAGGGAAAGAGCAAATACAAGGATTTCTGAGACAGGTGAATAGTCTTTCCCAAAATCCAGAGGTGTTGAATCAACAAATTGAACAGCGTGCTAAAGTGATTGAGAGTGGACAGTTCCAAGGAAATCCCCTTCCTCCTGAGCAATTGCAGTTAATCCAAAACGAAAAAGCTCAATTGCAGGGATTACGAGATTTATCAAAAAATCCCGCCGCCTACAAAAGCAAGATTGCTGAAATCAAAAAACAACTGGAAACTCAATTACAAGAGCGTCAATCCAAAGCCGAAGGGGAAGCCACCAGCCAGGCAGTTAAGCAGGGATTACGCACGGGTTTAAATAGTTTGATGTTGGCGATCGGTTATGCCACTGCGGGGGCATTGGGATTGCGTAATATTATATCTGAAATTCAATCTAGACCTAAAGCTCCTCGTTCATCGTGAGAGAGTTCCGACGGGAGTCGATCGCGTTTGCTTGAGCTTCAAGTCCAAATTGCGATCGCGGATTAGGATGAGATTCAGACTAAACTGAACCTTTGACTCCCACTTCTTATTTTTTCAATCTTTCTCCATCCCTGGGATCATTCCCACTTTAAATTTTTATGTCTCTCCGCCAACAACCCCGACGTATTGCCCGTGAATTAGCCCTGTTGAGTCTCAGTCAAATTAAAAATAATCCTGAAAAATTAGAAAAAGAAGATGCTAATTCTTTGGTTTTAGCGGCGATTCGGACTTTGACTAGCGAAATTCATGAGATTTTAGAAACGGCTTCAGATGAGGTAAGTCGGAGTAATGAAAGACTTTTGAGCAGTGAAATTCGTGCCAATTCCCTAGATGGTGCAAAGGCCATGATCAAAGAAGCGATCGATATGACCCAAGTTGCCATTAATCGCCTGGCGATCGCCGTCGAACTACCAGAAATGATTCAATTGGCTAGCCAGTACGAAGTAAGGGAATATACCTTAGAACTGATTGGAACGGTTCATCGTCGTCGTCAAGAAATTGATCAGCAATTGGCAAACTCCCTGGTCGATTGGCAATTAAATCGTTTACCGAAAATTGATCAGGATATTTTGCGATTGGCATTGGCAGAATTGATCTTTCTTCAGGTTCCCCAGAAGGTCGCGATTAATGAGGCGATCGAATTAGCTAAACGTTACTCCGATGAGGAAGGCCACCGATTTATTAATGGGGTTTTACGACGAGTCAGCAATCAATTGTCCAACAAACCTAACCCCAATGCCCCTGTTTTGCCATCTACTTAAGGTGTCATCGGGGCATCACAAATTTTAGGCTCAGACCCCAAAGTTCGGGAAACCACACTTAACGAAGGCTTGCGGGACGGGACTTAAATTGGTTACATTAGCACTCATGAGGTGAGAGTGCTAAATCTCCATTCTCTCGACTCCCCTATTTTATCTTCATCAGGAGGATGATTATTCATGGCAGCTATCAGCATTAATGTCTCTACTGTAAAACCCTTGGGCGATCGCGTCTTCGTTAAAGTTAGCCCCTCGGAAGAAAAAACCGCTGGTGGTATTTATTTACCCGATAACGCCAAAGAAAAACCCCAAATCGGTGAAATTGTTGCCGTTGGGCCTGGCAAACGTAACGATGACGGTAGCCGCTCCCCCTTGGATGTGGGCGTAGGTGATAAAGTCCTTTATTCCAAGTATGCAGGAACCGATATCAAATTAGGTGGCGATGAGTATGTTCTGCTCACCGAAAAAGATATCCTAGCTTCTGTGGTTTAAGCCGATTTTACGGCTCCGATTCCTTGCTTTTAACTGAGTAAAACTTTCTAAATTTCACCTTTTTCCTACAACGGTACAATTCCTATGGCTAAATCCATTGTTTATAACGACGAAGCTCGTCGCGCCCTCGAAAGAGGGATTGATATCCTCGCAGAAGCAGTTGCTGTTACCCTCGGCCCCAAGGGTCGTAATGTTGTCCTAGAAAAAAAATTTGGTGCCCCTCAAATTATTAATGACGGGATCACCATTGCTAAAGAAATTGAATTAGACGATCATATCGAAAATACAGGGGTTTCCCTGATTCGTCAAGCGGCTTCTAAAACCAATGATGTTGCTGGAGACGGAACCACCACCGCAACGGTTCTCGCCCATGCCATTGTCAAAGAAGGTTTACGCAACGTCGCCGCAGGTGCTAATCCTATCGCCATCAAACGCGGTATCGACAAAGCGACTGAATTCTTGGTTGAACGGATTGCTGAACACGCTAAACCCGTTGAAGATTCCAAGGCGATCGCCCAAGTAGGTTCGATCTCTGCGGGTAACGACGAAGAAGTGGGTCAAATGATTGCCAATGCGATGGATAAAGTCGGCAAAGAGGGCGTAATTTCCCTTGAAGAAGGCAAATCCATGACCACCGAATTGGAAATCACCGAAGGGATGCGTTTTGACAAGGGTTATATCTCTCCCTACTTTGTCACCGATCCTGAGCGCATGGAAGCCGTTTTAGAAGATCCTGCGATCTTGATCACCGACAAAAAAATCAACTTAGTCCAAGATTTAGTTCCTGTTCTTGAGCAAGTTGCCCGTCAAGGCAAGCCCCTCTTGATCATTGCTGAAGACATCGAAAAAGAAGCCCTTGCAACCTTAGTGGTGAACCGTCTGCGCGGTGTCTTGAATGTCGCAGCCGTTAAAGCTCCTGGTTTTGGCGATCGCCGTAAACAAATGTTAGAAGACATTGCGATTCTGACAGGCGGTCAAGTCATCAGTGAAGATGCAGGTCTAAAACTAGAAACCACCAAGATCGAAAGTCTCGGTAAAGCCCGTCGCATCAACATCACCAAAGACTCCACCACCATTGTTGCCGAAGGAAATGAAGCTGGGGTTAAAGCCCGTTGCGAACAAATCCGTCGTCAAATGGATGAAACCGAGTCTTCCTACGACAAAGAAAAACTCCAAGAACGTCTGGCTAAATTAGCGGGCGGTGTGGCAGTGATCAAAGTAGGCGCGGCAACGGAAACCGAAATGAAAGACCGTAAATTGCGCCTAGAAGATGCGATCAACGCAACCAAAGCCGCAGTTGAAGAAGGTATCGTTCCTGGTGGCGGTACAACCTACGCTCACCTTGCTCCTCAGCTCGAAGACTGGGCCAACACACACTTGACCCATGAAGAGTTAACAGGTGCTTTAATCGTTGCTCGTGCCTTACCTGCTCCCCTAAAACGGATTGCAGAAAATGCAGGACAAAACGGTGCGGTTGTCGCTGAACGAGTCAAAGAAAAAGACTTCAATGTTGGCTTCAATGCGGCTAACAACGAATACACCGACATGATTGCGGCGGGTATTGTTGACCCTGCTAAAGTAACCCGTTCTGCTCTGCAAAATGCGGCTTCTATTGCAGGTATGGTCTTAACCACCGAATGTATTGTGGTTGACAAACCTGAGAAAGAAAAAGCTCCTGCTGGCGCCCCTGGTGGCGGCGACTTCGACTACTAAGTTTAGTTAGTCTAATAATTTTCTCAATAACTTTAAATGGGGGGCTTCGGCCCCTTTTTTCTTTAACCTTGTTTAAAGGTTGTTTGGAATTCGGGGAAGGGGGGTTACAAACTTTTTCTTCATTAATTGATGTCAGTTTATAGATAAGAGCCAGTTCATACCATTTCTACCCATAGCTCTTGAATTATGGAACGCTTACCAAGTATAGATTTTAAAGATGCCAGGAACGAGACTTGAACTCGTGACACGAGGATTTTCAGTCCTCTGCTCTACCAACTGAGCTATCCCGGCTTTTTTTTCATGCTTAACTAGCTTAACAAACATATGGACGTTTGACAAGCAGAAAGTTTATTTTTTCTGCCGACCATTGGAAGGTTGTTGTGATCGCTTGATTTAATCTAGTCAAGAAAGAACATTTGTAAGGTCGAGGAGAATCACCAAGCTCTTGAGTTAAGATTAAGTTTGAGCTGATTGCCCTCCCGCATTTATCCTGTTTGATTCTATGATCTAATGGTTTGAGCTAGTTCATGAGTTTAACCCCTAAAAAAAAGCTAAAATTACCGAATTTATCCCCTTTGAGCAGTTTGTTGTTGGCTTCAGCGGGTGTTGTTTTACTGATTGCTTTTTTTTTCCCACGATCGCCAGAAAAAATTCCGTTACAGCCCTATAGCCAATTTCTCAATGACGTAGACAAGGGAAGAGTCGCCCGCGTCAAGGTCGGCGATCGATTGATCCTCTACCAACTCAAACCTTCTTTACTGCAACCTGGGGCAGATATGTTTAAGATGCCCAGTAATCCCTTGAAAACGGAGACGGAATCCAACAATCCCTTTCATAGTACGGGGGACATGAGTGAAAATACCAATAGTCCGACGGAGAGCAACGAAGAACCATTATTGGGAACTATTCCCCTCTACGATCCCCAACTTCCCGAACGGTTACAAAAAAAAGGAGTTCTCTTTGAAGCGGCCCCCGCGCCTTCCCCCAATTGGATTTCAACCCTGTTAGCCTGGGTTATTCCGCCCCTGATTTTGGTTTTTGCGATGCAGTTTATTTTGTATCGGGGAGAGGATAAGCATTCGTTAGCCTTTGGCAAGAGTAAGGCGAAAATGTATGTGGAGGGAGAATCGGAAAAAATTACGTTTGTTGATATTGCGGGGGCGGAAGAGGCAAAGACGGAATTAGTGGAAATTGTAGAATTTTTAAAAAATCCTGAACGGTTTCATAAAATTGGCGCACGTATCCCCAAGGGGGTTTTATTGGTCGGGCCACCAGGGACGGGAAAAACCCTATTGGCTAAGGCGGTGGCGGGAGAGGCCCAGGTAACGTTTTTTAGTATTTCTGCTTCGGAATTCGTGGAATTGTTTGTGGGGACGGGGGCCGCACGGGTACGCGATTTATTCATCCAAGCGAAAGAACAGGCCCCCTGTATTATTTTTATTGATGAGTTGGATGCGATCGGCAAGTCTCGTAGTGGCGGTCAATCTTCGAGTGGGAGTAATGATGAACGGGAACAAACCCTCAATCAGTTATTGACCGAAATGGATGGTTTTAATGCCAGTGATTCGACGGTGATTGTTCTAGCGGCCACTAATCGCCCTGAAACCCTTGATCCTGCTTTATTGCGTCCAGGTCGATTTGACCGCCAGGTATTAGTCGATCGCCCTGATTTAGCGGGAAGATTGGCGATATTAGAGATCTATGCCAAAAAAATTCAACTCGAAGCGGGAGTGGAATTAAAGGGTATTGCAACCCAAACCCCAGGATTTGCGGGGGCGGATTTAGCCAATTTGGTCAATGAAGCGGCTCTTTTGGCGGCCCGTGATCAACGAGAAAAGGTTGTTCTCAAGGATTTTCAAGAGGCGATCGAGCGGGTGATTGCGGGTCTAGAAAAGAAAAGTCGAGTTTTATCGGAACAGGAGAAAAAAATTGTTGCTTACCACGAGGTTGGTCATGCCATTATTGGAGCAGTTATGCCAGGGGGCGGTAAGGTTTCTAAAATTTCCATTGTGCCGCGTGGTCTATCCGCTTTGGGTTATACCCTTAAATTACCTACAGAAGACCGCTTTTTGATGACAGAAATCGAGTTCCGTCAACAAATCGCCATGTTACTAGGAGGGAGAGCCGCAGAAGCGTTGATCTTTCAGAGTGTGACCAATGGAGCTTCGGATGATTTACAACGGGCAACGGATATTGCCGAGCAAATGGTGACGCTCTATGGCATGAGTAAAGCTTTAGGCCCTTTAGCTTACGAAAAACGGTCTGCTAATAATTTTTTAGGAAATGGGCAAGCTAGTCCCCGCCGTTCCTTGAGTGAAGATACGGGTAGGGCGATCGATGAGGAGGTGAAACAGATTGTAGAAGTTGCCTACGAGCAAGCGTTACACATTCTTCAGGATAATCGAGAGCTATTGGAAACGATGACGAGTCAACTATTAACAACAGAGGTTTTAGAAGGCGATGAATTACAATCTTTATTAAATCGGGTTCGTCCTTTGGAAGTTATCAGCCAAAATTGATAAAATAGAACTGAATCTTTACTCAAAGTCGTTTATTGAATTTGTGGCAATTATGGGTGGAATTATTGGATTGGTTTTAGGGCTTGTTTATATCGGGGGCATCTGGAAATTTTGGTCGGGTTATTCTCAGACAAATTTTAGCCGTAGTTTCCCCACTCGGATTACCCTCTCTTTGCTTTGGCCTGCTCTGTTGGTGATTAATCCCGCCTATCGTAAAAATTTTCAAAAGGCTTTAAAAGGCAGAAATTAGGCAGTTGTTGATAACCTGAGTTTATCCTTGCAAACAAGCACGTATCTACTCGATAGAAATTTCCTTAGCCTTGATCGCGAAAGCTCTACAACTGCGACTTCAATCGTTGATAGCCCAAGGTTCTGGCGGTGCTATGTCCCAGTCTATCCAAATTTTTAAAGCGTTCGGTTACTGGCTCCATGTGAAAGTAGCGATCGCGTAGAAAGTTAATATCAAATATTGAGTAGAGGCAGTTTGGAAGGAATTCTGCCTTTTTTATTGTATTGTATGATAACGTATCCAAAAATCTTGGAATCTCTTCTACAAGAGTTATATATTTGTCAATAGACAAGATATACTTATTTTTATTTCAGCTAATTGTGTCAGTTTAGTATGCCAAGTGCAAAACCTCCCTATAGAGGAAGATTCCAAGCTCAAGGAGAAGATATTGATATTTACCAGAAGGGCGGCTATAGTCATTCTTGGGCAAGGGATCAGCCTGTAACAGAAGTTGAAGGTTTAGAATTCCTTGCTAATATTAAAAAAGAATGTAACGATTCTCAACAAAACCAAAGAAGCTCTGCCTTTGAAAAAGCCGAAAATTGTATTAAGAGAGCCAGTGAAACAGGTGGAGTAGAACCAATGGGAAAACCTATTTCTATGAACTTTTTTGATCGTAAACGCACTATTAGAAATGCTCGTGTCGACCTTGAAATCCATCGTGGAAAAACATTTATTCCTTCTGGTAATTAGGCCAAAATGACAGCCCATCTCATTTCCCTACAAGAAATTCTCGACTCCGATGATCTTCATAAGATTATAGATTCGCTTGAAGATATTTCTGTCAGACTTGATAGAATTGACGAAGATATTTTACACTTTTCAACCGTTCTTACTTTAGGAACACAAGAAAAAGCGGAAATTATTTTAGGGATTTTAGGGCAAAAACTTATCCAAGCAGATCGTCAAATTAAAGATGAAGTTCTTTGGCTTCTATTAGCAACCGTCTTATCTCGTGAAACAATTACAGTAAATAGCCCAACACGCATTAATATTTTAGGATTTATTTCCTGCGTGGAAGATTGGACATTACCGATTTTTGCACTATTAACGCCTGCTCTCGATTCTTTTTTAATGACGAGTCTTGATCTGGATAAAACAACACAACTTATTGCTGAACAAACCTTAGATTTCATTTCAACCTGGGCAGAGAGTTACGCTAAGGCTCCCCGTACTTTAAAGCAATTAAGTCGGCTTAACGCTCTCGCACGTTCTGTATTAGATAAAGTTGATTGTTTGTCTCTTAAAGGAGAGTGGACTGAAGGTTTAGACGAGTTTTTAAAAATAGCTTCTAAGGAAAAATATACGGATCAACGAATTTGGTCATCAGCGAATAATCTTTTAGAGAAAATCTACTCACGTAATAATGTAAGTTCTGATCACCGTTCTGTAAAAGATCTTCTTCTTCGACTAATTATGTCTTGTCTCGCTGCTATCGAAACGACTATAGACAATGCTGATGCTCGTCGTGATCGCGGTTTATCCGTTGTTGTGCGTATTGATAATCCTGAAAGCAATAACTCATGGTCAGTTGGGGCAAGTGCAATTGATAAAATAGAACGTCTTTTTGAAGAAATTGCAAATATGTTAGATATCAGAGGTATTTCTACATTTAGTCCTGTTCGATCAGTTCCAGGATCTTGGGTTCAATTTCTCCACATGAATCTAAGTTCCAACGAATCAACCAAACTCGGAAAGGCGATTGCTCTTCTCTCATCAGAAGAAGATATTGACAATGAAGAGCGTCAAGACTTAGAAAAAAATATTAACAATGAAAAGCGTCAAGAAATTGTTCGCAGTTGGCGAGACTGTGCAACACTTCTTAAAAGAGAGAATCTCAAAGTAGATCTAGCTATTTCAACTAACGAGCCAGAATTATACTTAGTTTCTTCTATTTCTACAGAAGATCTTCCCCCGATGGAGGATTCAGAACAGGCCAGAATTATAGTTCTTTCTCATGATGTTCCCCAAGCCGATAGTCTTGAAAAAGTTCTAATTCTTGTATCATTGTTCATTCAATACAAGTCTTCTATAGAAATTATCCGAGAAAAGTTTTTAGAAGAAAGTGAAAATAGCTCCAGGAATTTTTCCTACTATCGAAAAGCCTCGGAAATTCTTGGACTTATCGATTGGCGAAGTCACCCAACAAATGTGAGTGTTGTTCTTAACGGTTTACCAACAGAAGAAAAGAGAATGAGACTTCTAGCGAGTCAGTTTCTTTCATCAAATGTTGGATCATCATGGTTAAAATGGAGTAATGTCAATGATCTTTCAGATATTCAGTCTGATAGTGCATATCAGTTTTTAATTGAAGTATGTCCATCACTTTCAGAAAATACAGCTACACGACGCGCCCAAACCCTAAAATCTTGGCTAGAGGTGTTTCATCAATATTGGTAAAACACAGAGTGGATAGTAAACCTACCCTTGACATCAACTAGAAATTGGTATGGTTGGTGATCGCCGCTCAAATGAATCAAACTTGATGTAGCCCAACAATCTTTACTCAATAGAAACGGCTTTAACGTCGATCGCAGGAGCCGATTTTTCTGCGGTAGGTTCATTTTCTATTTCCAGACTATCCGAGCCGCGAGACTTAAACTTTTCAAAAGCTAAGGAAGAAACTTCGGTGAGAAGCATCGATACCAACACAAAATCATCAATCTCACCTAAAATCGGTAGAAAATCAGGAGAAATATCAAAGGGACTGAGGAGATAAACCAATGTGCCAAGCACAATCCACCAGCGATATCGGGGATTACGGACAGCATTGCGATAAAAACCGTAGAGAGACTGGATGGGAAATTTCATAGCAGCATTTTGTGAAACTATCTGTATAACCTTATTTTCCCTAATTATGACTGTTTAGAGGGGTAGGGATAACCGATAGACCCAAATTAGGAGATTTTATATTTTTTTGACTTGTCCAACGACAAAGCGTCAAACTTCGTAGTAAGATATTTCTAGTGAAAAAAAAGACGGTGAGACTTGCCTTCAAAACAAGTGGTCAAACCGCTCTCAATAGAATTATTTTAGGAAATTAACACAGATGTCTAAAAAATTAGGATTATTGTTAGCCAGCCTGCTTCTGATCGTGACGAGCTTTTTCTTATCGGTGAGTCCTGCCTCTGCGGATACTGTCAAGGTGAAAATGGGAACTGATGCGGGTGCTTTAGGATTTGAGCCTGCGACAGTTACTATCAAAGTTGGCGACACCGTTGAATGGGTAAATAATAAATTAGCCCCCCATAACGCTGTTTTTGACGGTAGCAAAATAGATAGCGCGGTTGCAACCAAACTTTCCCACAAAGCCCTAGTTTTCTCCCCCGGTGAATCCTTCTCAACCACCTTTACGGAAGCGGGTGAATACCCTTACTACTGCGAACCCCATCGTGGTGCTGGCATGGTCGGAAAAGTCATTGTTGAATAAATTTTATTTTCCTGATTGTGGATGATTTTCCTAACAGGTAAATACCTCAATAATTTAGCTCACGCCTGTGGGCTTTTTTAGTGCCTATCTGAACTTTACTGAGAACATCCATCCCCGCGATCGCCGAAAAACCTCTATAATGACAAAAAATCAAAACATAGTGTGGTGAGAGAAAATTTATGGCTGTTTCACTCAAACAAGCCTTAGTGGTGGGTAGTTATCTCGTTAAACAGAGATTAAAAGGGAACAAGCATTTTCCCCTAGTTTTAATGCTAGAACCCTTATTTCGTTGTAACTTAGCCTGTCAGGGCTGTGGAAAAATTCAGCACCCAACAGAAATTCTGACCCAGAACCTCACGCCAGAGCAGTGTTTTGCTGCCGTAGAAGAATGCGGTGCGCCCGTTGTCTCGATTCCTGGGGGTGAACCCCTCTTGCATCCCCAAATTGATGAAATTGTTAAGGGATTAGTCGCCCGCAAAAAATTTGTCTATCTCTGCACCAACGCCATTCTGTTGGAAAAAAGTCTTTCCAAATTTGAACCCTCTTCCTACTTGACCTTCAGCATTCATTTAGACGGATTAAAAGAACATCACGACAAATGTGTTGACCGAGCAGGGGTTTTTGATAAAGCGATCCAAGCCATTAAAGCCGCTAAAGCCAAAGGATTCCGCGTTACGACCAATACCACCATTTTTGAAGGTTCTAAAGCGGAGGAAATCCAAGAATTTTTTGATTTTCTGCAAACCTTGAACTTAGACGGTATGATGCTCTCTCCTGGTTATAGCTACGAGTGGGCCCCCGACCAGGAACATTTTCTGAAACGGGAGCAAACCCGCGCCCTGTTTCGAGAAATTCTCACTCCTTGGAAAACAGGCAAAAAACAGTGGAGTTTTAACCACAATCCCCTTTTTCTAGATTTTTTAATGGGTGAAAAGGATTACGATTGTACTCCCTGGGGAAGTCCTAGCTATAGCGTTTTAGGCTGGCAAAAACCCTGTTATCTGCTCAATGAAGGTCACTATCAGACTTTTCAGGAATTGATCGATAAGACCCAGTGGGAAAACTACGGGCCCAAGAGCCAGAATCCCCAATGTGCCGATTGTATGGTGCATTGTGGCTATGAACCGACTGCCGCCCTAGATGCCCTAAAACCCCAAAATATGGCGAGGGCCATGAGTAGCTTATTGAGTGCTTAAAATTGCTCGTTTAAGCGATAGTTATCAGGGTATAACTGCCCTGGTAACTTATTTCTGTCGAAAAATCTCCAGGCAAAGGCGATCGCTTTAGTCTATGATTATCGAAGTTATTTTTAAAACTTTTTTTATTCACTTTATCTTTTAAATTTCTGGTTCATATTCAATGCACATTGCTTGGCTAGGAAAAAAAACACCTTTTTGCGGAAATGTAACCTATGGTCGAGAAGTTACCAATGCCCTGCTCGATAGGGGATATAAGGTTAGTTTTCTTCATTTTGCCCAAGAAGATTCTCCTGATGAGAGTTGGCCAGATTACGCAGAAGTCTTGCTTCCTTTTTTATTTAAATCCACCATTTATACCATTCCTACCCCAAAATCTAGCAAAGTTTTAACCGACGCTCTGGAAAAACTCAAACCTGATTTAGTCCATGCTTCCTTAACCCTTTCTCCTCTAGATTTTCGGCTTCCTGAAATTTGTGAAGACCTAAAGATTCCTCTAGTTGCCACCTTTCATCCTCCTTTTGATAGTAAATTACGCAATCTTTCCTCCAGTACCCAATTTTTAACCTACCAACTCTACGCACCATTTTTAGCCCAGTACGATAAGGTGATTGTTTTTTCCCAACTACAACGTCACTTATTGGTTAAACTCGGTGTTCCTCGCAGTCGGTTAGTGATTATTCCCAATGGGGTGGATGTTGATAAATATTCTCCTGGACAATCGCCCATTAAATCCCAATTTAAAGCTGAACGCTTATTTGTTTATTTAGGAAGAATTGCCCCAGAAAAAAACGTTGAATCCCTTTTAAAAGCTTGGCGACACTGTGAAATGGGGAATGAATGTCAGTTATTAATTGTAGGAGACGGCCCGTTAAAACCTTCTTTGCAGATGAACTATGGGAAAGAATATGGCATTAATTGGTTAGGTTTTGTCGCAGATGAAATGACTCGTATTAATATTTTGCGGGCAGCAGATGTTTTTATTTTACCGTCCTTAGTAGAAGGTTTATCCCTTTCCTTATTAGAGGCGATGTCCTGTGGTGCGGCCTGTTTGGCCACCGATGCAGGAGCCGATGGAGAAGTGCTAGAAGGAGGGGCTGGGGCGATTTTAGGAACCCAGGGAGTTACGACTCAGTTAAGAACGTTGCTACCTTTATTTCGAGATCATCCTGAAATTACGGAACTACTGGGGAAAAAAGCTAGAGAAAGAGTTTTAGAACGCTATACTTTTCATGAAAATATTAATCGTTTAGAAAAGCTTTACACAAATCTATTACAATCCTATAATAAGTCCCTAGTATTAAATCATTTTTAAATTACTGAATTTAGGAACAACCCAATAAAATAAATTCACTTTTTTCTGTGTTAGATATTCTATCACTTTGTCTCTAAATAGTAATCAAATGACAATTTCTCGAACAATCTGTTTAGGCTTTATCGCAGTAATTTCCGTAGGGACTTTACTGCTGATGATGCCTTTTTCCATCACAGAAGGGCATTGGGGGAGTTTTTTAGTCGCGCTATTTATGTCAACCTCGGCGGTTTGTGTGACAGGACTAGCCGTTGTTGATCCCAATACTTATTTTTCCTTTTGGGGCGAATTAATATTACTACTGTTGGTGCAGATTGGTGGTTTGGGATATATGACAATGACGACTTTTTTAATGTTATTAATTGGTCGTAAATTTGATTTACAGCAACGATTTGCTATCCAAGAATCCTTTGATCGTCCTTTTTTACAAGGAAGTCGTAATTTAGTTAAATCCATTATTGCAACAACGCTAATTTTTGAATTAACAGGAAGTTTTTTCTTAACCTATAAATTCTCACAGGAGTATAACTTAAGTGAGTCATTATGGTTAGGTATTTTTCATAGTGTTAGTGCCTTTAATAATGCAGGATTTAGTTTATTTAAAGATAATTTAATGGGCTATTCTGACTCAATTATTGTGAATTTTGTGATTACGGGTCTAATTATTTTTGGGGGAATTGGCTATCAGGTTATTATTGAGATCTACCTATGGTTGGAACATCTCAAGGCAAAAAAGAAAACGCGATTTTATTTTTCCTTAAATTTTAAAGTGGTTATTAGAGCGACCTCCTTACTTTTAGTCTTAGGGACTATTGCTTTTCTCTTTATTGAATCTCACAATCCTGATACGATCGCAGAATTTAATCTGAAGGATAAGTTGATGGCGGCCTGGTTCCAATCTGTGACGACCCGAACGGCAGGTTTTAATACAATTGATAATGGAAAGTTAGCCGTTAATTCTTTATTAATTACGATGATTCTGATGTTTATTGGAGCAAGTCCTAGTGGTACGGGAGGAGGGATTAAAACAACAACAGTGAGTATTTTGGCGAATTGTACTCGTTCAGTACTCAGGGGAAAAGAATCCGTCATTGTATTTAAAAGAACGATTCCACCCCCTTTAGTTTTAAAGGCGATCGCGGTGGTATTTGGTTCTGTTATCACGGTTATTATTGTCACTAGTTTGATTACTTTCATTGAATTTAAGTTAACTTCGTCCGTTGCCGCAGTTGCTATTTTATTCGAGGTAGTTTCTGCTTTTGGCACAGTGGGTTTATCGATGGGAATTACCGCTAGTTTATCGGGTGTATCTCAATTGCTGATTGTGGCAATGATGTATATTGGTCGGGTAGGAGTAATCTTATTAATAGCGGCAGTGATTGGGGATCCGCGTCCTACTACGATTAAGTATGCGGAAGAAAATTTATTAATCGGTTAATGATAATTTAATGACATCTTAAAACCATGAAAAAAACGAACTTTCTCAAAATTCTTCGTCAGGATAATCGTCAATTTGCGGTTATTGGTTTGGGTCGTTTTGGTCGGTCTGTTTGTGAAACTTTACATCAAAGTGGTCATGAAGTTTTAGGAGTTGATCAGGATGAAAAACTCGTGGCAGAAGCTCTAGCGGCAAAAGTGGTTTCTAACGCGATCGCCTTGGATTCAACGGATGTGAATGCCCTGAAGGAAGCAGGAATTTTTGAGTTTGAAACCGTGATTGTTGCGATCGGAAATTATCTTAAAGAAAGTATTGTAACGAGTTTAAATCTAAAAGAAGGCGGTGTAAAATATGTCGTAGCAAAGGTTTCTTCCGATACCCATGAAAATATTTTAAAACGTCTGGGAGTTGATCTGATTGTTTTTCCTGAACAAGAAGCAGGACGAGATTTAGCCTACCGATTAACTAAACCCTCCATCGTTGACCGTTTTGAACTTGATCCCGAACACAGTATTGTGGAAATGTTAGTTCCCGAAAATTTTGATGGAAAAACTCTAGCAGAATTACAGCTACGAAAAAATTATGGGGTGAATCTTTTGGCGATCGGTAGTGATGAAAAATTTAAAATTAATCCCTCCCCTGAAGAGCGACTATCAAAAGGAATGATTATGGTTTTAATTGGTTCAACGTGTGATATTCATGATCTTGCAGGATAGTTAATTTAAAGAGCTAGGGAATCATGATTAACGGTGAATATTACAATAAAGAAATTGCAAAATTGTTTTAATTCGTATATTCTAAAAAACGATCTCAATATCAGAACCCCATTGAATCATGACTAAGTACCTCAGCTTATTTTTTGCTGCTTTACTCTTTACTCTAATCTCCCTTGGCAATTTATTTCACTCTGTTGATGCAAATTCTAACGGAACGCTAATTACTCAAATTTCCGTTGTTAGTGTTGAAAAACTACCGATAGAAGCAAAAAGAACCTTAGACTTGATCAAAAAAGGCGGCCCCTTTCCTTACGATAGAGATGGTATTGTTTTTAGAAATCGCGAAAAAATTCTTCCTATTGCGCCTACTGGTTACTATCGAGAATATACTGTTCCGACTCCAGGAATTAAGAATAGGGGAGCGCGAAGAATTGTAACAGGGCAAAAGCAAGAAGCCTATTATACCCAAGATCATTATCAAAGTTTTTATCGAATTAAGTATTAATATGAAAAACCTAATTGATATCCTTAAAAAAAAGGATTCTTTCTATTTTTATCGAATTACTCCAGAGACTAAAATCGATCAGTTATTGCAATCTGCTGAAGGCAATTCCTGGCAGTCTTTTTATATTAAAGGTGAAGATATTATAGATAAAGCAACTTTTCTAAATACCTGGTCTAAAGCGATGAATTTTCCTGATTATTTTGGGAATAATTGGGATGCCTTTGATGATTGTATTCTTGATCTAGAATGGTGTAAGCCAACGCCTCGAATTATTATTTATGATCAACCCGAAAAATTTGCTCACCAAGATCCAGACGAATGGGAAACGGTCATAGATGTTCTGTTGATTGCTCTTGGTTATTGGGCAAAAACAGCAACGCCACTGTATATTGTTTTTCAAACGGAAGATCAACTTTTTGAGGCAATCGCCAAACTGAATTAAATTTTTTAATCTAAACTAACTGAGTTCTGAATAAAGATTAATTATTTTCTGAAATCGGATTAGTATTTTGATTCAATTCAGGGCTATTTTGCCATAAAAAAAGCTTGTTGCGGAATACCAATATTAATACCTGCTTTTTCAAAAGCTTCTTTCATCCGTAACCGAAGTTCCCGCCCGACCATCCATAGCCTATAAATTATTAGATTTAATTTAATAACCTAAACAACATTAACAAAATTTTGGGCTGCTTCCTTTCCTTCTGTTAAGAGATAATCTAAAAAAGTTTGAGCAACAATCGATAATTGTTTATTACGGGGATAGATCACATACCAATGTTTTTGAATGGGAAAGCCTTCTACATCTAAAACAACTAAGGGGCCTTGGGGGCCTTCGAGGGCTAAAGAATGCCGAGACAAAATTGATAAGCCCAAACCGCCGACAATTGCTTGCTTAATCGCTTCATTACTCCCAATTTCCATTTCTACCCGCATTTTTAAGCGATTTTCAGCAAAAAAACTTTCTACTGCCATGCGCGTTCCTGAACCAGATTCCCTCATAATCAGAGGTTCTTCGATTAATCGTTCTAGGGAAATTAATTTTTCCTGAGCTAGGGGATGATTGCGAGGAGCAATGACAACAAGAGGATTATCTAAAAAATGACGCAGATTAATCTCTAAATCTTCGGGTGGTTGACCAATAAAATAAAGGTCATCTAAATTGTTAGCTAGGCGATCCAAAATTTGTTGACGATTAGCAATTTGTAGAGAAATATTAATGCCTGGATAACGTTGGCGGAAGGTTCCTAAAATACGCGGTACAAAATATTTGGCAGTGGTGATGGCGGCTAGTTTCAAGTTTCCTTGTTTTAAACCTTTGATGTCGGCCAAGGTCATTTCTAAATCATTGAAGCGTTGGGAAATATCCCGCCCCACTTCCAAAACCGCTTTACCTGCATCGGTGAGATAAATGCGTTTGCCGATTTGTTCATAGAGGGGGACTCCGATCGCCTTGGTCAGTTGCTTCATCTGCTGGGAAACCGTGGGTTGAGTCAAAAAAAGTTCTTCGGCAGCACGGGTAAAACTTCCATGCTGGGCGATCGCTTCAAAAATTTGTAATTGATGGAGGGTAGCTTGCTTCATTTTTTATAGATAAAATCTATGGCAACAATAAAATATTGGGTCTTTTATCTATTCTAGTTTTCCCCTATGATGAAAGTCAACAAATTGAGGAAACACCCCTGACAGACTCGATTATTTATGCGATTACTGCTTACTTTACGCTTTTGGTTCTGCTTTTTAGTCTCAAGTCCTTTCTGCCTTCTAGTCCAGATTCTTTAAATTGATCCTCATCAATACATAAATTTTATCTATTTTATTACCATGAATCAGTTCAATCGCCGCAAATTTTTAATTACCGCAGGGATGGCGGCCAGCAGTTCCATCTTCTTAAAAGGCTGTTTGGGCAATCCTCCCGAAAGCATTAGTACGAGTACAACCGCGATCGCGAAACCTATTAAACTCACCCCAGAAACAACCCCAGAAACCACTCAAGTTAAATTGGGTTTTACGCCCATTTTTGAGTCGGCCCCGTTGATTATTGCTAAAGAAAAAGGCTTCTTTGCTAAGTATGGCATGACCGATGCGGAAGTTTCTAAGCAAGCAAATTGGGGTTCTGCTAGGGATAATGTCGAAATTGGTTCGGCGGGAGGCGGTATTGACGGCGGTCAGTGGCAAATGCCCATGCCTTATCTGATTTCTGAAGGCTTGATTACCAAAAATGGTATCAAAGTGCCGATGTATGTTTTGGCCATGTTAAACACCCAGGGTAATGGCATTGCGATCGCCAAAAGTCAAATGGGCAAAAATATTAGCCTCGATATGTCCAAAGCGAAGGACTATATCCAAGGATTACAAAAAGAGGGCAAAAAATTTAGAGCCGCCTATACTTTTCCGAAAGTTAATCAAGATTTTTGGATTCGCTATTGGTTAGCCGCAGGGGGAATCGATCCCGACAAAGATATAAGTTTGTTAACCGTTCCCGCCGCCCAAACCGTAGCCAATATGAAAACGGGAACAATGGAAGGCTTTAGTACGGGTGATCCCTGGCCAGGTCGTTTAATCAAAGATGATATTGGTTTTGTTGCCGCTTTAACGGCTCAGATATGGCCGTCTCATCCTGAAGAATATTTAGGAATGCGAGCGGATTGGGTCGATAAAAATCCTAAGGCAACCAAAGCAATTTTAAAAGCCGTAATGGATGCCCAGCAGTGGTGTGACAAGCCCGAAAACCGTAAAGAATTAGCTCAAATTGTTGCTAAAGCAAGTTATTTTAATGTTCCTGCGGCAACCTTAGAGCCGATGTTTATGGGCAAATACGTCATGGGAGATGGTCAGCCCGACATTGATGATTTTAATATGGCTGTTCGTTATTGGAAAACGGATCGCGGTAGCGTTTCCTATCCCTATAAGAGCCTTGATCTTTGGTTTTTAACCGAAAGTGTGCGTTGGGGTTTCTTACCTAAAACCTATCTGGAAACTTCTAAGAATTTGATTGATAAAGTTAATCGTTCTGATCTGTGGAAAGAGGCAGCAAAAGAAGCTGCTATTCCCGCCACCGATATTCCGACAGGCGATTCGCGGGGAGTCGAAAAATTCTTTGATGGCAAAGTTTTTGATCCTGAAAATCCTAAAGCCTATCTGGATAGTCTCGCTATCAAAAAAGTTTAATGAGTAACCCTTAACTATCAACTATTAACTCAATAAAGGAGCTTTACATTATGGCAACTACTTTAAGAACAACCCGTCCTAGTCCCAATCCCTTCGCCAAATTCTGGCGCAAAAATTCCCAAAATATCTTACCCCCCATTGTCGGGATTTTAGGATTTCTGATTGTTTGGCAACTCTGTTCGATGACAGGATTGATTAAATTACCCCCTCCAACGGATTTAATTACTAATGAACGGACTCGCATTTATTTAATGTATCCTTTCTTTAATCGTGGTGGTACGGATGTGGGTTTGTTCTGGCAAGCAATGGCTAGTCTGCAACGGGTGTTAATTGGTTATTCTTTGGCTGCTCTTGTCGGTATTTCTGTTGGTATTGTCATTGGCCTAAATTCATTTTGGAATAAAGCTTTAGATCCTCTCTTTCAATTTTTGAGAACGGTTCCGCCTTTAGCTTGGGTTCCCTTAGCATTAGCGGCCTTGCAACAAAACCAACCTGCGGCATTATTTGTAATTTTTATTACCTCAGTTTGGCCGATTTTAATTAATACGGCGGTTGGCGTTCAACAAATTCCCCAGGATTATATTAATGTTCGGAAAGTGTTACAACTTGCGCCTCAAAAGTTCTTTTTAAAAATTCTCATTCCTTCGGCGTTACCTTATATTTTCACGGGTTTACGGATTGCGATCGGTTTGGCTTGGTTAGCGATTATTGCGGCTGAGATTGTGATGTCGGGTATTGTCGGGATTGGTTTCTTTATCTGGGATTCCTACCAAAATAATTACATCAGTGACATTATTTTGGCTCTCGTTTATATCGGCGCGATCGGTTTAATTTTGGATAAGTTAATGGCTTTTGTTCAGACTTTGATTGTCAAAGAGTAAATCAATAATGACAATTTTTGGGCGCACGCTATGCGCCCCTACATAAGATTTTCTGGGCGTAGGCAATACCCCCCTACAAAACTATTATTCATTTTTAAGGATTTAAAACTATGAGCGGTTTCGTTGCAATTGATAATATTGACAAAGTTTTTCCTCTCTCTGGCGGTGGTGAATATATCGCCCTCAAGGGAATTAATCTAGAAATTAAAAAGGGTGAATTTATTTCTCTGATTGGTCACTCTGGTTGTGGTAAATCGACACTTTTAAATATGATTGCAGGTTTAGACTTACCGACGGAAGGAGTTGTTACTCTCGAAGGTCAACGCATCAAACAACCTGGCCCCGATCGCATGGTGGTTTTCCAAAACTATTCCCTTTTGCCTTGGTTAACGGTGCGTCAAAATATTGCTCTAGCCGTTGAAGAAGTGATGGCAGGAAGCACTGTCCAAGAACAAAATGACGTTATTGAACAACATATTGATCTCGTCGGTTTGCGTCATGCCGTAGAGAAATTACCCAAGGAATTATCAGGGGGAATGCGTCAACGGGTGGCGATCGCCCGCGCCTTGGCTATCCGTCCCAAAGTATTGCTACTAGATGAACCGTTTGGAGCCTTAGATGCTTTAACGAGGGGGAATTTACAAGAACAATTAATGAAGATTTGTGAGGAATATCAGGTTACCTCGGTAATGGTGACTCACGATGTCGATGAAGCGGTTTTATTATCCGATCGCATCGTTATGTTAACCAATGGCCCCTGCTCTAAGATTGGCGGCATTTTGGAAGTCGATATTCCCCGTCCTCGCAAACGTATGGAAGTCGTTAATCATCCCAGTTACTACAGTTTACGTAGTGAAATTATTTACTTTTTGAACCAACAGAAACGAATCAAAAAATTACGCGCTAAAAAAGTTACGACTATTGCCCGTCATGGTCTAGAAAAAGTCAATTTAGAAGTAGGTTATGTCCCTTTAACGGCTTGCGCTCCTCTAGTGATTGCCAAGGAAAAAGGCTTTTTTGTCAAACACGGACTGGATGAGGTCAATCTAGTACGGGAAACCAGTTGGCGCGGCATTGTGGACGGCATTGCAGGGGGTTATCTGGACGCGGCGCAAATGCCTTCGGGAATGCCCACTTGGTTAACCGCAGGCGGCCATCAGGAAGAATCCTTACCCGTTGTGACCGCTCTGACAATGACTCGCAATGGCAATGGTGTCACCCTCAGTAAGGAATTATACGAAAAGGGTATTTATACTGCCGCCGATTTTAAAAAGGTATTACTGGAATCCGATGGGGAAAATCATACCCTTGGCATGGTACACCCTTCTTCAATGCACAATCTTCTGTTGCGCTACTGGTTAGCGGCTAATGGTATTGATCCCGATCGCGATGTGAACCTGAAAACCATTCCCCCCGCTCAGATGGTGGCGGATTTGAAAGCAGGAACCATTGACGGTTATTGTGTCGGTGAGCCTTGGAATTTACGGGCGGCGATCGAAGGGGCTGGTTTCACCATTGCGACGGATTTGGAAATTTGGCAAGGTCATCCAGGCAAAGTGCTGGGAGTACGGGAAGATTGGGCGATCAAATATCCCAATACCCATATCGCCTTAGTGAAAGCTTTGTTAGAAGCCTGTGAATATTGTTCAAATTCCCAACACGAACAGGAAATACGGGAAATTTTAGCGGGTCGCAATTATCTGAGTACTTCTATTGAATACATTCGCTTAGGAGATCCGAATCAATATACCTGTGACGTGAATAAGACTGTGGAATATGCCCATCACCTCTTTTTTGGAGACAATGTTAACCGTCCTAGTCGGACTGAACATCTCTGGATGATGACCCAAATGGCCCGATGGGGTGAGATTCCCTTCCCGCGTAATTGGGTAGAAATTTTAGAACGGGTTTGTCGTGTGGGTGTCTTTAGTACCGCCGCCAGGGAGTTGGACATAGATGTGAATTATCAACGGCAACCGATCGCCCTATTTGATGGCATTGAATTTAACGCCGATGATCCCATTTCTTACCTCACCCATTTAGAGATTCATCGCAATTTCACCATGGCCGAAGTGCATTTAGATGGTCAAAGATTGCTTGTTTCTTAAGCGATAAATAATTGTAAGGACATAATATATTATGTCCCTACGAGACTCTAAAATTGACCAGAAATTTCCGCAATTTTTTAATTAATGAATCTCAACTATCATGCAAACCTTAGAATTTCTCACCCAACCCATGAACGCAACTCTCACTAAGACTGAATCATTTTTAACCATTGAAAATGTGTCCAAAGTTTATCAAACTCCTCGCGGCCCCTACACTGTTTTAGAAGATGTTAATTTAACAGTTAATGAAGGCGAATTTATCTGCGTGATCGGTCACTCTGGTTGCGGTAAATCCACTTTGTTAAACATGGTTTCAGGTTTTGCCCATCCCACAGAAGGTTCCGTTCGAGTTGGCGGTAAATCCATTGTGGAACCTGGCCCCGATCGCATGGTGGTTTTCCAAGGTTATGCTCTTTTGCCCTGGTTAACAGCCTTAGAAAATGTTTATTTAGCGGTAGATTCGGTTTATCCCAATAAATCAGAAGCCGAGAAAAAAGCGATCGCTAAAGAGCATTTAGCAATGGTGGGTTTAACGGAAGCAATGGACAAGAAACCACCGCAAATTTCGGGAGGGATGAAACAACGGGTTTCTATTGCTAGAGCTTTAGCCATTCGTCCCCAGGTCTTAATTTTAGATGAACCCTTTGGAGCTTTAGATGCCATTACTAAAGAAGAATTACAGGAAGAATTATTGCAAATTTGGAACGATCATCGTTGTACGGTGTTGATGATTACCCACGATATTGATGAAGCCTTATTTCTGGCCGATCGCCTAGTCATGATGACCAATGGCCCCCACGCTAAAATCGGGGAAATTATGACGATTCCTTTCTCTCGGCCCCGTGATCGCGATCGTATTATGGAAGACCCAGAGTATTACAAATTGCGTAACTATGCTTTGGACTTCTTATATAATCGTTTTGCCCACGACGATACGGATTAAAAGTTGGGAATAGGTGATACTCGCTTGGATGTATTTTTAAGCGAGTTTTTTAGATTTTGATTATTTTGTAAAAATAAATCACAATTTTTTTTAAAATGGCATATCTTCAACAAGAAGAGATTTAGCTTTTTCATCAAACTCAGTATATAATTTCCACTCTTCTAAGCCATAGGCGCAACGAGATGCAAGAGAACAAAAGTCATACCGAAGTTCATAGCTAAGCTGCTCATCTTCACAAAATTCAGATACAACTCTTAAACCTTTATCATATTCTTTTTTATCTACCAATAACTGAGCATAAATTAAAATTTTTTCAATTTCTAACAAATTATTTAGATGTAGTGGCTCGATAGCTTTGATAGCATTAATTAGAAACAAATCAGGCAATTCTTTCTTAGTAGTATAAAAACTTTTTGCAGTTGTCAAATAGCTTTCTGCTAAAATAACCTGTACTTCATCATCACTAGGAGAGGGCAGTGAGTCAAATAATTTCCATGCAAAAAGTTTCATTTTATTATCTTGTCTTCTTAACCTAAAGAATCGCATAGCCGCTCTATATGCTTCAGGATCAGGATACATTGTTGTTAATTGAATAATTTTTTGTTCTGCTTCTTCGGGGGAGAGACGCAAAATTCCTTGACTAACTTTCTCAATTTCTGCAATAATTTTATCTTTTGCAATTTCTAAATCAAGAGCGTAGAAGAGCGTAACATAGTTATTCACTAATTCTTCATTAGTATCTGGTTTACTAATAGCTAAAAACTCACTGAGTTCTAATGCTGGACAAGAAAACAGAAAAAATAGCTTGTCTTCTGGTGTTTCAAAAATTTGGCAGTATTTATCCTTAAAGCCCAATAAATCATCAGGTTTAGGAACACGGGAAACAACGACTTTTATATCAATATTTTTGCCTAATGCTTTAGAAATCTGACTATTTTGAATCAGTTTTTTAATATGCTTCGTAAATTGAATACTTTCCGAGCTTAAAGAAGAAAGCACCACCACTTCATCCGCTAACTGTTGGGTACATAAACCTGCAATTTCTGTGATTCCTGTACGAGAATCAATAATTACAAAATCTGCATTTAATTCTGATTTAAGACGAGCCAAAAATTGTTGAAAAAAACCAACTCCATCACGCTCTTCTGAAAAAACAACCCTCCAATCTAATTGATTTAATTGGCGATAGTAGTTTTCAGACAAATATTGACCTGCGGGAATTAACCAAAGAGTTGTTTTTTCAGTATTATCTAAAGGAACTGGAATCAAAATATCCTGTAGTGATTCCATTGCTTGGTTAGTTTGCTGAAATAACAAAATATAATCTAGTAAACCTTTTTGATTGCTGGATAATTCAGGCAATCCAAATTTAGCATTAATGCCAGGGGCCTCTAAATCAAAATCAATGACAACCGTTTTCAGCCCTAACTTAGCTAAATAAACCGCAAAATTAGAAGCGGCTAAGGTTCGACCAACGCCACCCTTATAGGAATAAAAGGTAATAACTTTCATGCTGCTATGGCTCCCCAAAAACCTTGTTTACGAATAATATTATTGACTGTAGATGACTTATTTTGAGATTCTATCGGCACTAAATTTAAAGAAGATTCTGTTTGATCTTCACTTATTTGAAGTTCATTTTCATCCATTAGTTTTAATTCGGTGCTGACACGAGTAAATTCCTTGCCCTGCCAATAAATTAAGGCTTCAAAATCTGCTCCCAATGCGTCTAAATAGGCTAAAACAGATTCAAAAGTATGATCATTGTTAGCACTTTCCAGTTTAGAGACCCAACTTTGAGTGACCCCCAATTTTTCCGCAACCTCTTTTTGAGTCAATCCCGTTGCTTTACGAAGATTTCGCATCGCCTGAGTGAGATCAATGCGGAATAATTCTTGACATTCAATCAAGTGAGTTTCTGGTGTTTCTGGCAGAACCTCTTGGAAATAATCGAAAACATCACTTCCTTCGTGGTTATTGAGTGTCATAGTCGTCTCCTTGGTTGAGAATTGAATCCCTTCGCTGTAGGGCGATATTTAAATGTTGTTTCGGAATTTTACGATCTTTTTTCTTGTAACCATGTAATAAATAAATTTGCAGTCTTTCCTTGACAAAGCAAAGAAAAATACGAGGATTATTGGGCGTATTGGCTAAACGTAAAGCGTAGAGATTATCATCAACTTTTTCTAAAATATCCGATCGCTCTACCATTAACATAAAGCCCATTTCTTGTAAGCGTTTGAGACGAGCCTTGATTTGCTTTAACTCCGCCTGAGTAAGGACAGAAGCCTGTAAAAATTCCTTGACAGGTTCCGTGCCGTTGGCTTGACGATAGAATTTTATTTGCCATTGCTGACTCACCTCGATTCGCCTCTAATTTATTATGACATATTTAGAATATTTTGTTAAAGGAGTTATTGAAAAAAGCTTAACAATGGCTGAACTCTTTGGCTAATCTGAGATTCAAGCGTAGGTCTGGAGCCTCCCGATAGATTTGGATCTGCTCATCCAGTAAATCAGGATCGCTTGTTTTCCAGCCAATCTCCCTTGGGGCATAGAGCGTTTCCCTCGAACTCAACACATTATGACTACTCATTAACGCAAATTGGCGATCGCAAACAAGATATTTCTCATGCGTTCCCAATAACTTTAATTCAAACTGTTCAGGATATTGATTTTTTAGTTTGACCAAATCAGGATAGGCATCATAACTTCTTGTACTATCCACCTGAACAACGCACTGACCATCTTTGCTAATTTGGATCAACCGACCATCAGGATGTATTCCTCGAATATCGTAGCTGTATCCCCAGCCGATCGCTAAACGACAACCCCTATCCAGTAAGGCATTCATTCTCAAAAGAACATCTTGGTCAATACTCCGCTTACTCAGCCAAGGACTGACAATGATCAATTGTTCCCTGGCCCAGTCCAATGCGTTTAGTAGCATTACTCGACTGGCCGAACGACCTTTAACAATTTCAACAGACGCTTGTTGATTTTGCTGTGTCTGCTCACAGATATCCTTAAATAACTCCAGTAGTTGAATACCGTTGGGATGCTCAATCAATTTATTTAGTAGCTCCAGGGAATTATCCGAATAACCACGAGATAAACCCTCTAATACCCGATACATCTGTCCCATACTCCAAAATCCCCTTTAAGAATATCGCTCCTACATCATATAACACATCTCCCAAACACGCAACCTTATTATTCTAAAAATAGAATGTTTTTATTCTAGAAATAGAATACTTGCGTTATCTTGCACTGTCGAGAAGAAACAAAGCGATCGCATTATGGAAGATCCAGAATATTACAAATTGCGTAACTATGCTCTTGATTTCTTATATAACCGTTTTGCCCACGATGATGATGCGGCCTAAAAGCTGGGAATAGATGGTACTCGTTTAGATTCATTTCTAGGCGAGTTTTTTTGTTTTTATAAAAGTTAATTTAACCAATTTTCTATTATCAATCTGGAGACGGCGATCGCCTAATCAATAACCCTCTCCTAAAATATGCTCTCCTAATCACTCACTCATAAAAACACGATCCCAAAGCTTACGTACATATTTTTGAGCCTAGATGTTTTAGTATTTATAATACTTCATAAAGTTCATTATTAGGATTTAGCAAAGAAAATATAATTCGTTCTTTTTCAATGTCTAGTTGATGATGATCTTAAGTTAAATCCTAACAACACACTGTCGTTTTTGCTCCGAATTAAGCAACCCGTCAAAACTCATATTCTGTAATACTTATTGGGGTTAGTGATCGTACTTTTTGTGAGAAATGCGGGAAATATGGCGAAACAAAAAGCTGAAAAAGCGATGATTTTAGCGCAAGATTCTTTGATTTTGGGTCAGGTTTTAAATGATATTAAGATTTTTAAATGGATCATTGGCGATCTTCCCAAAGAGTTAGTTTTGAGTTAAAATTCTCTGTAGTTCATAAATAGGCACGCAAATTGGCATAATTAAGCTTGTTGTTATGTTATGTGAGAAATTTTCAGTAATGTCCTGAGTCTGTGGATAAGATCGTGCCTAATAAATAAACTCAGTGCCTTTCAAAAATAGGATCAACAGGTTTGGAACATTATCAATTAATTCGATATCAATGCGATCGCGGTTTAATTAAATTGATTTTCCTGTCAGGATTCAAGACCGTTAAATCCTTAAATTAAGGGAATATTAGGATACTAAAAGAAAAAATGATGAAAAAGTCTAAAATTGATCCCTACGATTGGATAGAGAAAACTCTCTCAACGATTCATCAGGCTAACTGGTATCGATCGCCGAAATCCATAACCAGTCCACCAGGCCCCGTGATTGAAATTGACGGTCAATCTCTCATTAATTTTGCCAGTAATGATTATCTGGGTTTAGCCACTGATCCCCGTCTCAAACAAGCCGCGATCGCCGCCGTTCAGGAATGGGGAACGGGTAGCACAGGCTCACGGCTCCTCAGTGGCCATCGACCGATTCATCAAGCCCTAGAAAACGCGATCGCCGAATTCAAACAAACGGAAGCCGCTCTTGTTTTTAGTTCGGGTTATTTGGCCAATCTGGGAACGATTACCGCCTTAGTGGGCCAACGGGATTTAATTTTAAGCGATCAATATAATCATTCCAGCCTGAAAAACGGAGCCAAGCTGAGTAGTGCGGTCATTATTGAATATGAACATCAAAATATATGGGATTTAGCTGAAAAATTGCAAAAAAACCGTCCTCAATACCGACGTTGCCTGATAGTAAGCGACAGTATTTTTAGCATGGATGGCGATGCCTGTCCCCTCCCCGATCTGATTAATCTGGCCCAAACCCATGATTCTATGCTCCTCATTGACGAAGCCCATGCAACAGGAGTCATGGGAAAAACAGGCGCGGGAATTGTTGAGCATTTTGGCTGTCAAAGGGAAGGAATTATCCAAATCGGAACCCTGAGTAAAGCCCTGGGAAGCTTAGGGGGATATGTTGCAGGCAGTGCCAAATTAATCGATTATTTACGCAATCGTGCCGCCACTTGGATTTATACAACGGGTCTTTCTCCGGCCGATACCGCCGCCGCGATCGCCGCCATACAAGTTATTCACCAAGAACCCCAACGTCGCCAAAAATTATGGGAAAATGTCGCTTTTTTTAAACAACACTTGGGACAATTAGATTTTTTTCCGACCGACTCCCCGATTCTATGTTTAAAATCAGGTAAAACAGAAGATGCTCTAAAACTTTCTGAAAAACTCCGTCAAGCAGGAATTTTTGTTCCCGCCATACGTCCCCCGACAGTTCCCAGTAGCCGATTGCGCTTCTCCCTCATGGCAACCCATGAGTTAGATCACATCCAAAAGCTCGTAACTGTCTTGCAATAGAAGATAGAGGGGTTTGAGTTAACATGAGATTTCTTGCAAAAACGTATCCTAACTAGACAAGACATCACGAAGAAAAAAACTGCACAGACTATTCTGACTAACGGTTTGGCATAACGTCTCCCGAAAATTCGGTCAATGTCTTAGGGCTTGAGCGTAAAAAAACTTAACACTAATCTATTTCATATCAACCATCAAACAGGCAAAATAGGATCATCTTTTGTTTCGTCAGTCACCAATCTTTCATTTAATCCTTGCTCAATGCGCTGTCTCAATTGTCATCAGGAAGAAATCCCCTCCACTGCGGAATATTGTCCCCAGTGTAAGATTCACTTTCCCTCTTTATTACGAGATGTGTTAGCGCAAGAAACCTTACTCCGCAATCAGACTTACCGTCTGGATTATGCCCTCGGAAGGGGAAGCTTTGGCATTACCTATCAAGCTCACCATACCGCTTTAAATGAAGTTTTTGCAATCAAGGAATTCTATCCGATTGAATTTGCGATGCGTAATCAAGTCAATCAGTCGGTCATTATACCTGATAATTCTGAACATTCCTATCGTCGTGGGTTACAACGGTTCATGGGAGAGGGGCGCATCCTGGCGAAGTTAAATCACCCCTATGTAGTCCGTGTCCACGATATGTTTGAGGACAATGACACTGCCTATATGGTGATGGATTTGGTCAAGGGTAGAACCCTCCGCTATATTCTCAAAAAACAGCAGGGCAATCGGTTTTCTTTGCCAAAAGTAGAAAGTATCGTGGGACAAATTGTTGAGGCCCTAACGGCAATCCATCAATCAGGAATTTATCACCTAGACCTCAAGCCTGAAAATGTCATTTTGACCCCAGAGAATAAGATTTGCTTGATTGATTTTGGGGCGGCAAGACAGGTGATCGATTCTCGGCGCATGGAAACCCGTTTGTTTACGGAAAATTATGCGGCTCCTGAAATTATGACGGGGGGAGAATTGGGGCCTGAAAGTGATTTATTTGAGTTGGGCATGATGCTCCATCAATTATTGACGGGGAAACTTCCGCCCCCTGCGATGAAGCGTTTAAATGAGCATAAAAATTGGCATCCAGAGGGGTTAATTGCTCCCTGGGATACCCTAGTGATGACTGCTTTACAGCTAAATCGCAGCGATCGCCCTGCGAGTGTTCGAGAGTGGTGGGAAGCGGGTTTCCAGTCATTACAGGAAAGAAACGGTAACGGGCATTATACTGTCGCTCCAACCATAGAGACGCTACGGGGTCAATTTCCCCTATCGGATCTTCTTCAGGAGGGAATGCAGAAGCGTTTTGGACGGGGTGTCATCCGAAAAGTATTGACCCTTTCTCAAGATTTGGTGGTGGTCATTGCCGCAGGAGGAGCGACGCTTTTTCAGTTATCAACGGCGAAGGCGCTTTGGGAAGTGGATTGTCCCGTCGATTGTGGAACCCTGAGTCCCGATCATAAATTGTTGATTTTAGTGTTTCAGCAATGGGTTTATATTTGGGAAATGTCAACGGGCAGATTGGTACAACAATTTCAGGGCCATGAGCAACCGATTTGTCACGTAGTTTGTAGTAATCAAGATCAATTATTTTTCTGTGGACAAAAGAGCGAAATTGTTACCTCCTGGGATGCCATCTCAGGTGAATCCTTAAAGCAATTTTTTAAACCGATGGGTGCGATCGCGCAACTAGCCGTGAGTGGGAGCGGAAAATATTTAGCAACGGGTAGCCTGGACGGAAATGTTTATCTGTGGGATGTAGAAAGAGGTCGGGAAATCTGCTCCCTCCAGGGACACGAACAAAGTATTGAAAGTTTGGTTTTTAGTCCCAATGAACAAATCCTCGCCTCTGGCAGTCGGGACAATACCATTCAACTCTGGTCAATTCCCACCACCAAACCCCTAAAAAGATTAAAAGGCCACCTTGACTGGGTAAAAAACCTAGTGTTTAGTCAGGATAATCGTTTACTCGCCTCTAGTTCTGGCATTCAGGATAAATCTATTCGCCTTTGGCACTTGAGCGAAGGTCAGGAAATTCAACGCTTTCAGGGACACGAAAATACGATTATTTCCCTCGACTTTTGCCCGCAAAATCGCTATCTTGTCTCTGGTAGTTATGATCAAACCATTAAAGTGTGGGATGTCGTCCAGGGCAAGGAATATCGTTCCCTAAAACAACATCATAATTGGGTCTATGGAGTTGCCTGTAGTCCCAATGGCAAAAGAATTGCGACGGCAAATAATGATCGGATGATCCACCTCTGGAAAGTAACAGACGGCTCGGAAGCAGGGTTATTAGAAGGCCATCGAGATGCAGTAACGAGTGTGGCCTTTAGCCCAGATAATCAATATCTTTTGTCGGGGGGTTGGGATCATACCGTCAGATTATGGGATATTTCCCTCGGTATGGTAGTCAGAACCTTTTCGGAACATACCGATTGGATCAGTGCGGTTGCCATTAGTTCTAATTGTAAATATTTAGCTTCGGCCAGTCTGGATAAGACGGTCAGAATTTGGGATGTGTCATCGGGATGGTTAGCGTTACTTGGCAATAAATCCCTACGCATTTTGAAGGGACATTTAGATCAAGTCACCAGTCTCGCCTTTAGTCCTGATAGTCGATTACTGGTGTCGGGCAGCAAGGATCAAACCCTGCGTCTATGGGAAGTGGATTCGGGACAGGAAATTCATAATTTTAGTGGTCATCACCACAATGTGAAATGTGTCGCCTTTAGTCCCGATGGGGAATTTCTAGCCTCTGGTAGTTGGGATGAAAGTGTTAGAATTTGGCATATTGCCTCTCAAAAACAGATTAAACCCTCCTTTATCCATTCCAGCTACGTTAATACCCTGGCTTATACTCCCGATGGTCAATTTTTAGCCGCAGGGGGACGAGATGGACTAATTTTTATTTGGGATGTTCTATCGGGTAAGCAAATCCACAAATTACACGGTCACACGAATCGGATTAATTCTTTGGCCTTTCACCCCCAGAGTGGAGAACTGATTTCGGCAGACCAAGATGGTGTGGTGAGGCTGTGGAGGATATAAAGCCTTGTAGAATAGGAAGTCCAAGATCTAGTCTTTCCCTAAATTATTTATGTCTGAAAATTTTGCTTGGTTAACCCCTAGTCATGGCGTGATGCTTGCACTCCTCTTATTTTTTGCGATCGCCCACAGTGGATTGGCGGCGTTACGGAGTTGGGGAGAAACCAAAATCGGGGCAAGGGCTTATCGAGTGTTATTTGCCCTAGTGAGTATTCCCCTAGCCGTTGTTTTAATCACTTACTTTTTTAATCATCGTTACGATGGGTTGCAATTGTGGCAGGTACAGGGTGTGAGTGGGGTTAAACCCTTGGTTTGGAGTTTATCGGCTCTTTCTTTTTTCTTGCTCTATCCCGCAACTTTTAATCTGTTGGAAATTGCCGCGATCGCCAAACCCGAAATCCATCTCTACGAAACGGGAATTATCCGTATTTGTCGCCATCCCCAAATGGTTGGCCAGGTAATTTGGTGCATTGCCCACACCCTTTGGCTGGGAACAACGTTTACGCTCCTAACTTCCCTGGGATTAATTGCCCATCACGTTTTTGCGGTCTGGCATGGCGATCGCCGTTGGTTCAAAAAATACGGTGATGCCTTCCTCAAAGTCAAAGAAAGAACCTCGATTATTCCCTTCAAAGCGGTTCTGGATGGTCGCCAAACCCTCAGTTGGCAAGAATTTCTGCGTCCTTCCTATCTGGGGGTAACAGGATTTATTTTCTTACTCTGGTGGGGACATCCCTGGCTCATGCAGGTGACCGCTAAAGCTCCTTGGTAGATTTTTTCCCAAATCGAGTTGTAATATTTTCCGCGATCGCTTTGGCTGTGACTTTATTATAGGTATGACTCGTTTGATTGCGGTCTTTAATCATATCCATCCAACTGTCACCATCCTCAATTAAGCCAACACTAAAAGCAATGCGGGTTGCATCCCTAGAACCATATATATCTTGAGTTCCCTGATCACGTAAATAATCTCGTAATAAATTCCAAGCAAGTTCATGGGTGTATTCAAAGGATTGAATTAAACCCCATTAAAATCACAAAAAAAAGAGGTAGAAAGTCTTACCTCTAGACAATTGTGGAAAATTAAATTTCTGGCTCAAAATTATTCAGACTTCAAAAGTACCTAACTGGCGGCAATATACTCTTCCACGTTAGAACGTCGTCTCCGTAGGTGGGCTAGAGCTTGGTGTTCTAGTTGGCGCACTCGTTCTCGGCTGATATTGAGTCTTTGTCCGATTTTTGCTAGGGAAAGTTCTTTTCCATCGTCTAAGCCAAAACGCAGGGTGAGAACGGTTTGTTGTTGGGGAGTGAGTTCCGACAAGAGACTGTTTAAGTCCTGACGCATTAACTCCTGGGTAATATACAGATCAGGGGAAATGCCGTCATCTTCTAATAATTCGGATAACTCTGTATCCTGATTATCTCCCACTCGGACATCGAGAGAAATGGGTTGACGGGCCATGCTCAGGTATTCCCGAATTTGGGAAGGTTCAATTTCTAGGATCTGGGCAATTTCGGCGGGTGTGGCATTTCGTCCCAGTTTTTGAGCCAGTTCTCGCTGAGTTTTTTTGATTTTATTCAGTTTTTCGGTGATGTGGATGGGTAAGCGGATGGTGCGCGATTGTTGCGCGATCGCTCTAGTAATGGCTTGACGAATCCACCAGTAGGCATAGGTCGAAAATTTATAACCCTTGGTGGGATCAAATTTTTCCACACCCCGTTCTAGCCCCAGGCTTCCTTCTTGGATTAGATCCAAAAATTCCATGTTGCGCTTCTGATACTTTTTGGCGATCGCAACGACCAGGCGGAGATTAGCCTCGATCATCTTTTTCTTAGCCCGATTACCAAATTGAAGAATACGATTAAATTCTTCGGCGTTAAGTTTTACCGAGTTCATCCATTCGAGTAAACTGGGTTCCCGTCCAAGATTTTCAGCTAGGCGATCGCGTTGTTCAATTAATGGCATCATCTTTTGAACTTGCTTGCCATAGACAATTTCTTGCTCATGCGTGAGTAAGGGAACCCGTCCAATTTCGTGCAGATAAGTACGAACCATATCCGCCGAATAGAGAGGCTGTTTAGTAGTTTTGTTGAGATTAGCGGTGGGCATTGGCGAGTTGACTCCTTAAACCAGCAGAAAGTCCGTCACTGTACTTTGAGTTTTCCCAGAAATGATTGAAATCAATACACAAATAACAAAAACGAAGTCGATACGACTTTGACCTGCTCCCATAATAACCTATTCTTTTAGACGATGGCAATTTCTGAAAGGTTCAACGGCTTAGGAAGAAATAATCAGCTAGGGAAGAAGTCGAATAATCGTCAGTTGTCATTTGTCGGGCATCTGGCAATTCTTTCTAAGGAATTTAGATTGAATTTGCAAGTAGAGTGATTACTTTCATAATCCCTTATAAAGGCTTATTGTGTAAGGGTTTAGCTGGTGAGATTGCCGAACGAAAGGGAACGGCTCTCCACCATTTTTCAGAGAAGATCTATCTAAAGAGGTATGCTAGTCTATAGTGAATCAAGTAACCAATTCTGTTCAATTGTCGGCTCTTTTTTGGGTTTTTAAATGTTTTTTTAGGACGTTAAAATCAATTTAAAAAGTGTCCACTACTTTTTTGCTGACTATCACAATGTCCCTCGCTTTAATAGTTAGAGTTAGAAAAATGATGACTGCCCTTCCCCATCCTGATACCGCCCGCATTCACCTACATTGTGCCATTATTACGGTTAGTGACACCCGTGACCTCGATTCAGACCGTAGCGGTCAATTAATTGGTCAATATCTCAATCATATAGACCATATTGTGGATTCTTACCAGATTTTAAAGGATGATCCTGAACTCATTCGATCGCAGGTAGAACAACTGAGTCTTGATCCCAATCTGGCAGTGATTATTTTAAACGGTGGTACGGGGATTGCCCCCAGGGATACCACCTTTGATGCGATCGCGGGTTTATTGGAAAAAACGTTACCTGGTTTTGGGGAAATTTTTCGTTTTCTCTGTTATCAAGAAATTGGTTCTAGGGCGATCGCCTCCCGTGCCGTCGCGGGGGTTTATCGAAACAAGCTCATTTTTTCACTACCTGGCTCATCGAATGCGGTCAAACTGGCTTTGGAGAATCTGATTCTGCCCGAATTATCCCATCTTGTCACCCAAATCAATCCCGATTACGCTCAATCAGCCCAAAACGATGAGGCTTGATGAATGCTTAGGCCATTTCTTACAAACTTAATATCATTAAGTCCCCCAGAATTGGGGGATTTAGGGGGCTTGATCAAGGTAGTTTTTTTGCGAGAAACATCCTTATTGGTGGATTGTCCCGTCGGGTAAGATGGTTCCCGTCAAAATTGTCGCTGTTAATTTAACCATCAGACGATTGCCCGCCATCATCTTGGCTCCCCGCAAATCCGCCTCGCTGAGATCGGCTCCGCTCAAATCCGCACCGATTAAATTCACTTCCCGTAGGTCGGCTTTTCTCAGATTTGCCCCCAGAAGATTCGCCCTAAACAAATTAGCCCCAAATAAATTAGCGGCTTCGAGGTTGACCTTATGTAAAAAACTATCACTCAGATCGGCATGACTTAAATCAGCTTGGATTAATTTTCGCCCTGAAAAATCCTTCTCCCTTAAGTTAGCCCCCCGAAAATCTGCCCCACTGAGATCCCGATGAAAAGGCCGTTGCACCGATGGCTCTGGAGGATTGGGAGGATTGGGGGGATTGGGAGGATTAGAGCGAGAAGAATGACTCGAAGTATTGGTTTTATCTGATTTTTGCTCGGTTTTAGGTTTGGTTTTTGGCTCAGGTTTGGGTTCAGACGATGCGGTGGATGAAGCGGAATGGATTTGGGCTTGACGTAATTGGTCACGGGCATGGTTGATGTCCTTGAGACGGGCGATCGCTTTTTCCAATAGTCTTTCATTCCCTGATGGAATGCGATCGGGATGCCAAATAAACGCTAAGTCTCGATAGGCCTGATTAATCTCTTCTAGGGACGCGCCTAGTTCTAAACCCAGGATGCGATAATACGGTGCGAGATCTTTCATTTCGTTTACCCCCTTCTGTTTAAGCTGTTGACAAATCTTTCCTGGGCGATCGCGATTCCCCCCCCTAAATCGAGGATAGTCAAAAGATAAAAAATAAAGATGATAAATTACCGTAATTTCACGGTTCAATAATCTACTAAATACTTTTTAGGATAGAACTAATTTTAGAAATTGATAAAAAATAATGGAAAATTCCATAAATAATACAAAAATTTAATTTTTGCTTGACATTATACCTGAATTGGATAGGATAAGTTAGGGTTCTCTTACGTTCTGCTTTTTCCTCGGTTGCTCTATTAAATCAGTCTTGATTACTTAAAAATATGTTGAGTCGTTTCAAAAGTTTACAAGGATTAAAAGGTTTAAATTTATCGAGTCTTCTGGGTAGAAAAAGCCAGGGAGTCGGTTTAGAGATTACCCCTGAGCGACTTAACTTAGTACAACTATCTAAGCAAGCTCAGGGCTATAAGTTAGGAAAATTCTGTACCACAGATGTGCCAGAAGGGATTTTCGAGGAAGGCAAAATTATCGATTCTCCTACCCTGGCTGAGTTGATCCAAGAATTATTTAAAGAGCATAAAATTACTGCCAAACGAGTTGCCACAGCCGTTCCCATGCGGGAGGCGATTATTCGGATTATTCCTGTTCCCGCCGAATTAAATGAGCAAGAATTACGGGATATGGTCTTAAATCATGAAGCGGCCCTCTATTTGCCCTATCCGAGGGAAGAAGTCGATTTGGATTACCAAAAATTAGGTTTTTTTGAAGACGATGATGGAATTGAAAAAGTTCAGGTCTTATTAGTGGCGACTCGTCGGGAGGTGACGGATTCCTATTTGGATACTTTCCAACAGGCGGGTTTAGAGGTTGATGTCTTAGAAATTAATAGCTTTGCGCTCATTAGGACAATTAGGGAACAATTGCGCCAATTTGGTTCCAAGGAAGCCGTTGTTCTGGTGGATGTGGAGTTTGATAATACGGAAATTGCGATCGTGGTCGATGGGGTTCCCCAATTTTCACGGACAGTTCCCATCGGTACTTTTCAAATGCAAAATGCCCTATCAAGGGCCATGAATTTACCCCCATCCCGTAGTCCTGAAATTTTGCAGGGGATGACCATTCCTGTCACTCAATTTGATACTCTGAGTACCCAGGGGACGGCGATCAACCCTGGGATGAGTGCTTTAATGCGGGTTTTGGGGGAATTAACCGATGAACTGCGTCGCTCTATCAATTTTTACTTAAATCAAAGTGAAGATTTAGAGGTTGTCCAGTTGCTACTGGCGGGGCCTGGCGGTGGTTTAGCTCAGTTAGATGAGTATCTGACCCAACGATTGAGTATTCCTGCTCTCCAGATTGATCCCATTACTTCTTTGGCGATCGATGTCGATCAGACTTTTTCCAATGTGGAACGCTCAAGCCTCGGAACCGTTCTAGGTCTAGGATTACGAGAGGTTTAATTAAGGCGGATTTCGACAAACTATAGCCATTTGATATTTATGATGCCCCATGTATAGCTTAGACGTTAACTTTCTTACAGACCGAAACCTAGAAATCAAAGGCCCTGTGGTGGCTGCTACGGCGGACGGCCCTTCTCTCCAGCAACAATTACCGATCTATATCGGAGCGGGGGTGATGGTGGTTTTGCCCCTATTGGCGGGTTTATCCCTATTATTTGTGGGTTGGCAAAAGGAGCAAGCCCAGGCAAATATTCAAACGCTCGAAGCAGAACTCGCCAAACTCAATGCCCAAAATAAAAAGATTCAAGAAATAGAGGGCAAAATCAAGACTATTGATGATGATATTGCAGGTTTGGTCGGAGTTTTTAATCAAATTAAGCCCTGGTCTGCCATTTTGCAGGATTTAACGGATCAGACTCCTGCGACCGTACAAATCAGTGGTATCCAGCAAGCTGATCGCGTCTTAACCTTGACAGGATTTTCCCGAAATTACGCCGATCTCAATGACTTTCTTTTAACCTTGCAAAATTCCCGATTTTTTAAGGCGGATAGTACAAAACTAGTCACTGCAACGGCGAATCCTTTACCGATTACAGGAATTGAAACCGATAGCGGTGGAGGAGCAACGGCCCCTAAACAACCAGCATCAGGGGCAGCAGACAAGCCAGCAGGGCCGACTGTAACTGTTCCAACGGGGGTTAAATATACGATTACCACTGAGTTGAGTGATACGCCCGATAATGAATTAATGAGCGAACTGACTCGTAAAGGCGCGATCGGTTTGGTGACCCGCTTTAAAATTCTGGAGCAAAAAGGGATTATGTCTTCTCAAAAACCCACCGATCCCATCGTTTCACCCGCCCCACCAGGAACTCCCCCTCCCGC